>CABTZE010000069.1 GCA_902489215.1 uncultured Brevibacterium sp.
AAACCCTTCACCAGACAACGGACGGTAAAAGCGAAAAGAAAAAGGGCCCGACAAAGAAACCACCGTCGCCGGGCCCTTCTACACTGAGAACATGTCCGCCAATGCACCCGCAGGTCCTATCGCCCAGCAGCTCTCAGCCGCCTATTCGCCCATTCGGCTTGAAAGCGGCCTGTTTCTGCGCCGGGCACGTACTACTGACGCCGCGAAGATCAATGCGCTCACCCAGCCACTGGTCGATGAGCGCGTCCTGGTGGCAAAGGACATGGTCAGCTACTTCGAAGCGCTGCAGCAGTTCCGGGTGATCGTCGACATCGCCGAAGACGGCACAGAAACCCTTGCCGGCTGCGCTGCCCTGCACGTGTTCTGGGACGAAATCGCAGAAGTCCGCACGGTTGCAACCAGTCCGGACTACCGCCGCAGGGGAGTGGGCCGTACACTCATCACGACATTGCTGGAAGAAGCCCGCATCATGGGCATCAAAAAGGTCTTCTGCCTGACATTCGAAACTGAGTTCTTCACCAGCCTCGGCTTTGAGCAGATTTCGGGAATCCCGGTCTCTCCAACAGTTTTTCAGGAGCTCCTGCACTCGACTGACGAAGGAACCGCCGAGTTCCTCGACCTGGCCCGCGTCAAACCCAACACCCTGGGCAATAAGCGCATGATCATTGACCTGACGGAGACTGCGGAAGCGTAAGAACGCCGTACCCTAGCTGTTCTGACTGCTCTGCCGGTTGCCGGCACAGCAGCCCATCGTCTTCAAGGTCGCCTATCAGGCGCGCAATCCTTTCACCGTCAGCCAGCCGACGGACCTTCGCTATGCCCTCCTGCACCTTGTCTGGCAGCAGCGCAGCCGCATCAACATCGAAATCCACGGTGTCCGCAACAAGCAGGTCCGCTCGCACCGGCGTGCCATGGGCGGTGCGCAGCAGACCCATGATCGCCCCGCGCAGCTGACGATCCGTGCCATGCCACGCCTGCGTTTTCGGTTTGCGCTCGGGGCTTGCGGGTTTGCCCGCAGAAACCCACGCGCACTGGGACAGCAGCGGACACTCATCACAGCGTGGATTGCGGGAAGTGCACACCAAAGCGCCAAGCTCCATGGTTCCCGCGTTCCAGCGGACCGAACGCTGCGGTGATTCCGGCAGCAGTTCCCGGGCCCACGCTGTTTCGGCCTTCGTCGCATTTCCGGGGTGTTCGTGGCCGTCGACCGCGCGGGCAAGAACCCTGCGGATGTTGACATCCAGAATCGCAGTGCGGGCACCGAAGGCGAACCCCGCAACGGCAGCCGCCGTGTACGCCCCGATCCCGGGCAGGCCCAGCAGCACCTCCTCATCGTGCGGCACATTCCCGGCGTGATCAGCAACGATCGCCTGAGCGCACTCCTGCAGCCGCAGCGCGCGCCGGGGATAGCCGAGCGTGCCCCAGGCGACCAGAACATCCGCGGTCGAGGCGGACGCCAGGTCCGCTGGGGTGGGCCACTTCCGCATCCACTCGCTCCAGCGAGGTGCCACACGGGACATGGGAGTCTGCTGTGACATCACCTCGGACACCAGAACACCCCAGGCGGAGGTGTCCGGCTCCCGCCAGGGCAGGGGGCGCTCGTACTCGGCGAACCAGTCGATGACAGCGGTGTGCAGGGCCTCGAGATCGGCCGGTCGGCGGTGTGTCCCACGGACGGAATCGGTGCGGCGACGTACGCTCAAAGGGATGACTCCTTCCAGTGCTCCGAGGCCGGCAGCGCCTGTGCGCCGCCATCCTCCCGAAGTGTACCGACGCCGCCGAATGACGGTGCTGGGCTTGGCTGTGCTCATCCTCGCCCTGTTCATCGTCGGAATCGTCCTGCTCGTGCAGGCCCTGTCAGGTTCAGACGAGCAGACCGCCAAACCAGCCGACCAGCAGGAAGCGGCGGCTGGAGCGGCCGAAGAGGAACAGCAGGAGCAGGCACCCGGACCCGAAGGCGACGAGGCCAGCGGCACGTGCCCTGCCGACCAGGTGACTCTCACCGCGGGAATGGACAAAAAGGAGTACAAGGCCGGCGAAAAGGCCACCATGACCCTCAACGTCAAGAACGAACACTCCGCCGCCTGCCAGATCGAGGTCGGCTCGGCTTCGCAGCAGTTCATCATCCAGCAGGATGACAAGACGGTGTGGGATTCAGCGTGGTGCTCCGCGGATGGGCAGGACGAACAGCGTGTGTTTGCGCCGGGAACAGCAAAGAACACCACCCTGTCGTGGTCTCTGGTGCCCACGGACAAGAACTGCAACAAAACCGCCGACAGCTTTGAGCCCGGCGAATACCAGCTGGTTGTGAAACTGGGGAAGGCTACAAGCCCGCCGCACCCCTTCACCGTCATTGACGAGTCCGAAAAGGACAGCGAAGAAGACGGCAAAGCCGACAAAAAGGACGGCAAAGCCAGCAAGAAGGACAGCGAGGCCGACAGCAAAGACAGCTGATTCTGCTGTTGCCGCTGACGCTGTCAGCTGATCTGAAAGACACGTGCTTGAGAAGCACGTGTCTTTCTGCTTCTGTGCTCGCGTCTGGCTAGGATGGTGACATGGCACACATCATTCCTCTGGACAATGGCGTCCCGAAAGCTGACGACGCCGCATTTCTCGCTCCCACTGCCACCCTTTCCGGTGACGTGACCATGGCTGAAGACTCCAGTGCTTTTTACGGGGTTTCAGTGCGCGGTGACACCGCGACGATCTCGGTAGGAGAGCGCACCAACCTGCAGGACAATGTGGTTCTGCACGCCGACGAAGACTCCCCGTGCACTGTGGGCAATGACGTCACCGTCGGCCACAGCGCGGTGGTTCACGGCTGCACAATCGGCGATCGCACGCTCATCGGCATGTCCGCCACCATCATGAACGGGGCAGAGATCGGCAAAGACTGCCTGGTGGCCGCCGGAGCTCTGGTCCTGGAGGGCACCAAGGTTCCCGATGGATCGCTTGTTGCGGGTGCCCCCGCCAAGGTTCGCCGTGAACTGACCCAGGAAGAGCTCGACTTCCTGCCGCAGTCAGCCGCGCACTACGTGCAGACTGCCCGCCGTCACGCGAAGGCCATCAGCTGACAACACAGAAACTGTGACGCCGGCAGGCAGTGCTCAGGCACTCCTGCCGGCGTTCTGAAAACCAGTGCTCAGCAGACCTGCGCTCAGCTGAATGTGATGTCGACGGCATCGCGAAGCGTGGTGCATTCGGCGACGCGCATGCCCTGCGGCACCGTGATGTCGGTGAGTGATCCCTTTGCGACTATGGCCCGGCTGAAGCCCAACCGGGATGCTTCGATCAGCCGCTGTTGGATTCCGGGCACCCGACGGATTTCGCCGGACAAGCTGATTTCACCCACCGCGACCAGCCTGTCTTTGGGTGGCCTTCCCGCATACGCGCCCGCCAACGCCAAACACACCCCCAGATCGACCGCCGGCTCTGACAGTTTGATGCCGCCGACGGTGGACACGTACACGTCGTGGCGGCCGCTGATGCTCTGTTCCAAACTTCGGCCGACAACGGCAATGTTCATAGCAACACGCGATGAATCCAGCCCGTTGACCACCCGGCGGGGTGAGCCGCCGCCTTCCTGTGGGTCGACGAGAGCCTGTATTTCGACGATCATGGCGCGCTTGCCCTCGAGTGCAACCGTCAGGCACGTGCCGGGAGAGTTCGATGAGCCGACGAACATCTGGGCCGGATCAACAACACTGCTGATGCCGGTTTCGTCCATGTCGAACAGCCCGACTTCGTCAGTGGTTCCGTAGCGGTTCTTCAGGGCGCGCAGAATGCGCATGCGCGAATGTCTGTCGCCTTCGAAGCTGCACACAACGTCCACCAGGTGCTCCAACAGCCTGGGCCCGGCAACATTGCCGTCCTTGGTTATATGGCCAACAAGGATGGTGGGCAGCCCACGCACTTTGGCTTCGCGGATAAGCGACGCCGCGACTTCCCGCACCTGGGTGACCCCGCCGGGAACGCCGGAGACTTCCGATGATCCGATGGTCTGCACGGAATCGACGATCAGCAGTTCTGGCGAAACCGCGTCGATCTGACCCAGCACCGTGGCAAGGTCGGTTTCTGCCGCCAGCAGCAGGTTTTCCTGCACAGCCCCGATCCGCTCAGCACGGCCGCGCACCTGCCCCTGAGATTCCTCACCCGTGACGTAGAGAACCCGCTGCCCGGCTCCAGCGGCTTTGCCCGCGACATCCAACAGCAGAGTGGACTTGCCAACACCGGGTTCTCCCGCCAGCAGAACAACTCCGCCGGGAACGAAGCCGCCGCCGAGCACACGGTCGAGCTCATTCACCTGCGTGGAGCGCGCACGAGCCGACGCGGGGTCGATCTCCGTCATGGGCTTTGCCGCGGTCAGCGCTGTGGGCTTCGCCGCCTTGGTTTTGGCCGAAGCACCCAGCTGGACGGCTTCTTCCAGAGTTCCCCATTCGCCGCACTTGGGGCAGCGACCAAGCCACTTGGGGCTTCGATAGCCGCAGTCCGTGCATTCGTAAGTCATATGCACAGACTGCCACGAGGCACTGACACAGCATCAAGCAGACCAACCCAGCCGGCGCCTCGTGGGCTGCAAAGTGGGCGGACCAACCGGTCCGCGCGCCAGCCGCCGCATCAGCCGCCAAACCTGCTCCCCGCGCCCCGGCGGCACACTTTGCGCATTCCCTGCGAAACCCGTGCCTGTGTAGTGTGGATAGATGACATGTCACCAGATGACAAAGGAGGACGAAGGATGACAGCCGGTAATTCGGCCGATCGCCCTGAATCCCACATGAACTTGGAAGACCGGCTCAGCGAATCTCAGAATGCAGCGCTGGTCGATCCTCTTGACCCGGAAGCGGGCGAAATCCGCCCCATTGACAACGAAGCTGCCGACCTGCGCATCGTGGGTCAGCTTCGCGCTCAGGGCGTGAAAATCGGTCGCGGCTTCATCACCCCGCGAGTCTTCTGGCCCTCGCTCATCATCACGGCGGTCCTCACGGTCGCCGCGATCGCCCTGCCCGATGTCACCGGCACTGTTCTGACCACCGCGCAGGACTGGATCGTCAGTGCGCTCGGCTGGTGGTACATGCTCGTGGTGGCGATCTTCATCGTCTTCGCCCTGTACTTCGGGCTGAGCAAGTACGGCGGAATCAGACTGGGTCGGGACAACGAAGAACCTGAATTCGGCTTGATCCCCTGGTTCTCCATGCTGTTCGCCGCTGGTATGGGTGTGGGACTGGTGTTCTACGGTGTGGCGGAACCGCTGATCTACGCGACATCAGACCCGAAGCCCGGCTGGGAAGGCGGGCCCGAACAGCTGGCCAAACACGGCATGGCCCAAACCTTCATCCACTGGGGCCTGCACCCGTGGTCGATCTACGCGATCATCGGCCTGGCCCTGGCCTACGGCATTCACCGCCGCGGACGCCCCGTGTCGATTCGCTGGGCTCTCGAACCGATCCTGGGCAAGCGCGTCCACGGCTGGCTGGGCGATGCCGTTGACGTCGTCGCCGTCATGGGAACAATCTTCGGTGTCGCGACATCACTGGGTCTGGGCGTCCAGCAGATTGCTGCCGGTGTGCAGTCGATGGGGCTGATCAGCGAGGTCAGCGAAACTCTGCTGGTTGTGCTCATCGTGGTCATCACCCTCCTTGCCACGACATCCGTTGTCAGCGGCCTGGGCAAGGGCATTAAGTGGCTCTCGACCGGAAACCTGACCCTGGCAGGCGTTCTGTTGGTGTCGATCATCATCCTGGGCCCGACTGTTTTCATCTTCCGCAACCTGGTGGAATCACTCGGCTTCTACCTGGCCGATTTCTTCAACATGACGATGGACACCGCCACCTATACCGGCGATGACGGGCAGACCTGGGCTTCTTCCTGGACCCTGTTCTACTGGGGTTGGTGGATTTCGTGGGCACCCTTCGTCGGTGTGTTCATCGCCCGCATTTCCCGGGGACGCACAATCCGCGAATTCATCATGGGCGTCATTTTCGTGCCCACAGCGGTCGGCTTCCTGTGGTTCTCGGTGATGGGTTCGACCGGAATTCTGCGCCAGCTGACCGTCGGCGACCTGTGGGACAAGGCCTCCGGCGAAGGCGTTGTGGCCGAAAGCGCGCTCTTCCAGGTGCTGAATACGCTTCCGCTGGGAAGTGTGCTGTCGGTCATCGCGATCATTCTGGTGACGATCTTCTTCATCACCTCCTCAGACTCCGGTTCGCTGGTGGTGTGCATGCTGTGTTCGGGCGGTCACCCCAACCCGAAGCTGTGGACGCGTGTCCTGTGGGCGTTCCTTGAAGGTGCGATCGCCATCGCCCTGCTGCTGTCCGGCGGTCTCGAATCGATTCAGGCGGGTGCGCTCGCCACTGCTCTGCCGTTCAGCATCATTCTGCTGCTCATGTGCTTTGCGACTCTGCGTTCGCTCAAGCTTGATCAGAAGCTGGTCGAGCGTCAGCGTCTGCTTGGCCGCGCGCAGGCACTCACCGAGCACGTGCGCGAGGCTGTTGTCGACGACCTTGCCGACGGCGGACTGGTGCCGGACGAAGACTGGTCTGACCGTATGCGCCGCGAATGGGAGGAGAGCCTGGACAACCGGATTGACTACCGCATTGAGCGTACGGCACCTGCTCTGCTGCCCATGCGCAAAAAGAATCCACCGCAGTCCGAGGACTGACGACAGGAGCGGAAGTCATGAGAAAAGGCACGAGGTGGAGCTCCGCCTCGTGCCTTTT
The DNA here is from genome assembly GCA_902489215.1 of uncultured Brevibacterium sp. Taxonomy (GTDB): domain Bacteria; phylum Actinomycetota; class Actinomycetes; order Actinomycetales; family Brevibacteriaceae; genus Brevibacterium. The sequence goes on from CABTZE010000069.1 coordinate 6,717, forward strand.
CGTCACCCGGGTCTTCTCTGAAGACCCCTGTTTTTCTAAGCTCAGCTGAGTACAGTTGGGATATGAGCCTGCTCGTTGATGACCTCATTGTTCTGCTCAGCAAACCCGAAGGTCCCGTGGCCGTCGGCAAAGACGTCGATGCGATGCTCGCCGGGGCGGTGTTCTCTGATCTGCTTGTTGCCGGTGCTGTGACTGTGCCGGAACCGGACCAGAAGCAACCGCGGGTGGAAATCATAGACGGGGCGGTACCCGCGGACCCGTTTCTGGCGGCTGCGCTTGCCCGACTGACGGAAGCGCAGGACAAAAGTGCAAAGCCGCTGACAACGCAGAAGGCAATTGAAGCACTCACCAAGGACCTGCACGGTTCGCTCATGGAGCGGCTGCAGCAGCAGGGGGTTACGCGTTCAAGACAGAAGAAGTTTCTGTTCATTCCGGCCGGTACCGCGTGGCGGTTAGCAGATGGGGTCACGGGTGATGAACTGCGGCAGTCAATTGCACGTCAGCTGGATACCGGACCCATTCGCACCGCTCCGAAGGTTAACGAACACACCGGCGCCCTTCTGGGGCTGCTGGCCGCGGGAAAGAAAGAGGGCCACGCGATTGACGGCTCTGCGCCCAACCGCAAGGAGCTCATCAAACAGGCGCGGGAAGCCGCAGAAGCTTCCGCCGCTGACAGTGCGGTGCGCAAGGCCATCAAGAAAGCTGCAGACGAAGCGGCCCTGGTGGCGGCCAGTGCCGCCATTGCAGCCTCGACCACCGTGGTCGCCAGCTCCTGACCCCCGCAGTCACTGCTCCTCGGTGCGGGAGTGCTTGATGAGGGTGCGCTCGGCAAGGCTTTCGCCGGCACCGTCCTGCAGGTGCACTACCACGTCGAGTCCCAGTTGGTTGAGCTCTTCTACGTCTTCGATGTACATGGCCACGGATGCAATCGTGGTGTTCTCAGTGTCGACGTGAGAAGCGTGTCTTCCGGGTGGATGAGGTGGGGCGGGCGTGTGGGCAGGCCCATGAAGCCGACGTTGACGAAGAACGCCACGAGCATGAGCTCTTTGAAGGTGAACAGCGCGTGCGACAGCTGTTCGGCTCCGGGGGAGCGGGCCAGGACGAGGCCCATGATGAGAGCACCCAGGCTGCCGGACAGGCCGAAGAACTCAAACAGCGCGTAGCCAGGATCAGAGCCATTGCGATGCCGATGCAGATATTGCCGTAGAGGGACTGTTCGTCACCGCGGTCCTGCAGGATCTTGATGACGACGATCGTCGATGAGAAGGCCAAGACCACGCCGATGCGGAGTGCAACCTGGAAGCCGGAGCGCCCATGCGGCCAACCCGCAGAGAAACACGGTCGCTACATAGATGATCAGCAAATCCATAATTCACAGTTAACTACTTTTCTGCCGGTGTGGGAGACAAAAGCAGCGAAATAGTAGTCGGCGGTCGTCATGTTTATGTAACCTGACTGTGAAGCCGGGTACATTTTGGCCCGGTAATTTTGTTCAGTCATTCAGCAAACTTGACGGAGGAGAACATGGCTCAGCCGCCCTACGACCCATATGGCAGCAACTCGGAGAACGCAGAAGGCAACGCTGCTTTCGGGCAGGACAGCGGTTCGCCGTACGAACAGCCGCAGGAACCGGCCGCCCCGCCGGCGCCGGAAGCTGCTCCAGCGAGCCAGCCGACTGATGCTGGACAGACGGCAGCCTACGACCCGTACAGCCAGCCGGCTGCTCCCAGCCAGCCCGGCGCCGGCTACCCGGGTCAGGGCCAGCAGGCTGCTCCCAACCAGCCCGGCACTCACCAGGCCGGACACGGTCAGCCCGGCCCAGGTGCCGGCGCACCCGGTGCTCCCTACGGCTATGACCCGGTCTCGGGTCTGCCCTACAGCGAAAAGTCCAAGCTGGTCGCCGGTCTGCTCGGCATCCTCTTGGGCGGTTTCGGTGTCGGCCGTTTCTATACCGGCCACATCGGCCTGGGTGTTGCGCAGCTGATCGTCACGTTCGTCACCTTCGGCCTCGGTTCGCTGTGGGGCCTGATCGACGGCATCATGATGCTCGCCGGCAACGCCAAGGACTCCAACGGTCTGCCGCTGCGCCCCAACTGATGCGCAGCTGATCTTCACGCTCGGCCAGCAGCTGGGTGCAGAAAAGGTGTGAGCCGCGAACACAGTGTTCGCGGCTCACACCTTTTGCGTCTGCGGGGCTGTTTTAGGCGCCGACCGAGGTGCCCAGGAACGCACCCACGAGGTAGGTCACCAGCAGTGCAAGCGCACCGCCGATCACAACGCGGACGGCCGCTTTGGCGGCGGAGCCTCCACCGAGTTTGGCGCCTAGGGCTCCCGTGAGTCCGAGTGCGACGAGTGTTGCCACGGCAGTGATACCGATGCGCAGCTCCGGCGGCGGCAGGAGGATGGCGACCATCGGCAGGATCGCGCCGACGAGGAAAGCGAAGAACGACGCCCACGCGGCGTGCCAGGGACTGACGATGTCATCTTCGTCGAGGTTGAGCTCCATTGTCAGGTGTGCGCGCAGGGCATCTTTCGCGGTGAGTTCCTGCGCGACGGCCTCAGCTGTTTCGCGCGATAGTCCGCGCTGTTGGTAGAGAACCGTGAGCTCTTCGAGTTCACCTTCTGGGTCTTCGGCGAGTTCGCGCTTTTCGCGAGCGATCATGTCGTGTTCAGCGTCTTTCTGGGTGTACACCGACACGTATTCGCCCAGTGCCATGGATACGGCACCGCCGAGAACCGCGGCTGTACCGGCAGCGGCGATTGCGCCGAGGTCGGCGGTTGCACCGGCAACACCGACGACAACCGCGGCAACCGAGACGATGCCGTCATTGGCGCCGAGCACACCGGCGCGCAGCCAATTGAGTTTCTGTGAGGTGCCCGAAGCGCCGTGAGGTTCGTTCCGCTGAGAGTGGCCAGCAGGTGAATCTTGGTTCGTCATGCAATAAGCGTCGTACTTTCCGACGCCGTCCGCCACGAAGGAGAGGCGCTCCAAAGAAAGGCTAGGCGTGCCTTACAGCAGCCACCCGCTGCGCGGAAGCGCAGCTTAGGGGAGCACTCCGCAGTGAGCCAGGGCGAGTTTCACAATGTTGTGCTGACCGTGGGCCATGTCTTCGGCCACGGTGTCCGCAACTGCCTGGGCCGGGGTGTACCAGTCAACTGACAGCGCGTCCTGGCTGGGCTGGCATTCACCGGTGACGGGAACCGTGTAGCACAGCGCAATCGCGTGCTGCCGCGGATCGTAGTAGCGGGACTCGCCCTCGGTCGGGAAGTACTCTGCCACGTGGAACGGGGTGAGGGACTCTGGAAGGCGGGGGAGTGCCAGCGGGCCCAGATCGCTTTCGAGGTGCCGCTGGAGGGCCGCCCGCAGGGGCTCGTGATACTTGACTCGCCCGCCTACGAGCTCGCGTCCCAGGCGCCCGTCTGACTGACGCATGAGCAGGCCGATGCGCTCGACTTCACCGGTCTGGTCCAGAAGCAGCGGCACAGCGTGCACGTAGGTGATCGGCAGGCGGCGGCGCAGATGCGCCAGTTCGTCCGCGGAGAACCAGTTGTCGTCGTAGTCCAGAGCTGTGCGCGTCATGGGGCCATCGTAACGGCAGAACCGGCTCGGGTGGGCGGTTCAGTCGAGTGCGTCGAGTCCCAGGTCGAGGTTGACGACAGAGTGGGTGAGAG
>CABTZE010000070.1 GCA_902489215.1 uncultured Brevibacterium sp.
CCCACAGGTAGATGGGGCCTCCCGAATCAGCTGCCTCTGCGAGGCTCTGCCACAGGGGGTCTTCGTTTTTAGGCCCGCCGGGGCTGACGTCGACAAACTGTCCCAGGACCCCGGCGCACGCGATGGCCTGCGCAAAGAATGGCTGTCCTCACCGGAGGTCTGGTGGGCCATCCAAGACGCCAGCCGCAATCTGCGCGACAGCGGCGGAGACTTTGAAGGCGACGGACTCGCCACCGCCTGCGGCGACTACGTGCAGGGCGGCTGAGGCTTCAAAGCTCTTCAGCCCAAGCGCTCATTCAGCGCCAGGTTAATAAGCGCCGCGCTGCGCGGCTTCGTCTTGCCTGCGCAAACCTTCGTCATAGGCTCGCAGGGTCGCCGGCAGGAACATCAGCACTAGCATTTCGACCCCGAGGATCAGCGGCCCCCAGAACATGTAGTCCCCGCTTTCGCTGAAGACACCGGGCCGAACAGACCAGGCGAAGAACAGCAGCAGGATGTTCCACGCAACTGCGGCCGGGCGAGCCCACCGGCGGTACTTCCACAGGCCATTGGCTATGCCGAACATGGATGCGGACATCAGCAGGAACATGAGCGCCAGGCCGACAAGCGACCCCAGGCTGCTGCCCGCCCCCGTCAGACCGGTGTAGACGTAGATGCCGGCGGCAATGAGCAGCGCGGCTCCCTGCAGCCCCATAGTGACGACCGCTCCCACCAGGCTGAGCGGACGCCGTGGAAGGTCGACTTCCGGCCGCTGCTTCGGCTGGATTGCCGATGGTTCGCCGCGCTTGCGCCGCTCCCGTTCTTCACGGCGCCAGTCACCTGGGCGGCCGGCTCCATCGGGCCGGTCAGAACTTCCGGGACGGCTCACAGATCGATCCGTTCGAAGCCGGGCATCACGATTTCCTCCAGCAGGCGATCGCGCACGTCCAGCGGGATGAACGCGGCACGCAGAGCTGAGGCAGTCGCGATTTCAAGGTCGATGATGTCCCAGCCCGCGTGCTCTACGAGCAGTCGCATTTCTCGCGTCACCGAGGTCTGCGACATGAGCCTGTTGTCCGGGTTGACCGTGACGTTGAAGCCCAGGTCCTTCAGACCCGTAATGGGGTGGGATTCGATGGAACGGGCTGCTCCGGTCTGAATGTTCGAGGACGGGCACACTTCCAGCGGAATCTGGCGGTCGAGAACCCACGCGGCAAGGCGGCCGATTTCGCCCGCGCCGTCAGTGATCTGCATGTCCTGCACGATGTCGACACCGTGGCCGATGCGAACGGCACCGCAGGCGGCAATCGCATCCATCATGCTGTTCAGACCGCCGTCTTCACCGGCGTGCAGAGTTGTGGGGAACAGTTCGCCGCGCAGCAGATCAAGCGCTGCCCTGTGCGCCGAAGCAGGGTAACCGTCTTCTGGGCCGGCGAGATCAAAGCCGACAACCCCGTTGTCACGGTGACGCAGCGCAAGCTCAGCAACCGCGAGCGAGTTGTCGTTCTGGCGCATGGCGGTCAGAATCTGCGCGGTCGTGATGGTGCGGCCCTCCTGGGCAGCAATGGCCACGCCTTCTTCCATGCCCTTTTCCACCGCGGCCACGGCGTCGTCCATGGTGAGTTCGCCGCTCACGTGCTGTTCCGGTGCCCAACGGCATTCCGCGTAGAACACACCGTCTGCCACCTGGTCGAGCGTCCATTCGCGTGCTGCGCGCGTCAGAGCTTCCGCGCTCTGCAGAACACCCACCGTCACGCCGAAGGTCTTGAGGTATTCCGGCAGGCTTCCCGAATCGGCCTGAGTGCGGAACCACTCCCCCAGCTTTTCAGGGTCATCCGCAGGGAGTTCAATATCAGATTGGGCAGCCAGTTCGATGATCGTGGCTGGCCTCAGACCGCCGTCCAGGTGGTCGTGCAGACTGACTTTGGGCAGCTGCAGAATTGGGTCTTCCGGGTGCACTCCGGCCGGTACCGGGAACAGGTTTTCATCCACGCGGCCAGTCTAACGACTGCCCCTGACACAAGCAGGGACCCAACCCGGACACCCAGGTGAGCTCCACCTCGTCAGCTGTGCGATTCCCGCAGAAACAGGCGGAAAGCCGCAGATCAGGGTTCGCCGTGGAAGCCCAGGCGCTCCAGGGCGAGCGCTGTGAAGACGCGCACGGCAACAGGCAGTGCGTCCTCGTCAATGAGCAGGTCGCCCTGGTGGATGTCGTAGGTGCGCCCGCCCGGGGTGCGCGTTCCCAGACGAATGAGCGCACCGGGCACGTGAGTGAGGTACCACGCGAAGTCCTCCCCGCCCATCGACTGTGGGGTCAACTGGACCGAGGTGGGGCCGAGTTCACGGCGGATGGCGGCTTCTGCTGAGGAGACTTCGTCTTCCGTGTTGACCACCGGGGGAACTCCGCGACGGTGCTCGAGTTCAACTTCGACCCCATAGGGTCCCGCGATGCGGTCCACGAGTTCCGGTAGGACTTCCGCCACCTGGTTCCAGCCGTCAACGTCGAGGCAGCGCAGCGTTCCCATCAGCTGGCCTTCGCCGGGAACGACGTTCGGTGCGTGGCCGGCTTCGATCGCGCCCCACACCAGAGAAATCGCGTGGCGGGGATCGATCAGGCGGTGGAGGGTAGCCGGCAGGTCGACGGCGAGTTTGCCCAGCGCGTACACGAGGTCTTCCGTCAGATGCGGACGCGAGGTGTGACCGCCGTGGCCGCGCAGACGAATGATGACGGTGTCACCGGCTGCCGTGATGGCGCCGATGCGCGAACCCACCTTGCCGACGTCGACGGCCGGGTCGCAGTGCAGGGCGTAGCAGACGGGAACGTCTTCCAGGACGCCCTGATTGATGACTTTGAGAGCACCGCCGGGAGTGACTTCTTCGGCGGGCTGGAAAATACAGCGGATCGTTCCGCCCAGGCCCTGGCGACGGTCAATCTCGTTGAGGACGAGGGCCGCACCCATAAGCGACGTCAGGTGCACGTCGTGCCCGCAGGCGTGGGCAACACCAGGGACGGTCGAGGCGAAAGGCGTGTCGGTCAGATCGTCCAGCGGCAGAGCATCAATGTCGGCGCGCAGACCGCACTTGACCGGGCCGGATCCCACATCGACGGTGAGTCCCGTGCCTTCCAGCAGACGAGGCTTGAGGCCCGCGGCGGTCAGCCGCTCAGCGATCTTTTCGGTGGTGCGGAACTCCTGATACGACAGCTCTGGGTGAGCGTGGATATCACGCCGAAAGTCCCGCAGTTCGTCGGCAAATGCCGCAACTTCCGCCTGGATCACTGTGCCTCCGTTCAAATGTGTATCCGGGCGATACTACGCCCAAGCCCCACTGCGCCGGCGCCGCGGTGACTTCTGGCGTCACACTTCCAACACCTTTGGCGTCACAGAACGTCGTCGTAGCCGAGCTCGCGCGCCCGCTTCACCGCTTCCTTCACCCTCTGCGCCACGGCACGGCGAGTGACCAGCAGGGCGTCGTCAGTGTCGACGACCACGATGTTCTCCACACCGACCAGCGCAATTGCCCGCTCCGTTGTCGAATACACCAAACCGGACGAATCAACGTCGACAAGCCGCACGTCATCGCCGGCTGCAAAAACGCTCGACGGTTCGCTGGGAATAGGCTGGCGCAGCTGAGCGACCGAAGCGAAATCACCCACGTCGTCCCAGCCGAAGTCACCGGGGACCACAACAACCCGACCCTGTTCGGCAGCCGGTTCAGCCACCGCGTAGTCAATCGCAATGGCCTCCAGACCCGGCCAGATATCAGCGAGCACCGCCTCGTGATCCTCGGAGCCCCACGCATCGGCAACTGCGGACAGACCCGCGTACAGGTCAGGCGAGAACTCCTTGAACTGCGCAAGCAGAGCATCCGCCCGGGCAATGAACATGCCCGCATTCCAGCGGTAGCGGCCCGAATAGGTGTACCGGCGCGCAGTGTCAGCCGCAGGCTTTTCCACAAACTTCTCCGCCCGCATGGCCGTCGGCGCTTCTGCCAGGCCCAGGCGCTTACCCGCCTTGATGTAGCCGTACGCGGTCGACGGGAAGGTCGGAGTGATGCCGATCGTCACAATGTCGCCACAGGCGGCAGCCGCATAGGCCTCCGCGACAACACGGCGGAACTCACACGCATTGGTAATCGAGTGGTCAGCCGAAAACGACCCAATGACAGCCTCAGGGTCCCTGCGGTGAATGAGCATCGCAGCCAAGCCGATGGCCGCCGCGGAGTCCTTCGGCGAAGGTTCGGCAATCACATTCGGCTCGGCAAGTGCTGGCAGCTGTTCCCGCACGGCCTGCTCATGAGCCTGACCCGTGACAACCCAACGGTTCCCAACAGCGGCGAGATCCTCAATCCGCGCCCACGTTTCCTGCAGCATCGAACGGCCCGAGCCCAAAACATCGAGCAAGAACTTCGGCTGGTCCTGCCGCGACAGCGGCCACAGCCGAGTGCCGGAACCGCCGGCCGGAATTACAGCGTGGAAACGAGAAAGCATCGCTCGATTGTCTCGCAGGCACCCGACTCCCACCGGACCGACACGCTCACGACCACACCACACCAACGCCGAACGCGCGCCGAATGGTACCCACTGCCCACCCCACTCCACTCACGAGGTGGAGACAGGTTCGGGACCGGGACTCCGCCTCGTGCGCGGGGACCGGGAGGGAGCGCCCGATAGGGCACGAGAACATGCGCTAATTATCTGAGAGTCGCCGGTTCAAGACAAAACCGGACATGAGACAATAGGGGCATCCTCAGCCGACCGACCGAACGGCCAGCTGACAAGAGCCTGCGCGCGACGCACAGAAAACCCAACGCCGGCACAACGGAAGATTGGAAAATACTGTGAGACGGGCGTAGATTCAAAACGCTATACACGCAATCGCAAAATGGAGGATGACCCGTGGCCAAAGCGTCAACGGGCACTCTGTACCGCGGACACGAGGGAATGTGGTCCTGGGTCGCTCACCGCGTCACCGGCGTCGGCATTTTCTTCTTCCTGCTGGTACACGTGCTCGACACTGCTCTCGTTCGCGTCTCGCCCGAGGCTTACAACGCAGTTATCGGAACGTACAAAACGCCTCTCATGGCGTTCGCCGAAATCGGACTGGTAGCAGGAATCGCCTACCACGCTTTCAACGGCCTGCGAGTAGTCCTCGTTGACTTCTGGAAGGGCGGCCCCAAGAACCAGCGCAAACTGTTCTGGGCAGTCATGGTCCTCTGGCTGATCGTGATGATTGCGTTCATCCCCCGCCAGCTGATGCACACGTTCGGAGGCTGAGCACAGTGACAACACCCGTTATCCCCAAGCCCCGCGCCGAATACCAGCGCCACAAGACCACCAAGTCGAACTTCGAGCTGTTCGCATGGCTGTTCATGCGCATCTCCGGCGTATTCCTCGTCATCCTGATCTTCGGTCACCTGATCGTGAACCTGTGGATGGGCGAAGGCGTCCAGGGCCTCGACTTCGGCTTCGTCGGCGGCAAGTGGGCCAACCCGTTCTGGCAGATCTGGGACCTCGCCATGCTGTGGCTGGCCATGCTCCACGGCACCAACGGCATGCGCACCATCATCAACGACTACGCCGAAAAGCCGCGCACCAACGTCACGCTGCAGATCATCCTCTACGTGGCGTCCGCAATCATCGTTGTGCTCGGCACCCTGGTGATCTTCACCTTCAGCCCCTGCCCGACCGGCGCAGACCCGTCGCTGCTGCCGAGCTTCTGCCAGGCCTGACCGCCGCTTAGGAGAATAGAGACCTTATGCAGGTACATGACTATGACGTTGTGATCGTCGGAGCTGGCGGCGCCGGCATGCGCGCAGCCATCGAATCCGGCCAGCGTGCACGCACCGCAGTGCTCACAAAGATCTACCCCACCCGCTCCCACACCGGCGCGGCACAGGGCGGCATGTGCGCCGCACTGGCCAACGTCGAAGAGGACAACTGGGAATGGCACACCTTCGACACCATTAAGGGCGGCGACTACCTCGTCGACCAGGACGCAGCCGAAGTCATGGCAAAAGAAGCCATCGACGCCGTGCTCGACCTCGAAAAGATGGGCCTTCCCTTCAACCGCACGCCGGAAGGCAAAATCGACCAGCGCCGCTTCGGCGGTCACACCCGCGATCACGGCAAGGCGCCGGTCCGCCGCGCATGCTACGCAGCAGACCGCACCGGCCACATGATCCTCCAGACCCTCTACCAGAACTGCGTCAAGCACGGCGTTGAGTTCTACAACGAGTTCTACGTCCTCGACGTCATCATCAACGAAGTCGACGGCAAGAAGGTCGTTGCGGGTGTCGTGTCCTACGAACTCGCCACCGGCGAAATCCACGTCTTCCGCTCCAAGGCCGTTGTGTTCGCAACCGGTGGTTTCGGCAAGATGTTCAAGACCACCTCGAACGCCCACACGCTCACCGGTGACGGCCTGGCCGTCACCTACAAGCGCGGCATCCCGCTGGAAGACATGGAGTTCTTCCAGTTCCACCCCACGGGCCTTGCTGGACTCGGCATCCTCCTGTCCGAAGCAGCCCGCGGTGAAGGCGGTATTCTCCGCAACGCCGACGGTGAGCGCTTCATGGAACGCTACGCGCCCACGATTAAGGACCTCGCTCCGCGTGACATCGTGGCCCGCTCCATGGCCAACGAGGTCCGCGAAGGCCGCGGCGCTGGCCCCAACAAGGACTACGTCCTGCTGGACCTCACCCACCTCGAGCCGGCACACATCGACGCCAAGCTGCCGGACATCACCGAGTTCGCCCGCACCTACCTGGGTGTCGAGCCCTACACCGAACCGGTCCCCGTTTTCCCGACGGCCCACTACGGCATGGGCGGCATCCCGACCACCGTCAACGGTGAAGTGCTCGCCGAAAACGACACCATCGTTCCCGGCCTGTACGCCGCCGGTGAATGTGCATGTGTTTCGGTACACGGCTCCAACCGTCTGGGCACCAACTCGCTGCTCGACATCAACGTCTTCGGCAAGCGCGCCGGCATCAACGCGGCCGAATTCGCCAAGACCGCCGAGCAGCAGGAAGTCGCAGACGACGCAGCCGACATGGTGATCGACATGATCGAAACCATGCGCAGCTCCAAGGGCACCGAGCTCGTCGGCGACATCCGCGCTGAGCTGCAGGAGATCATGGACGCCAACGTTCAGGTGTTCCGCACCGACGAAACCCTGCGCGAGGCCCTCGACGTCATCGAAAAGCTGCGTGAACGCTACAAGAACATCGGCATTCACGACCGCGGCAAGCGCTACAACCTCGACCTGCTCGAAGCCATCGAACTCGGCTTCCTCCTGCAGCTGGCTGAAGCAGTCGCCGTTGCCGCACTGCACCGCAAGGAATCGCGCGGCGGACACTTCCGCGAGGACTACCCGGACCGCGACGACGAAAACTTCATGCACCACACGATGACCTACCTGGACCCCAACAGCACCGCTGAAGGGATCCCCGGCATGCGCCTGGAGACCAAGCCGGTCATCGTCACCCGCTACGAGCCCATGGAGCGTAAGTACTGATGGCAGAGAACAACGAAACCCCGGAACCGGCATCGAAGATCGACCTTCCGTCGAGCGTGTCCGGAGAAGGCGGCGAAATCCCCACTTTCGAGTGCACGTTCCGCATCGCCCGCTTCATCCCGGAAACCGACTCGGAGCCGCACTGGGAGGACTACCAGGTCACCATGCACGGCACCGACCGTGTGCTTGACGCCCTTCACAAGATCAAGTGGGAACAGGACGGTTCGCTGTCCTTCCGCCGCTCCTGTGCACACGGTGTCTGCGGTTCGGACGCCATGCGCATCAACGGGCGCAACCGTCTTGCCTGCAAGACGCTGCTGAAGGACCTCGACACCAGCAAGCCGATCACGGTTGAGGCCATCAAGGGCCTGCCCCTTGAAAAGGACCTCATTGTCGACATGGAGCCCTTCTTCCAGTCGTACCGCGAGATCATGCCGTTCCTCATCACCTCGGGCCACGAACCGACGCACGAACGCCTGCAGTCGCAGGAAGACCGTGCGCGCTTCGATGACACCACCAAGTGCATCCTGTGTGCATCCTGCACCACGTCTTGCCCGGTGTTCTGGACCGACGGCCAGTACTTCGGCCCGGCGGCAATCGTCAACGCGCACCGCTTCATCTTCGACTCGCGTGACGAAGGCTCTGAAATGCGCCTCGAAGTGCTCAACGACAAGGAAGGCGTGTGGCGCTGCCGCACCACCTTCAACTGCACCGAAGCATGCCCCCGCGGCATCGAGGTGACCAAGGCAATCGCCGAAGTCAAGCAGGCACTTCTCACCCGCGCATTCTGATTGCGTGTGCCGGCCGCAGCTCTTAGAGGCTGCGGCCCAGACTTAAGGAAGGGGCGAGTCCGAAAGGGCTCGCCCCCTTTCTTTGTGCTCTTTCGGTGTTGCCTCCAGAGCCTCCAGAGTCACAGCGAAAACACCCCTTAGCCGGAATCTGCGCTTTAGCAACAAGAAAACACCCCTTAGCCGGGTTCTGCGGCTTAGCAACGACGGCTAACGGGAGTTTTTGTTGCTAACGCGTGGGCGGAGGTTTTGGTTGGCACCTTAGCCAACAGAACGAGGCGGAGGTCGGGTGTCGAGGCTGAGGTCAGGGTGCCGAGGTGCAGGGCCGGGGCGACCTCAGCTCACCTAGCCAGACAGCGCCTAGGCAGGGCGCGGCCTGCTAGTTCGGCAGGGCGGAGAAGCCGTTGGCTTCGAGCTGTTCAGCCAGCTCCGCACCGTTGGCCCCGTAGAACCAGGGAATGTTCTTACCGCGCCCGGTCCTCCGGGAACGTCCGCCGGCCCACACGGCTTCACCTGCGGTCAGCTGGCGAATCGCTACAGCTGCGACGTTCTCTGGGTGGTTTTCGACGAACTCGCCGTAGATTTCTTCGTCGTGCTGCCCGTCGTCACCGACCAACAGCCATTTGATGTGCGGGAACTCCCTGGCCAAACGCTCGAGAGATGTCCGCTTGTGATCCTGCCCAGACCGGAAGACTCGCGTGGGTGTCGGCCCCCAGTCGGTCAGCAGCAGCGGCCCGGAGGGGTACATGTTTCGGTGCAGGAACCTGGTCAGCGCCGGCTGGGTGTTCCACGCTCCGGTCGACAGGTACAGGATCGGCGAGTTCGGCCGCAGATACGACAGCCTGTCATACAGAACAGCCATCCCTGACACCGGCGAGCGCGCATGCTCATTGAGCACAAACGAATTCCACGCAGCCAAAAAGGGCCGCGGCAGGGCAGTCACCACCACGGTGTCGTCAATATCCGAGATGATGCCGAAGCGCTGCTCATCGTCAATGATGTGCGCAGTTGCCGTGTCCAGGCCCGAACCGCTGGTCCACATCTCCAGCTTCGCTTTGCCGCGACTGTAGTTGCCGGGGATCACAGCATCGATGATTCCCCCGCGATCAGCAGTGACCATGTGCTCCTGTCCCCCGACACGCACCCACGCGACCTCATTGGACTGCGGCACGGCGGCAAAGTTGCGCCATCCGCGCACATTCCGGTCCTTCTTCGGCGATTCAGCGTCCTCCGGGCTGAGCACGATGCGCCCCAGCACCCGAATAAAGGTCTCGGACCCATAGGAGTCATAGGCGACTACCGCAGGCTTCCAGCCGCGCTTCTCCGCACGTCCGCGCCGCCACTCGTGGTAACGGTCCTCCATGCGGGCGGCGGTATGCAGCGCCTCGGGCGTCAGGTTGACCGGCCGGTGCCCCATGCTGGAGCGAGCCTGAGTCCAGCCTCCGCCGCGGCCGCCGCGAGCAAGGCCCCCGCGGCCCTTACTTTGGCGGCTACGGGATTCCGATCCCGCGTGAGGCATCAGAGGAACCCAATCCGGTCGTAGACAGTCCGCAGGGTCTTCTCTGCTTCAGCAGCAGCCTTCTGACGTCCCTGCTCAAGAATCGCCATGAGCTGCGCACGATCATCCAGCAGTTCGTTGGTGCGAGTGCGCACGGGTGTGAACACCTCGACGGCGAGTTCAGCCAGATCCACCTTGAGGTGGCCGTACATTTTGCCTTCGTAGTCGGCGACGATCTGGTCGATCGGCTTGTCAGCCAGCACCGAGTAAATAGTCAGCAGGTTCGACACACCGGGCTTGTTTTCGGGGTCGTAGGCGATTTCCGTCCCAGCGTCCGTAACAGCGGACTTGAACTTCTTGGCGAGCGCCTTCGGTTCGTCCAGCAGATTCACCAGGCCAGCCGGCGATTTCGCCGACTTCGACATCTTCGCGCTGGGGTCCTGAAGGTCGTAGATCTTCGCCGACTGCTTCATGATGGCCGCTTCCGGCACCGTGAACGTCTGCCCGTAGCGGGTGTTGAACCGCTGCGCGAGGTTGCGGGTCAGCTCCAGGTGCTGACGCTGATCTTCA
>CABTZE010000071.1 GCA_902489215.1 uncultured Brevibacterium sp.
GGCATCCCCCGGGTGCGGTGCGCGCCGTATCCGTGGCCCCCCAAGGGCCCAGGTTCGTCCCCGCGCCGGCGGGCAGCGCCGCCCCCCCCCGCCGTATCGGCTGGCCAAGGCGCCCAAAGCCGCCGGGAGAACCGGATCCGCTATCCGAATGTCCGTGTCTCCCGCTGGAACGGTCTCACAGTCAAGCCCGGTGATGACATCGGCCCCAGCCAGCAGAAAAGCCGTGTCGGCAACGGCGTTGAGGACCGCATCGGCGGCATCCGCATCCGCAAACACACCACGCATCCACGACCGGTCCCCTTCATTGACACTGAGCACCGTCTGCGGCATAGCCCATGCGTCCACGTGACCTGCCGGCGGCACGTGAACAGCTGTCCGAAGCTCATAGCCCAGCTGTGCCGGAGCCTGGACCGCGGACGCGAACTGCTCTCGGGCAATGAACTGCACCCACAGCCAGAAGTCAACGAGATCGGAGCGCTCCTCCTGAAAAATGTGAACCTCACGCGCATCGGACGATTCGGGCACCGACGCGTCCATCCGCATGGCACGGTACACCGCCCATCCGCGCAGCCCGGGACCAGCTTGAGCACAGAACGACGCGAATTCCGCATGCCTGCTTGTCCGCACCGGAACTTCGTACAGCGCCAGAAGCGCACGGAGTTTTCGTTCGCGCACCAACTCGGGATTCATGGGCTTGTTAAGAGATGAGCTCTCCAGCAGGTCAACGCCGAGCGCCCACACCGCCTGGCGGGTCGCGTTCTGTGCGGTTCCATACTCTGGGGTGTCGGTGATGCTGATGTAGAGCGGATCGAGAGCACACCGGCTCTCAACATCGAATGGGTCGTGTCCGGCAGATGCGGTCACCGGGGACAGCACGAGTGCTTCAGCGCCGACGGCGGCTGCCTGCACCGCGATGTCGCGTAAGTCGGCGAAGTCTCCCACTCCCCATGACCTGCTCATGCGGGCCGAGGCCAGATGCAGACGGAAGCCGCGCGCACTGGGCAGCCTGGCCGGCTCGCTCACGATGAGCGGTGCACGACTGACCGCGCCGGATGTGGAGCACTGGATTTCGGCAATGCCAGGCTCACGAACCGGTGCGATTGCGGTGTACTCGTGGCGCACTTCCGAGGTGCCGCCGACCGTCACCGTCTGTGTTCCCGTGATCGTCGGGGTGACGTCTGCGGGCGCTGAGTTCCCACTCGGAGCGACCGTCGAGACCCATGCGGAGGCGGGGTCCGACGTACGTACGGGTATTGCCGCCGGCTGTCCTGCTTCGGCAACGACCGCCGCCGGCAGGGCGGAGTGCCACTGCCGGCGGGTTTCACGGTCGATGAGGATCTGCAGTTCACTGCTGTCCTCGGCCGGAAAGCCGAGGAGCTGCAGTGCGGCGGCCAGCTGATCGTCAGACAGCGGCCTGCCTTCGACGTCGCGCTCTCCGTCGAGACCGAGCAGGGCAGCCAACCGCCGCATCCCGCCGGTCATGTCCGACTGCAGGATCCCTGCCACGAATCAGTCCTGGCCGATGATGAGGATGGGCGGTTCCGGTTCAGCAGGAGGTTCGGGTTTCTTCGGTTCCTGCTTCTTCGGAGCTTCCTCAGGCCTGGGCTCGGGTTTTTGGACTGCCTTTTGGATGCGCGTCTGCGATGCGCCTCCGATCATGAGCAGACCTTCCGATTCCGGCGTCGGCATGCTGACGGGCTGAGCCTGCTCGCGGGAAGCCGCTTCGGCTTCAGCGTTGCCGGCCGAGCTCCTGTCGGCACTGTTGTTCCCCCGGTTGTCCCCTGCGGAGTCTTCGGTGATGTCAGCCGGCTCCGCCGATTTGACTCGACGGCCGCCTCCGCGGGTTCCGCGACGACGACGCGTGCGGCGTTCGCGCTGTTCACCGTCGTCATGTGCGGCGTCGGCGCGGTTCTCGGCGCTGTCGGCAGGTGCCTTCGCCGTTTCGGCGGCGTCACGCGAGGATTTGGGCTTCTCGCTAACAGCGACTGCGGGCTCGTCGGATTCAGCGGGCGCTTGAGGCTCCTCGTGATCCCGAATGGTGGCCTTGGCAATGGCAGCCATGGCCTTCTGGGATTCCCGGCTGCGCTTTTCGTCTTCTTCAGACTGCTGGCTGCCGGCGGAACTGTTGTGGGAACTGCGCGAGGTGTCCTTGTTGTCGCGGTTCTTTCGGCGCGACTTGTACTGCCGACCGGAGTGGTCCGGTTCGGTGCCCGGCAGCATGAGGCCGCGTCCCGAAAGGTCCTCCCCCGCAGCTGCGAGGCCTTCGGCCAGGCCCGTGCCGATGCGCTTACGGGTCATCTGGACGAGTCCCAGCGAGGTCACTTCGGCGACCTGGTGTTTGGTGCGGTCGCGGCCCAGGCATTCGACCAGACGGCGAACCACGAGGTCGCGGTTGGACTCAAGCACCATGTCGATGAAGTCGACGACGATGATGCCGCCGATGTCGCGCAGGCGCAGCTGGCGAATGACTTCTTCGGCCGCTTCGAGGTTGTTCTTCGTGACGGTCTCTTCGAGAGAGCCGCCGGAACCGGTGAACTTGCCCGTGTTGACGTCGATGACTGTCATCGCCTCTGTTCGGTCGATGACGAGCGAACCGCCGGAAGGCAGATTGACCTTGCGGTTGAGCGCCTTGTCGATCTGCTCGGACACGCGGTAGTGGTCGAAGATGTCGTCGTCGCCCTCATAGCGGGATACGCGATCCCGCAGGTCGGGTGCCACGGATTCGACGTATTCGGTGATGACGTCCCACATGCGGTTGCCGTCGATCACGAGTTCGCTGAAGTCTTCGTTGAACACATCGCGGATGATGCGCACCATCATGTCCGGTTCGCTGTACAGGAGTTCCGGTGCGCGCACCTTGGTGGACGAGGACTTCCCCTCGATGGTCTCCCAGCGCTTGTGCAGCCGTTCGATATCCTGACGCAGGTCGTCTTCCGAGGCGCCTTCCGCGGCCGTGCGTACGATGACGCCGGAGCCGTCCGGGACGGCTTCCTTCAGGATCGACTTCAGACGGCTGCGCTCACTGTCCGGCAGTTTGCGCGAAATGCCGGTCATCTGGTTGCCGGGGACATATACGAGGAAGCGGCCGGGCAGAGAGATCTGCGCGGTCAGGCGCGCGCCCTTGTGCCCAACGGGGTCCTTTGTCACCTGGACGAGAACAGGGTCGCCGGGGTTGAGGGCGACTTCGATACGGCGGGGCTTGCCATCCATGCCCAGGGCGTCCCAGTTGACTTCACCGGCGTACAGCACGGCATTGCGCCCCTTGCCGATATCGACAAAGGCTGCTTCCATGCTGGGCAGAACGTTCTGCACGCGGCCCAGGTACACATTGCCGATGAGCGAAGACTGCTGGCGCTTCTCCGACAGGTAGTGTTCGACGGCAATGCCGTCTTCGGTGACAACGAGCTGTGTGCGGCCGTCTTTTTCGCGCACGATCATTGCGCGTTCAACCGATTCGCGGCGGGCCAGGAACTCAGCTTCCGTGATGACGGGGCGACGGCGCCCAGCGGCCCGGCCTTCCCGACGGCGCTGACGCTTGGCCTCTACGCGGGAGGAGCCGCGGATACCCGTGACTTCGCTTTCCAGCGAGGTGGTTCGACGGCTGCTGCGCTCACGGCGGCGAGTGCGGCGGCGCCTGCGGCCGGTGTCCCCGCCGTTGTCTTCGCTGTCGTCGTCGGAGTCTGTCGAGGTGTTCTCGGATTGATCAGTGTCGTCACCGTGGTCGTCACGGCGGCGGCTGCGACCTCCAGAGCGGGAATCGTCGGAGTCATCGGAATCGCCGTGCGAATCGCTGTGCGAATCGTCGTTGTCGTCACGGCCATCGCGCGACCGTGAGCGCCGACCCCGTCCACCGCGGCGACGGCGGCGCCGACCGCCGTCACGACCGCTGTCGTCGTTTGAGTTGTCGTCGGAGTCCGTGTCAGCGGAGTCCTCGGTGTCGTCCGAATCGTCGTAGTCATCGTCTTCGGGTTCCCAGTCGGGATCCACCTGAACGCCCAGTTCGGCCTTCGGCTGCTGGAACAGCAGCGCACCGCCGGCCGGAGCTGTGACGGGGACCACCTCGGTGTCGTCGTAATCCTCAGATGCCCGTGCGGAGAAAGCGGGTGCAGTCTGCAGTTCGGCGGATGCCGCACTCACGGGCAGACCAGCGACCTCCGGCTGGGCCGCGTTGGAGAACAGGCCGCCCGAAAACACTGTTTTGCCAGCCTTGTCGTCAGCGTCGTTCTCGGCGCTGTCTTCTGCGTCGCGGCCGTGTTCTTCTTCGGAATCGGCAGCGTCAACCCGATCTTCTGTCGGTTCGTCCTGGCTTTCGCCGCGGCTTTCAGCATTGCGCTTCTGGCCGGCTTTGTCGGCGATCGACTCCAGAAGCTCCGCGCGACGGCTGTCGTCTTCCGCCCGCGCCTGGCGCCCCTGGGACTGCTGGCGCAGCGCTTCGAGGTCGGAAAGGATTCCCTCTGTGGGATCCACTGTGTCACTCATTGAAAACTCCCGTCCCGATCGAGCGGTGCAACGTCCGCGACCGGGATCATGTCCTTGTCATAATCACAAAAGTCTGTGAGCTGCTGTGGGCTCGCGCGAATGCTCAGCGCGGTGGCCCAGGGCTTCATCTTGAACCTGGCCGAAATCCTTCGGAGAGGTGGAAGCACACCCGGCGCGGTTGCTCTGCCGGAGCTCTGGTGCTCATTATGTCACAGCGCACCTGGGACAACACTGAATCCACGGTGCTCCTCCAGATCCGAGCCACCTCGATTCGACCGGTGGGCTTAAGCGTTGGATGATGTTTCTATGACCTCAGGATCCAGTGTGCAGACAACCGAGCTTCCCGTGCCCGCCCCGTGGTTCAGCCGCAAGAGGCCCTTCGGGATCTTCCTCGTGGTGACAGCCGTCATCGGCTTGATCGCATCTTTTGATCTCTCGATTGAGAAAATCAAGAAGCTGGAGAATCCCGGGCATGTCCTGTCCTGTGATTTCAACCCGTTCTTTTCGTGCGGCTCCGTCATGAACTTCTGGCAGGCTCAGCTGTTCGGATTTCCCAATCAGCTCATCGGCATTGCCGCGTTCATCTTCCCGCTTCTGCTGGGTGTCCTTCTGATCAGCCGGACTGAAATCCCCCGCTGGGTCATAATCGGCCTGCTCATCGGCCTCACCGGCGGTGTCGCACTGGTCATCTTCCTGTTCATCAGCTCGATCTTCGTCATCGGGATCGGCTGCCCGTGGTGCATCGTCGTGTGGACCGTAGTCATCCCCATGTGGTTCATCACGGCGGGCCACCTGGCACTCACCGGCGGCTTCGGGCCAGCAGCCCAGCACTCCCCCGTCGTCCAGGTCTTCGCATCTCACGCGGTTCTTCTGTCCGCCCTGGCTCTCGCGCTCATCTACCTGAGCATCGTCGCGAAATTCTGGACTTTCTTCTCAAGCCTCATCTGACCCGCTCGGTTCAGTCCCTTCCCCACCGGCTCCGGTGGGGAACACAGAGAAGCCGACCTCCGCCTCATGTGACGAGGTCCTCGAATCACGAGGTGGAGGCCGGCTTCTGTCTGCCTGGAAAGGTCAGTCGAGCTCGGGGAACCAGATCTTGATTTCGCGCTCTGCCGACAGTGTCGAATCCGAACCGTGGACGATGTTCTTCACAACGCTTTCGCCCCAATTGCGGCCGTGGTCACCGCGGATGGAACCGGGAGCTGCGGTCGTCGGGTCAGTGGCGCCGGCCATGACGCGGAAGGCTTCGATCACATCTTCGCCGGTGGCGACAATCGCAACCGACGGCCCGCTGCCCATGTACTCCACCAGCGGTTCGTAGAACGGTTTGCCTTCGTGTTCTTCGTAGTGTGCGCTGAGCATGGAGCGATCAGCCTGCACCATCTTCAGGGCGCTGATCTCATAGCCCTTCTTTTCGAGGCGGCCGATGACTTCGCCGACCAGCCCGCGTTCAACGCCATCGGGCTTGACAAGTACGAGTGTGCGTTCCTTCATCATTCCTCTTTCTCCTGATTGTCAGGTGAAGCGGGTGAGCCCGCCCGATATGCCTGTTTGACGTAGGCGGTGGCTTCGCGGTCGATCCGTCGGCCCCAGTAGATGCCGACGGCCCACATGGCGCCGAAGACGACGGCGACGACAACAAGTCCGCCCAAAACAATACCGCTTGCCAGTATCAGCAGCTGAATCATCCACCCCAGCGGAATGCCCAGGCCCTTCTGGCCGGCCCTCTTCGGCAGGGTTGCCGTGGCGATGATGCACAGCGCACCCAGAACCACCGCCCCGGCCACGAGCCAGCCGAACGGCAACGGCTGCAGACCGTATCCGACAAGCAGGGCAAAGTAGACGATGATCGCCTCGGAGATGAGAACGGTTCCACCGAGGATCGGCAGCTTCGACTTCAGCGGAAGCTGAGGAAGTTCGGCAGGGGTCTCCTGCGTCATTGAGCATCCTTTCGGCCCAGCAGGGTGCGGGCCTCGGCAACGGTTGACAGCGAACCGGTCACAACGATTCCCGTTCTGCGCTCGGAATCTTCAAGCGCAAGGTCGACAGCGCGCATGAGCGCGTCGTTGAGGTTATCGGTTCGGATGACGTCGTCCGAGTCCCACCACTCTTCGGCTGCGTCGGCGAGTTTCTGCGAGCTCAGCGCGCGCGGGCTCTGCGCCTGCGACACGACAACCCGGCCGGCAGTTTGGTACAGGTGTTCCAAAAGCCCGTGCACGTCTTTGTCTTCGTACACCGCGACAACCGCGACGACGTCCGAGAAGTCAAAGGAGTCCGCAAGCGCTTCCCGCAGCGCGATTGCCGCGTCCGGGTTGTGAGCGCCGTCGACGACGATCGTCGGGTCGGATCTCATCACTTCCATGCGGCCCGGCGATGTGACAGCGCTCAGCCCGGTTCCGACCGTTTCGGTATCGAGCGGCTTGTCCTCCGTGCCGAGGAACTGTTCAACGATGGCGACGGCCAAAGCTGCGTTGTCAATCTGGTGGCGGCCCAGAAGCGGCAGGAAAAGATCGCTGTAGACGTCGTAGGCCCCCCGCATGGAGAACAGCTGCCCGTCAACGGCCTGTTTGGCTTCGAGCACCTTGAACTCACGCCCGAACCATTGCCCGGTGAGGCCCCGGCGTTCCAGCTGGCGTTCGAGTTCTTCTGCCGCCTCGTCGTCTTGGTGGCCGATGACCGCCAACGGCGTCGGCGCGGGAGTGTCGTCCTGTGTCCTATCGAGGATCCCGGCCTTTGTGGCGGCGATGTCGGTCAGGGTGTCTCCGAGGAACGCCTGGTGGTCCAGACTGATGTGGGTGAAGCCGCACACTTCAGCGTCAGCCACATTGGTTGAGTCCCACTGACCGCCCATCCCGACTTCGAGCACGTAGACGTCGACGGGGGCGTCGGCGAATACGGCGAATGCGAGCACGGTCAGCGCTTCAAAATATGTCAGCGGCGGTCGCCCGTCTCCTGCGAGTTCGGCGTCGACGATGTCGAGGAACGGGCGGATTTCTGCGAATACCCGCACGAAATCGTCGTCTGCCACTGGAGCGCCGTCGACGGAGATGCGTTCGGTGACGGAGTGCAGGTGGGGGCTGGAGAACCGGCCTACCCGCAGATCGTGTGCGCTGAGCAGAGCATCGATCATGCGGGCGGTGGAGGTCTTGCCGTTGGTGCCTGCGATCATGATGACCGGCGCGGCTCGGTGGATGTCGCCAAGCAGTTCGCAGGCGCGCAGCGTGGCATCCAGGCGCAGTTCGATTTCGGTTTCGCCCGCGCGGGCCTGCAGCGCGGCCTCAGCCAGCTGCAGGCCCGTCGGTTCGGTGTTCGTCATGCGTGCTTCTCCACGCGCACGGCGGCACCTTCGGCGAGTTCGGCGGCTTCGAAGACCTGCCCTTCGCCGATGGGCTCCTGCGTGATCCGCAGGGTTTCGGCCAGGGTTTCCTTGGCGATGAGGTCGCTGTAGCCGCTGAGCGCTTCGGCGCTCTCTGCCGGGACGCTCACGGTCACGTCAATGCGGTCCGACACGTGCAGGTCGAGTTCCTTGCGGGCGCTCTGGATGGCGCGGATGGTGTCGCGCGCCAGGCCTTCAGCCCGCAGTTCGTCGGTCACAACCGTGTCGAGGGCGACGAAGCCTGATTCCGTGGGAGCAAGCACGATTCCGTCCTGACCGGATTCCGCGACGTCCTCGAGGATGTATTCGCCTTCCTGCAGTTCGATGCCGCCGGCGGTGACAACACCGTCTGTGACAGACCAGTCTCCGGACTTGGATCCCTTGATGGCTGCCTGGACGTTCTTGCCCAGGCGCGGGCCTGCGGCACGTGCGTTGACGGTGAGCTTCTGTTCGAGCTTGAAGCCGGCCTCTTCGGCCTTGTCAACCGGCATGACGACGACTTCGCGAACGTTGAGTTCGTCGGCGATGATCGAGGTGAACTCTTCGCCCAGTTCGACGTCCGTGGCGACGGTCAGTCGCGCCAGCGGCAGGCGCACGCGCAGCTTTTCAGCCTTGCGCAGGCTCGAGCCGACCGAGCAGATGGACCGGGTGAGGTCCATTGCCTCGACGAGTTCCGGGTTGGCTTCGAACAGCGAGCTGTCCGGGTAGTCAGCCAGGTGGACGGAGCGCTCCCCCGTCAGGCCGCGGTAGATCTCTTCGATCGTGAACGGCAGCAGCGGTGCAGCCACCTTGAGGAACGCTTCGAAGCACGTGTAGAAGACGTCGAAGGTTTCGTGGGTCGCTTCCGAGCCTTCCCAGAAGCGGCGGCGCGAACGGCGGACGTACCAGTTGGTGAGCATGTCCAGGTGTTCACGGAACAGCCCGCACGCGCTCCACAGGTCGTACTCGTCCATGTGCTCGGCGAAGCTATCGATGAAGTCGCGCGTCTTCGCCAGGAGGTAGCGGTCGAGCACCTGCGAGGACTCGTAGCGGTGACGAGCCTGGTAGCCCGAACCGGACTTGCCCTCTGCGGGAGTTTCGCCCGGAGCGTCTGCCGTGTTGGAGTACGTGGCGAAGAAGTGCCACGCGTTCCACGCCGGCAGGATGATCTGGCGCACCGAATCGCGGATGCCCTGCTCAGTGACGATGAGGTTGCCGCCGCGCAGCACGGGGCTGGACATGAGGAACCAGCGCATGGCGTCGGATCCGTCGCGGTCGAAGACCTCGTTGACGTCCGGGTAGTTGCGCAGCGACTTCGACATCTTGTTGCCGTCGGAGCCCAGCACGATGCCGTGGCAGATGACGTCGCGGAACGCCGGCTTGTCGAACAGTGCGGAAGCCAGGATGTGCAGCGTGTAGAACCAGCCGCGGGTCTGTCCGATGTACTCGACAATGAAGTCTGCCGGGTAGTGGTTGTCGAACCATTCCTTGTTGTCGAACGGGTAGTGCACCTGTCCGTACGGCATGGAACCGGAGTCGAACCACACATCCAGAATGTCCTCAACGCGGCGCATGGTCGACTTGCCGGTCGGGTCGTCCGGGTTGGGTCGGGTCAGCTCGTCAACAAACGGACGGTGCAGGTCCGGCTGGCCGTCGTGGTTAAGCGGCAGCCGGCCGAAGTCACGTTCGATCTCTTCGAAGCTGCCGTAGACGTCGATGCGGGGGTATTCGGGGTTGTCCGACTTCCACACCGGCACCGGGCTGCCCCAGAAGCGGTTGCGCGTGATCGACCAGTCGCGGGCGTTTTCCAACCACTTGCCGAACTGGCCGTGTTTGACGTTGTCAGGCACCCAGTTGATGAGCTCGTTGTTGGCAAGCATCCGGTCTTTGAACTCGGTGACGCTGACGAACCACGAGGACACGCCCTTGTAGATGAGCGGATTGCGGCAGCGCCAGCAGTGTGGGTACGAGTGGTTGTAGGTCTCGTGGCGAACCAGAACAGTTCCGTCAGTGACGGAACCGGTTTCGCCTTCACCCGCCGTGGCGTTCTTGAGGTGGCGGATGATCTTGGGGTTCGCGTCGAAGACGAGTTCGTCGACATAGTCGACTGCCGGAGCGGTGAAGCGGCCGTCGGGGCCAACCGGCATGACGGCTTCGATTCCCGCAGCCTGTGTGACAACGTAGTCGTCCTCACCGAAGGCGCCGGCGGTGTGCACGAGTCCCGTACCGTCGCTCGTGGTGACGAAGTCGCCTTCGAGGATGCGGAAGGCGTTTTCGTGGTCGGCGTAGTAGGCAAACGGCGGGGCGTAGGTGTGGCCCAGCAGGTCTGTCCCCTTGAGCTCGGCAACGACGGTCGGCTCTTCGCC
>CABTZE010000072.1 GCA_902489215.1 uncultured Brevibacterium sp.
CGGCTTGAACGGCTTGGGTACATAGTCATCGGCCCCGGCCTCGAGACCGGCGACAACATCAACCGTGTCCGACTTCGCTGTGAGCATGATGATCGGAACATCCGATTCCCTGCGGATTTCACGGCAGACTTCCATCCCGTCCTTGCCGGGAAGCATGAGGTCGAGAAGCACGAGGTCGGGTTTGGATTCGCGGAATGCGCCGAGGGCACCATCGCCGGTAGCGCAGAAATCTGGTTCAAATCCTTCTGACTTCAGCACAATGCCGATCATTTCGGCCAGCGCCGTGTCGTCGTCTACCACAAGAATCCGTGCATTCATAGCTTTTATTGTTCCCTACCCATCAGAGGTTTTCACTTCGGCCCGCCGATTTTCACGCAGCCTGATCCCGGGAAGCTGTGGAATGATGGGCTGGTCAAATGCTCATCTCGCAGGAGTGAAGTGTTCACGCAGAACAACAGCCCTGATTGGGGTCTGACCGTCGATTGGTCGACGGGCCAGCGGGTTCCCGCCAAGGCTCGCCGCCGCCCGAAGTGGTCTCCCCCGCCTGTCCCGGGGATTCTGCCCAAGCGCCCCCTGGGCTTCTTTGAAGTGCTCGACGGCGGATTCCGCCTCATGCGCCGCTTCCCCGGCTTGACCTACGGCAGCGCAGGACTCGGTGCAGGGCTGACCGCCGGTCTCTTTGCTCTTGCGGGAGCCGTCACGTGGTACTTCGGGCACAGTTTCTTCACCAAGCTCCTCGATTCATCCGAGGAAGCTCTGAGCGGTCTGAGCTTTGTGGTGCAGATCGGCGCGGGAGTCGTCGAATACCTCACCCTAGCCATCCTCATTGTGTTCAGCGGAATGACGAGCGTCGGCGCCCGCGAAGCGTTCTTCGGCCGCACAATGACGCTGCGCCAGGGCTGGCAGAGCCTCCGGGGATGCCGCCGAAAGCTGTTCGGTGCGGCACTGCTTATGGGCACGGCCCACCTTGTTGTCCTCGCAGTGTTCCTTGCCGCAGCGATTCTCGCCGGTGCCGTCGGCGGGGCTGTCATCGGCCTGACTCTCGGCACAGCGCTCGTCCTCGTCTGGTGGGCGGCGACGATTTTCTTCGGCATTCGCCTGAGTCTGACGGGATGCATCATCGCCCAAGAGCGAGTCGGGATCTTCTCCGCCATCGCCCGGTCCTGGAAGATGACCGGCCGCGGCTTCCTGCAGGTGGCAGGGCAGACCGTGTTCGGGTTCTGGCTGGCCAATCAGGTCATCGGCATCATCGCCACACCGGCATTCATCTACCTGGGAGGCGTCATCGGCCTGCTCTCGATTCTGATGCTCGGCGGCGGCGAGCTCGAGGGGCCTGCTGCCGCCGCTGTTCTTGGCACCATCTTCACGGGGCTGTTTCTGGCCATCGGCGTTCTCCTCTACGCCTACCGGGCGGCCCTTCTGGCAACTGTCTACTTCAACCTGCGCATGCGCTCAGAAGGCTATGATCTCGTCCTCCTGGCAGAAGCGGAGGAAGTGTGAGCGGACTGCAGCAGCCCACCCCGGAACAGGGCCGTGAATGGGCCGAACGCGAACTGTCTGATCCTCGCTACAGCGAAGTCGACATTTCATTCTTCGGCAAGATCAAGCGCATGCTCAACCTGTTCTTCCAGAAGCTCGCGGAAGGGGTCGACAACGCCCAGTCCCCGTGGTTCATCATCGGCGTCATCCTGTTCACAGCCGCCGTTGTGGGCTTTGTGATCTGGCGGGTTCGCCGCGGCACCGACGACGACTTCTCGAAGCAGCTGTTCGAAATGGACTCCGAGTTCACCGGTGTCGAACCCCGTGTGTTCCGCAAGCTCGCACACGAAGCGGCTGAGAACGGCAATTGGGCAGATGCCACTGCCAACCAGATTCGCGCAGTCTTCGCAGAGCTGAACAAGAAGCGGATCATCGACGTCGAGGCCGCTTCGACCGCAGCGGAGCTTGCAGCCGCGGCTTCCGCGGCAGTGCCGGCTATGAGCGACAAGCTGAATAAGGCCGCCGCGCTGTTCGACCGGATCGTATTCGGCAGCCATCCAGCCGACGAAGCCGACTACCGATTTGCAGAACAGCTCGACTCTGCCGCTCAAGCGCTGCGCGCGCCCGGTCAGGAAACAGCTGACTCGGCTGAGGCTGCAGACTCCCGCGGTTCTGAGCAGGTGAGCGCATGAGCGCCGCACTCGACGTCGCGGTCCGCGGCACACGCTCAGCGGGTGCCGGACGCAGCCTGAAGTCCCTTGGTCGATCAGCCGGTCTGTGGCTCGTTTTGGTGGCTGTTCTCCTCATGGCCGGTGCGGCCATCACGCTGACCTCCGCGGAGCGTGACGAAACACGCTACGGGCACTACGACAGCTTCGCTGCAGACGGAACTCACGCCTACGCCAAACTTCTTGAAGACCACGGCGCCAAGCTTAAGAAGACCGACAACTTCGACACAGCCGTAGAAGCCGCTGCCAAACCTGGCACAACGGTCGTTGTCATCAACCCGGACGACATATCCGTCGACAGCAGGCAGAAGATCACCGCCGCAGCTCAAAAAGGCGGCCACGTGATCCTTTCAGCCCCGTACGACATGGGCGGCTGGGGAAACACAATCCACCCCACAGAGGAATTCGCCGCCCCCGACGACTTTGCAGAATCCCGCGAACCCGCCTGTGACTACCCCGCAGCCAAGAAGGCAGGCCCGGTCAGCGCGCCCTTCAATCACTACTACTCGACCCACAAAGACTCGGTGAAGTGCTATTACCGTCCCGATATGGGCAAGCAGGCCTCCGGCCTCGTCCAGGCCCCGGTCGGCAAGGGCACTATGACGGTGATGGGCAACAGCAGTTGGATCGGCAACGACGAGATCGCCCTGCACGGCAACGCATCACTGGCTATGGGTCTCGTCGCGGATGCAGATTCCGTCGTCCTGTTCTGGCCAAACCCCGATGACTTCATCGACTCCGATATCCAGGAGACCCAAGATTTCGTCCCCCAGTGGGTGTACTTCGCTGTCCTGTGGATCGGCGTGCTCATACTGGTGGCCCTGCTGTGGCGCGGTCGCCGCTTCGGCCCACTGGCTGCCGAGCACCTGCCGGTGACTGTTCCGGCAAAGGAAACCGTGACCGGACACGCGGGTCTTCTGCAGCGAGCCGGGGCCCGACCAGAAGCCCTGCGGCCCATTCAGCAGGCCGCGATCATCTCGCTGGCCCGCAAGCTCAGCGTGCCCACGTCAGCTCCGGCAGAAGACGTCTGCCGCGCGGTCGCGGCCAAACTGGGCGAGAGCCCACAGCGCGTCGAACACCTTCTGCTGCACGCAGAACCGACATCAGACGCAGAACTTGTCAGCCTGGCTCAGGCCATCAGCGAACTCGAAAGGCGACTATGACAAACCAGCACGACCCCAGCGCTCCCATCCCGGACATGCCGGAGAACCAGCCCGGCGCGCACCAGCCCGGTGCACAGCTGTCCGGTTCGGTGCCCGCCCCCGCCGACTCCACCTCGGCAGCGGCTCCTGCCCAACCGAATCCCCAGGTAAGCTCTCAGCAGGCCCGTGTCCAGCCCGCCTCGTCGCTTGTTGATCGCCTGGCCCAGGACCACCAGCTCACGGACGTCGACCACGAACTGCGGGCACGCTTCGGCGCTGTCAGCAGCGCGACGGCCAACGCGGTCGTCGGTCAGGGCCACGCCACACACGCTCTGCTCATTGCGCTTCTCACGGGTGGCCACGTGCTGCTGGAAGGTGTTCCCGGTGTCGCCAAAACGCTGCTGGTGCGCGCCCTGTCGCACGCTGTTGAGCTCGATCACGCCCGCATCCAGTTCACCCCGGACCTCATGCCCAGCGATGTGACAGGTTCGACCATCTACGACGCCAAGACCGGCGATTTCGAGTTCCGTCCCGGTCCCGTCTTCACCAACATCCTCATCGCCGATGAAATCAACCGCACCCCGCCGAAAACCCAGTCGGCCCTACTCGAGGCGATGGAAGAGAAGCAGGTCTCGGTCGACGGCAACACGTACTCCCTGCCCAAGCCGTTCCTCGTTGCCGCCACCCAGAACCCCATCGAGTACGACGGCACCTACCCGCTGCCGGAAGCCCAGCTGGACCGCTTCCTGTTCAAGGTCCAGATGAACCTGCCGCAGCGGGATGCCGAGCTTGACATTCTGCAGCGCCACGCAGGTGGTTTTGCCGCGGACAAACTGGCCGATGCCGGTGTGACCCCGCAGATCGACGCCGAGGGAATCCTCGCCGCCCGCGAGCGCGTGGCCGATGTCTACTGCGCCCCGGAAGTGCTCGGGTACATCGTCGACCTCGTGCAGGCCACGCGCCAGGCCCCGTCACTGGAACTGGGTGTGTCTCCCCGAGGCGCCACTCGCCTTCTGTCTGCCGCGCGGGCTCACGCGTGGCTGTACGGGCGAGCGTTCATCACTCCTGACGACATCAAGTTCCTCGTGCCGATTTCTTTCCGCCACCGTGTGCGCCTCAACCCTGAAGCTCACATGGACGGTCTCGACGTCGACGATGTTCTCGAATCGATCGTGTCGACGGTTGCGGTTCCGCGCTGATGGTTCTCACGTGGCGCACCATGGTCTTCGCCGGGATCATCGGCGTAGGCGTTGTTGCTCTGCAGACGACTGCGGCCGCACTCATCGGGATCGCGGTGCTGCTGGTCGGCATTGTCGTCGACCTGCTCATCACGCCGTCTCCGCGCAGGATTGAGGCGGCGCGCACTCCCGGCGGGAAGGTGCGTCTGGGGCAGGAAACGTGGGCTGATCTGACCCTGCGCAATCCCACCGAGCGCACGTACCGTCTGCACCTGCGCGATGCGTGGTCTCCCAGTGCCGGTGCTGAGAACAACCGGGACCGCTGTCGTCTTGCCGCGGGCGAATCGCATGTGCGCCGGCAAACGCTCACTCCCACGCGCCGCGGCTGGCTGTCAGCTGACAAGGTCACTCTGCGCAGCTTTTCGGTCTTGGGAATTGCCGGCCGGCAGGTGTCGTTCGATGTTCCGGCCCAGGTTGCGATCACTCCCCCGTTCCTGTCGAGGCGCCACCTGCCTTCGCGTCTGCACCGCCTGAGGGAAATGGAGGGCCGCACGGCACTCATGGTGCGCGGTATGGGAACCGAGTTCGATTCGCTGCGCGAATATGTGCCGGGCGATGATGTGCGCTCCATCGACTGGCGTGCCACGGCTCGTGCCCAGGAGGTCATGGTCAAGACGTGGCGGCCCGAACGCGACCGTCGCGTCGTGATCGTCATCGACTCCGGCCGGCTCGCAGCCAAGCGTTCTGCCGAGGGCACGCAGTTCGACACGTTCGTTGAAGCTGCCATGCTGCTGACGGCGTTGGCTGGCTCTGCCGGCGACCGTGTTGATGTGATCGTGGCCGACGCCAGGATCCGCACCGCGTTCGGCCCTCTGGCACGCGAAAAGGCCATCCCCCGCTTTGACGAGGAGATCGCCGACATCTTCCCCAGCCTGTACGAATCCGACTGGCAGGTCATGGCCTCTGAGGTGCTCAAGCGCTGCTCCACGCAAGCGCTCGTCGTGTTCCTCACTCCCCTGGATGCCATCACCATCCAGGAGGACGTTCTGCCGTCGCTGCCGCTGCTCAAGCGCGGCCACCAGATTGCCTTCGCCTCGGTTTCCGATCCGCAGCTGCAGGACATGGCCGACGAAGTCTATTCACCCGCTCAGGTGTACCGGGCCGGTGCTGCACAGCGGGAAATGCTCAATCAGCGTGCGCTCAGTCGCGCAATGTCAGCCAGCGGGGTGTACTCGCTCGCTGAGCCAGAAGAGAAGCTCCCGCCGGCGCTTGCGGACCTCTACATCCGGCTCAAGGCGCAGGGGAAGCTCTGATGAGCGGCACCTCGTTAATTGACGTACGAGGTGCCTGCCCCGTGGTCTGCAGACCACGGCTTTCTCTGTGGTCGGGCTTACTGGACGGTGACGGTGCGATAGCCGGCGCGCTCCTCGTCGAGGTCACCGTCGAGACCCGCAAGGTAGGCGGGACGACCAAGCGCAATCGTGTAGGCGACGATCCCGATGGTCAGTGCAGCACCGAAGATCATCTTGATTCCGAAAGGCATGTACGACGGGGTGATGAAGCCTTCGATGAGGCCGGACAGGAACAGGAAGATCACGAGTCCCATAGCAACCGTGATGAGTGAACGGCCCTCTTTGGCCACAGCCTGACGCCGCGTCATATTGCGCGGAATGATCCAGGACGTGAAGATCTTCAGACCCGCTGCAGCGGCAATGAGGATGCACGTGATCTCCGGGACGCCGTGCGGCAGGATGAACTTCCAGAAGTCCTCCGCGTAGCCGGCCTCATACATGACGGCAGCCATGATCCCCGTGTTGGCAGCGTTCATGATGATGCCGTTGATGACATAGATCCCGGTGATGCCCAGCACCACCCACTGCACGGCGATCCAAGCGTTGTTGACCCACACGCCCAGGGCGAAGATCGAACTGGGGTTTTCGCGGTAGTAGGCGACAAAGCCGCGTTCGGCGATCTCCCGCTGCGCTTCCGGCGGCAGCATATAGTCCAGCAGACCGGGGGTCGTGGCCGCCCAGATGTGCGTGCCCACGGCAACGCCCGTGAACAGCACAAAAACGCCGACAAAATACCAGCGCAGCGAATACAGTGCCGCCGGCAGCGACTGCCCGAAGAAGCGCATGGCCGTCGACTTCGCAGAACCGGGAACAGAGCCGAAGTGGACCCTCGCCTGCAGAACAACCCTGCTCAGGTAGACCGCGGCGTCCGATTCCGGGGCGACCGTCTGCAGATGCGACAGGTCTTTGTTCGCTCTGCGGTACAGGCGGTTGAACTCTGCCACCTCGGGCCCGGACAGGCGCGACTTCTTCGAAAGGCGCTGCAGCTCTTTCCAGTCCGGCGAGTTCAAAGCGGCCAGCAGAATCGGATCCATGAAGACCAGATTAAGGCATCTTGACCCGGCGGCGAATATGCGAGGATGTACGGGTGAGCAAACTCGTCACCGGCGAGGCCATCAGCCTCAGCATCCGCCCCGCATCCCTCATGGCACGGGCGGCATCGTGCGCTATTGACTTCGCGATCTACACGGTCGTCTACATCGCCTACTTCATCGGGCTGGCATACCTTCTGAGCAATGTCGACACCTACAACGGCGAATTGCTTGCAATCACGATCGTCACGCTCGCGTCGATCTTCATTCTTGTGGGCGTGCCCTGCATCGTCGAATTTCTGACGCGCGGCCGTTCTGTCGGCAAGCTCATTGTGGGACTGCGGATCGTCCGCGACGACGGGGGTGCCCTGGCTTTTCGCCACAGCCTCATCCGCGCCCTCCTGTGGCCTTTTGAGATTCTGGGCTCCGGAGGCGGAGTTGCGGCTCTCGTGGGTCTGTTCTCCGCTGACACCAAGCGCCTGGGCGATCACCTGGCGGGCACCATCGCCATCAGCGAACGCGCCAAGCTTCCGGTGACGCGCACCAACCCCGTCAAGCCCGAGTTGGCAGCCTGGGCTCGCGGCGCTGACATTTCCCCGATCCCCGCACCCCTGCAGCACCGCGCCGCACAGTTTCTCGCAACAGCGCACATGCACACGAAGGAGTCCCGCTGGGCGCGCGCGGTGGAAATCGCCGATGAGCTCAACAACTACGCAGCACCGGCTCCCCCGATGGGCACACTGCCCGAAGAGTTCATTGCCACGATCGTGGAGTTCCAGCGCTGGGACGGCTACCGGCGAGCACAGAACGCGCAGAAGGCCAAAGACGTCTTCGCCAGCCGCATGGACAGGCTGCCGCACGGCATGCGCCTGCATTAAGCCTTGCGCCTGCCGTAAGTGCGGCAGGCGGTCCTGGGCGCAGGCAGACGGGGGCTGACCGAGCGGGGCTGACCGAATGAGTTAGGCGCGGATGATGGCCAGTGCCGCCTCGACGAGTTCGTCAACCCGCTCCTGGCTGCAGGCTTCCACGTTGAGCCTGACAAGCGGCTCCGTGTTGGATGTGCGCACATTGACCCAGAAGCCATCGCCGTCGAGCGTGATTCCGTCCAGGCGATCAATTGTCACGGGGCCGAAGTCACCGCGCTGGCCGGCCTCAGCCACGGCCTCCAGCACGGCATGCTGGTCGTCTGCGCGCGAATTGATTTCGCCGCTCATTGGGCCCGGCGCATAGTCGGCTGCCAATGCGCTCAGCGGTTTGCCCGAAGCGTGCACGGCTGCAAGCACGTGCCCTGCGGCGAGCAGACCGGAGTCTGCCCCGAAGAAGTCCCGGAAGTAGTAGTGGGCTGAGTGCTCAAAAGCGAAGACAGCGTTGTTGGCGCGCATGGCCTGTTTGATGCCGGAATGGCCCACGGCGGTGCGCACGGGCGTTCCACCAGCGCGTTCAACCCACTGCACTGAAGAACGCGATGTGAGCAGGTTGTGCAGCACGACGGGCTGTTCTTCGGCACGGACGCGGTGGATTTCATTGACAGCGGTCATCGCTCCGATCGCGGATGCTGACACGGTGTCGCCGTTTTCGTCCACGAAGAAGCAGCGGTCAGCATCTCCGTCGAAGGCCAGTCCGATGACAGGCTCGGGTGTTTCGCCGCGTAGAGCAACAACAGCTTTCTGCAGGTCAACGAGGTTGGCAGGGTCGAGCGGGTTGGCGGGGTGGTGCGGGAACGTGCCGTCGGGTTCCATGTACATGCCGCGCACCGTGATGTTCAGCGCTTCCAGTCCGGCCGCGTTTCCGAACACCTGCGGTACCGTCAGCCCGGCCATACCGCTGCCGGCGTCGACGACAATCGTGAGGTCCTGGACCCGGTCCAGGCCGGTGAGGCTGCGGATGCGCTCGGCGAAGCCGCGGGCCGTGCGCTGCGCCAGCGCTTCATCGACACTGAGCCCGGCATCAGCGTCTTCCGCAGATTCGGCGTCGCCGGGGCTGAAAGGGCATTCGGGAGCGGAGTCCAGCAGTGCGAGTGCAGTGCCCAGAAGATCTTTCCTGGACACCCCGGACGCTCCGGGACCGCACACTTTGATGCCGTTGTATTCGGTCGGGTTGTGGCTGGCGGTCACCATGAAGCCGGGCAGGTCATATTCGCCGGATGCGAAGTACAGCTGGTCGGTGGACGCCATGCCGATGTTCTTCGGCTGCAGTTCCGCCTGTCTGCTGCCGGCGGCCAGCAGGCGCGCATAGCGCGGCGAGGTTTCCCGCATGTCATGGGCGATGAGGATCTGCTCGCTGCCCCACTCGGTCTGTGCGGCGCGGGCAACAGCCCAGCCGAAGGCGAAGATGAAGTCGTCGGTGAGCTCTTCGCCGACGAGCCCGCGAACGTCATAGGCACCGACGGAGCGGCGTTCACGCGCAAAGCGAGTCATGTGTCCTCGATGATGGTCAGGTGTCCGTGCTTACGCCCCTCAGGCACTTCGGGTTCGACTTCGCGGACGGCGTCTGCGAGTGCCAGCAGGTCATCGCGGGTCCGCTCGAGGGGCGGGGCGTCGGTTTCCAAGCGGATGATCTGCCATTCCTGCGGCGGGGTGATTCTGTCAGCGTGGCTTTCGCACAGGTCGTGTGCTCCCGGTTCGGGCTGCTGCGAAAGAGGGCCGATGACAATGCACGCTTCGGAATGAACATAGGTCAGCGTGCGATTGGCCGGTTCAGAACAGCCAATCTTAGAACAGGTGCGAAACACACAGGCAGTGTAGTACAGGCCGTTGCACACTCGAACGGATACGCTGGCCCGGAAGGGAGGTTCCGTGACCAGGCATCGTGATTTTCGCGGTTCGGCTCTGCCGCCGCGTTCTCCGGGCTCGGTGACCCGCTGGGAGCAGCTGGACCGGGCTGGATCGGAGCTGCTGGCCGAGCTGCTCACTGCCCGAGGTGTCAGCCCGGAAGACTACGAACTGCGGCTTCGCTGGGTGCCGCCGGCTGGTCAGCAGGGGCTGACCACGTCGATGGGCCTCGCGGCCCTCGCCTATGAGCGCACGGATACGAGTCCCGGAATCATCGA
>CABTZE010000073.1 GCA_902489215.1 uncultured Brevibacterium sp.
CCTGTGGCGGTTCGGCCGGTTCCACTCGCGCCTCGATTTCCCTGAAGCGCTGCACCGGCACGACTACCCCACCCCAGTCCGAACCGAGGGTGGAAAGAAGGCGGGCCTCCGCCTCGTCATCATCGACGATCACCAGGCCGATGCCGACTTCGGCAATCACGTGCCGCTGGTGGTCCACCGGCCAGCGCGGGTCGATGGTTGCCGACACCGCCCGGTACCCGGCCAGGCCCGCCATAATGCGGGCGGCTTCAAATGCCGAGGTGGAGCTCACCGCGATCACCGGCGCCCCCTGAGCTTCGGGGGCGGGTGTGGGCGCGTCCGCTGCTTCGTCCAGCAGGCGGCGCACGGCGGCGATGACGCGGCGGCCGTCCTCGGCAAGTTCTCCGTAGCTCAGGCGGGCGTGTTCGCCGACGATCGCCGGACGGTCGGGATGTTCGGCGGCGGTGGTGAGAATCGAATGGGTTATCGGCACGATCTCAGCCTAGACAGAAGCGGAGGCTGGGGTCGAAACACCCCAGCCTCCGGTTTATATGCTGTCAGATCTTCAGTTCGCCCATTTCGTCCCAGCCTTCACCGTCGACCTGCCGAGACACGATCTTCGGTGTAGCCGTCAAGTGCGGCCGCATGGCCTCCAGGCCCTTAGCGAAGTGCTCACTGGTCACATGCGGCTCCGCACCTTCGTCGGTGAATGCCTCAACAAGCACGAACTCGTTCGGGTCCGCAAGGCTCCGCGACCACTCGAACCACAGGTTTCCATCTTCTGCACGAGTCGCCTCAGTGAACTCGGCAACAATTGACGGCCAATCTTCGACACTTTCAGGTTTCACCGGGAACTTAACAACGATGAAGTACATCGCACCCTCCTGCTCGTTTGATCACTGTCAGCACAACTGTTGCACCCGTGAACCCACCTGTCCTCACCTCTTATCGATCAGTGAGAACGAAACATGTGCCGCTTGAAAAGACGGTGTGCCAAACTGACGCCATGAGCGAAGGACAACGCCAGAACCCGGCTGCCAAGCCCAGCAGGGACGGGATCTTGAAGCGAGCTCTGGCGATCATTGAGTACATCGCAGAAAACGGAGGCTCGGATGCCAAAGCCGTATCTGCGGGGACGGGGATACCGCTTCCCACCACGTACAGGCTTCTGGGTGAGTTGTGCGCTGAAGAGCTCCTCGTCCACTTGAAGAACGAACAGACCTACGCGCTGGGCTACCGCCTTCACAAGTTCGGTGTCCGTCTACATGCTGACCTTGGCCTGAGCAAAGAGATCCGCAGAGAGCTCAGCGAGATTCACCAACGGCTCGGAATGGCAACATACCTGGCAATCCACAGGGGTATGGATTTCGTCGTCGCTCATGTGTGTGATTCCCCTGCCGCACCCCGTCTTGCCCCTATGAGCTTCGGGTTCAGAGAAAACCCCCACGCGTCGGCATTCGGCAAGCTAGGTCTTGCGGCACTTGACGAAAGCTCTCGGAAACAGGTCCTCACCGAGTCGGGAATGCCAGCTTTGACGGGTCGAACAATCACCGATCTCGGTGATCTCCTGTCTGAGCTGAAAGCTATAGAACGCGACCGAATCGCCTGGGAACACGAGGAATTTCAGGAAGGGGTCTCCTGTGTTGCAGTGCCCTTCTTCAGCACAAACGGAGTGCTTCTAGGGTCAATAGCCGCATCTGCTCCCACATCGGCGTACGAAGGCATGCGCACTCGCATTGAGCACGTACTCCGCTCGGCAGCATCGCGAGTAGGTCGCATGTATCGACTGGGCCCACACTTCTACCGGCACGTTTATCAATAGCTGAGATCCGCGCCT
Source organism: uncultured Brevibacterium sp. (assembly GCA_902489215.1). Lineage (GTDB taxonomy): Bacteria > Actinomycetota > Actinomycetes > Actinomycetales > Brevibacteriaceae > Brevibacterium. The sequence goes on from CABTZE010000073.1 coordinate 1,817, forward strand.
TACCTGCTGGCTCTGCGAGGGTTAGCGTCGGTACCACTTCAACGACGAAGGAGGTACAAGATGCCGATGCCCAATTCACTTCCGGCTAAGTACGGGGCGCTCAACGCTATGGAGTTCTCTGACGAAGCCAAACAGGTCTTGGTGAAAATACTCGCGACGGCGTTTCCGCATAAAAACTTTCCCCAGGGACCCTATGAGCGGATGGCCGACAAACTCATCTCGATGGCCGACGAATCTCCCTGGTTTCGGATGAAGCTCATCCAGGGGGTCGAGACAATCGACGCGAGCGCCGACCGAAAGTTCTCGACGCTTCCCTACGAAGAGGCGCTGGAAGCGCTCAAGAAAGTAGAGCGGACAGAGTTCTTTTCCTTCATCCGCCGGATGACCATTTTGACGATGTACGAAGACGAAGAAGTCTGGTCAAGCGTCGGCTACGAAGGTCCGTCGTTCGACAAGGGCGGATACATCAACCGCGGGTTCAATGACCTCGACTGGCTGCCTGAACCGCGAATCGAAGAATCAGAGGAACCGCTGCCGGACTTCGGACCGGGGCACAAGGAAGGGGTGTCGTGATGGTTGAGTTCAATGATGATCGTGCAGTCGTCATCATCGGTTCCGGTGCGGGAGGCGGAACCCTGGCCTATGAGCTGACACGGCAGGGCATCCCCGTCGTGCTGCTTGAAGCCGGCCCATACCTGCAGAACGAAGACTATGTAAACCTCGAGTGGGAAGCCTTCAACCAGATGGCGTGGCTTGATCCACGGACAACCTCGGGGAGTTGGCGAATTGCACAGGACTTCCCCAATCTGCCCGCTTGGATTGTCAAGGCCGTCGGCGGTACGACAACACACTGGTCAGGTGCCACGCCGCGATTCAAGGCCCACGAATTCAAAGCGGCAACTACATATGGCAACGTCCCCGGAGCGAATCTGCTTGACTGGCCGATCACCCTCGAAGATCTAGCCCCCTACTATGACCGCGCTGAGATCGCAATGGGGTCAACGCACCGCCACGGTCGGCCGCCCCTGCCAGCCAATAACAACTACAAAGTGTTTGCAGCCGGTGCTGAACGCGTGGGCTACAAGCACTACGCCACCGGCCCGTACGCAACCAACGCCGAGCCTTATGACGGCCGCCCCGCATCAATCCAAGACGGCTTCAACTTCCAGGGCGATAAGAACAAGTCGAAGTGGTCGATACTCGTCCGCGAGATTCCCCGCGCTCTGGAAACCGGGATTCTGGACCTGCGCCCCGACAGCACGGCAGTACAGATTACCCACGATGCCTCTGGCCGAATCGACTCAGTCCTGTACATGGACAAAGAAGGCAAAATGCACCGACAGGCAGCGGGAGTCGTGTGCGTCGCCGGCAACGCGATTGAGACGCCTCGCCTTCTGCTCATGAGCGCAACATCGGCGTTCCCCGATGGGCTGGCAAACGGGTCCGGCATGGTCGGTCGCAACTACATGCGCCACATGACAGGCTCCGCCTACGCGATGTTCGACAAGCCGGTGCACATGTATCGCGGCGAAACCATGGCGGGGATCATTGCCGACGAATCTGTTCACGACCCCTCGCGTGGATTCGTCGGCGGCTACTACATGGAGACCATTTCACTCGGACCGGCGTTCTTGGCAAGCTTCATCGATCCCGGGAACTGGGGAGAGGACTTCACCCGCTGGATTGACAACTACGACAAACTTGCCGGCATGTGGATTGTGGGCGAGGACATGCCACAGGAATCCAACCGGGTAACACTCAGCTCGACGGCGACTGACACCAACGGCCTGCCCGTGCCGAATGTGCATTTCGACGACCACGAAAACGACATTTCCATGCGCGAGTATGCCTACGGCAAGGCCGAGGACCTCTACCGAGCAGTCGGTGCCCTCGACGTCCATAGGACACCGCCATACCCTTCAACCCACAATCTGGGCACCTGTCGAATGGCGGCGAAGCCTGAAGACGGACCGGTGGACGGCTTTGGACGTGCACATGAGGTCCCGAACCTCTTCGTGTCTGACGGTTCACTGTTCACGACCGGAGCCGCAGCAAACCCAACCCTGACCATCGTTGCCCTTGCAATGCGTCAGGCCGACTACATCGCCAACGAGCTCAAGACCGGCGGCCTGTAGAACCTGAGACACACAGCTGACAAACACGGCAGCTGTAGGCAACAAAACAGCCGGCTGTCGCGACAGATTTTCACACCTGCTGCGACAGCCGGCTGCTTCACTCAACGGCACGAGCTCAACAGACCAGACCCGAGCCCAGCCTCGTCAGCCCGCCCTCAGATCACAGCCCGAGAGCGCGAGCGATGAGCATGAGCTGCACCTCGGTGGTGCCTTCGCCGATCTCGAGGATCTTCGAGTCGCGGTAGTGGCGGGCCACCAGGTATTCGTTCATGAAGCCGTAGCCGCCGTGGACCTGTGTTGCGTCGCGCGCGTTGTCCATGGCTGCCTCACCGGCGATGAGCTTGGCGATGGAAGCTTCCTTCTTGAACGGTTCACCTGCGAGCATCTTCGAGGCTGCTTCGTAGTAGGCGGCACGAGCTGCCGAAACACGGGCTTCCATGCGGGCAATCTTGAAGGAAATCGCCTGGTAGCTGGCAATCGGCTTGCCGAAGCTCATGCGCTCCTGCGCATACTTCACGGAGGCGTCAACACAGCCCTGCGCGGCACCGACCGACAGTGCGGCAACCGCGATACGACCCTCGTCGAGGATCCGCAGGAAGTTCGCGTAGCCGCGGCCGCGCTCACCCAGCAGGTTCTCTTCGGGAACCTTGACGTTGTCGAAGGTCAGCGGGTGGGTGTCAGATGAGTTCCAGCCGACCTTGTCGTACAGCGGCTCAGCCGTGAAGCCGGGGGTGCCTGCCGGGATCATGATGGTGGAGATCTCCGGCTTTTCTTTCCCGTCCTTGCCCACGCGGGTGCCGGTGACGGCGGTGGCGGTGACCAGGCGGGTGATGTCGGTGCCGGAGTTGGTGATGAACGACTTCGAACCGTTGATCGTCCATTCGCCGTTTTCCAGTGTGGCCTTGGTGCGGGTGCCGCCGGCGTCTGATCCGGCTTCGGGCTCGGTCAGACCGAACGCGGCAAGACCGGAACCGTCCGTGAGCTTGGGCAGCCATTCTTTCTTCTGTTCTTCCGTGCCGAACAGGTAGATGGGCATGGCACCGAGCGAAACAGCGGCCTCGAGCGTAATGGCCAGCGACTGGTTTTCGCGCGCGATTTCCTCAATCGCCAGGCACAGTGCGAAGTAGTCTCCGCCCATACCGCCGTACTCTTCCGGGAAGGGCAGGCCGAACAGGCCCATCTTGCCCATCTTTGCCACGAGTTCGTACGGGAATTCGTGCTTGCGGTCGAGTTCAGCTGAGACGGGGGCGACTTCGTTGTCGGTGAAATCAGCAACTGCCTTGCGGAGGCTTTCGTATTCCTCCGGCAGCATTCCTGGGGTGAAGCTCATGAGCTCTCCTTAAGTTCTTGGTCAGTCTTCTTCTGCTTCTTCGTCGACGATCGTGACGAGTACTTCGTCCAGTGCCACCTGGGCGCCGACCGTCGCTTTGACGTGAGCGGTGCCGGCGGCGGGTGCGCGCAGCACGTGCTCCATCTTCATGGCCTCCACGACGGCGATCGGTTCGCCTTCAGCGACTTCCGCTCCGTCTTCGACGAGCAGCTGGGTCAGCGATCCGGGCATGGGTGCGCAGATATCGGCTCCTGCGGCACCCGGGTCGAGTTCAGATTCGGCGACGGGGCGCGCGAAGCTGTAGACACCTCGTTCGCTGGCGACCCAGATCATGCGGGTGTCCGGGTCGGCCCACAGCATCGCGGTGTGCTGCACGCCGTCGATCGTGAGCTTGTAGACCGTGTCGCCAGTCTCCGAGGTGACTCGCGTGAGCTCTTCACCGCGCCACACGACCGTCTCGACTTCACCGCCGTGGGCCAACTTCACGCTCACGGCAGGCTGGCGGCTGGTTCGCCACCCGTTGGGTCGAGCCCACGCACTGGGTGCTTCTGCCTGCTCCCCTGCCGAGGTGCCGCCGAGTTTCTGGGTTCCCGCGGCTCCTCGGGTGCTCACCACGAACGCGGCGGCGAACAGCTTGTCGATGTCTCCGGCAGCGTGGGCGAGTTCATCTTCCGTCATGCGGTCGATCAGGCCCGTGTCGAGTTTGCCTTCGACAACATCGTCACGGCGGACCAGGCGACGAACGAAGTCGATGTTCGTCGTAATGCCCGGCACGGCTGAGCGTGCGAGCGCAGAGTCCAGGCGCGCCAGCGCGGTTTCGCGGTCATCAGCGGTGACGATCACCTTGGCGATCATCGGGTCGTAGTCGGACACGATCCGCTGACCGGCTTCGAGACCGGCGTCAATGCGGATGCCCTCGCCTTCGGGGAACTGCACGTCGAGCGCCGTTCCGCCGGTGGGCAGGAAGCCGCGGGAGGGGTCTTCCGCGTAGACGCGCGCTTCGATCGAGTGGCCGGTGAGCGTGATGTCTTCCTGCTTCAGCGAAAGCTCTTCGCCGTTTCCGATCCGCAGCATCCACTCGACCAGGTCAACGCCCGTGACCTCTTCGGTTACGGGGTGTTCCACCTGCAGGCGGGTGTTCATCTCCATGAAGAAGAACTCATCGGGTTTGTCAGCCGAAACGATGAACTCGACCGTGCCGGCACCGCGGTAGCCCACGGAGCGAGCCGTGTCGCAGGCCGCCTGGCCGATGGCCGCGCGGGTTTCTTCGTCCAGCAGCGCCGACGGGGCTTCTTCGATGACCTTCTGGTGGCGGCGCTGCAGAGAGCATTCGCGTTCGCCCAAGTGAATGACATTGCCGTGCTCATCAGCGAGGATCTGCACTTCAATGTGCCGCGGCGTGGCAACCAGGCGCTCAATGAACAGGGTGTCGTCGCCGAAGCTCGACGCTGCCTCGCGGCGGGCTGCAGCAAGAGAGTCCTTGAGGTCCTTCGGGTCGTGCACCGCGTGCATGCCCTTGCCGCCGCCACCGGCTGAGGGCTTGATGAGGATGGGGAAGCCCACCTCGTCAGCCCGCTCAATGAGCTGTTCGTCCGTCAGACCGGCTTCGGCCACACCGGGAACCAGCGGCACATTGCGCGACGCTACGGCCTGCTTGGCCGTGATCTTGTCACCCATCGTGCGGATGGCCTCGGCCGTGGGGCCGAGGAACACAATCCCCGCGTCCTCACAGGCCTGCGCGAATTCGGCGTTTTCCGACAGGAAGCCGTAGCCGGGATGAATCGCCTCGGCACCGGTGTCCTGGGCAGCCTGAATGACCTTGTCGATCCGCAGGTACGATTCCGCAGCAGCTGCCGGACCCAGGCGGACCGCGACATCGGCGGCTTTGGTGTGTGCCGCCTCGGCGTCGGCATCGGAGTACACGGCAACCGTCTTGATGCCCAGTGCACGGCAGGTGCGCATAACGCGCAGGGCGATTTCACCGCGGTTGGCAATGAGAACTGTTGAAAACACAGCGATCACATCCTGAACACGCCGTAGCCGGGCGCGTTGTTGGGGCGGGCAAGGGGTGCGTAGCGGGCGGCTTCCAGAGCCAGTGCGAGCACCTGGCGGGTGTCACCGGGTTCGATGATGCCGTCGTCCCACAGCCGTGCCGTCGAATAGTAGGGCACACCCTGGGTTTCGTACTGCTGCAGGACAGGCGCTTTGAATTCGGCTTCCTCTTCTGCCGACCATTCTTCGCCGCGGGCTTCAATCTGGTCGCGTTTGACGGTTGAGAGCACGCTGGCTGCCTGTTCGCCGCCCATGACGGAAATGCGGGTGTGCGGCCACATCCACAGGAAACGCGGGCTGTAGGCGCGCCCGCACATCGAGTAGTTGCCGGCTCCGTAGGAACCGCCGATGACGACGGTGAACTTCGGCACGCGGGCGGTGGCGACTGCGTTGACCATCTTCGCTCCGTGCTTGGCAATACCGCCGGCTTCGTAGTCGCGGCCGACCATGAAGCCGGTGATGTTCTGCAGGAAGATCAGCGGGGTGTCGCGCTGGTCGCACAGTTCGATGAAGTGTGCGCCCTTCTGCGCGGATTCGCCGAACAGCACGCCGTTGTTGGCGATGATTCCCACGGGGTGTCCATCCAGGTGGGCAAAGCCGGTGACGAGTGTTGTGCCGTATTCGGCTTTGAATTCGTGGAACTCGCTGCCGTCGACCAGACGGGCGATGACTTCGCGGACGTCGTACGGGGTTTTGAGATCAGCCGGCACCACCTGGGTGAGTTCGTCCGGGCTGAACAGCGGTTCGCGCGGTTCCCTGCGCGCCCACGCCGGGGTGAGGCTTTCCTGCGGGGGCAGGGTGGACACGACATCGCGCATGATCTCCAGAGCGTGTTCGTCATTGGCCGCCAGGTGGTCGGTGACACCCGAGGTGCGTGAGTGCAGAGCACCGCCGCCGAGCTCTTCAGCTGTGACGACTTCGCCGGTTGCGGCCTTCACCAGCGGCGGGCCGCCCAGGAAGATCGTGCCCTGTTCGTTGACGATGATCGATTCGTCCGCCATCGCCGGAACGTACGCACCGCCGGCAGTACACGAGCCCATGACAGCGGCCAGCTGTGGAATGCCGGCGGCCGACAGGGTCGCCTGGTTGTAGAAGATGCGGCCGAAGTGCTCGCGGTCAGGGAAGACGTCGTCCTGATTCGGCAGGTTGGCACCGCCGGAGTCGACCAGGTAGATGCAGGGAAGCTGGTTTTCGCGCGCAACTTCCTGGGCGCGCAGGTGCTTCTTGACGGTCATCGGGTAGTAGGTCCCGCCCTTGACCGTGGCGTCATTGGCGACGATGACGCATGTGCGGCCGGCAACGACGCCGATGCCGGTGATGATTCCAGCACCCGGGCTGTCGTCGTTGTACATGCCGTTGGCAGCAAGCGGCGACAGCTCCAGGAACGGAGTGCCCGGGTCGAGCAACTGTTCGACACGATCCCGGGGCAGCAGTTTGCCGCGGTCGATGTGCCGCTGCCGTGAACGCTCAGAACCGCCCAGGGCGGTCTGGGCAATGCGCTCACGCAGTTCGTCGATGAGCGTCTGGTGCGCCGCGGCGCGTTCGGCGCCGACCGCAGCATCAGGCGGCGTGCCTAGTGTCTTCATCCGAACTCCTTCGTACTGGATACCACTGGGCTATGAGGTTTCAAGTCCTCGGATGGGCTCGCAGATCATACTTTCTAACCGCCCCAGCCAACTTCAGTGAATTGCCACTAACTGAAAGTATAGTATGTCGATGTGTCTCCAGACACAAGCAAGAACACCGGCGGCGAAAGAGCCCAGCAAAGGAGGGCGGCATGACAGGCAGCGCAACAGGTGCGGCCCACCTCGGCAGCGCCAAGATACCCGGCAATCAGGTGACAGCAGGCAGTGAAGCCGGCGGCACCTCGGGAGTTTCACCGGCACCCACCAAGCGGCAGGCCGCGAAGGAGCGCAGACGCCAGCAGATCCTCGATTCGGCCAAAAAGCTGTTCGCCCGGCAGGGGTTCCGGGCCGTCAGCATTGACGACATCGGTGCGGGCGCGGGGATTTCCGGACCGGCTGTGTACAGGCACTTCAACTCAAAAGAAGCCCTGCTGGCTGAACTTCTGGTCGGCATTTCCAAGCGTCTGCACGCTGGCATGAGCAGCATCGTCACCGCCCACGCAGGCGCGGAGCCACGCGAGGCAATGGAAGACCTCTTGACCTTCCACGTGGAGTTCGCGGTGAACGAACCGGAGCTCATCCGCATTCAGGACCGCGACTTCGAAGCCCTGCAGGAAAGCGATCGCAAACGCGTGCGCCGCCTGCAGAGGGAATACATGACCGGCTGGGAAGACGTGCTGATACACGTGCACCCCGACCTTGGGGAGGCCGGGGTGCGGGTGCTTGTTCAGGCGGTCATCGGGATGCTCAACTCGACGCCCTACGTGGTGCGCAGACTCGACAAAGACGTGATCGAACAGCACCTGCGCGACGCCGCCCGCGCGGCGCTCCGCCTGGGATGAAGAACCCAGCGGAGCACCTGCGCGCCGGCAGGGGCGGCGGCCTACTCCCGCCCGTGGCTTTTCACCGCTGGGCAGAGCCACCGAGTGCAGTCAGTTGATGATGCGGCGGCTGGCCAAGCGCGGGGCGTCGCGGAA
>CABTZE010000074.1 GCA_902489215.1 uncultured Brevibacterium sp.
GGCAAAGCGGATCACCGGCCACTGGGTGCACTACCCGCTGAAGACCGGCACGATGACCGTCTGGACCCTGCTCGATGTGCAGGGCTTCAGCGACATCGAACCGACCATCCGCTCCGTCGTCAAGGCTTTGGCCGCCGGTGTGAAGTCCGGAGGCATCACGGACCACAGGCAGGCGCTTCTGGACTACGCAGCCCTGCGCGGTTTTGCCACCGCTCCCCTTGAGGGTTCAAGCCTGCGGATTCTGCTGGCCGACGGTTCGGCTGACACCGACTTCGACGAGCAGTCCCGCCTGACCAACTGTCAGGTACACGCGCCTCTGGAAGGCGAAGCGCAGGAGCAGTTCGCTGCTGCGCAGCCGGTCACGCCGCAGTCCGTGCCGATCGAGGTCGACTTCAGCGTCGCCGCACAGCCGGCCGAAGAGCCGAGCACCGAAAAGCCCGCGCCTGCACTGGGCGAGCACTACACCGGCGCCGGCGAAGTCGACGAGCCGACGCCTGCGCCTGCCGTAGCAGACCACAAGCCGGAGGCTCCGGAAGAGCCGCAGGCACCTCGGGAAGAAGAGAACACCGACAAGCCCGCTGCGAAGCAGAAGGCTCCTGCACAGCAGACGACTCCCCACACCCAGGAGGAAACGCAATCGAACCGGCAGCCGAGCCAGCCCGAGGACGAACCGAACAAGAAAAAGAAGAAGGGCTTCTTCGGCCGTCTGTTCGGCCGCTGACGCGGTCTCACTCCCCCTGGATCACTCCGGCTCCGACGGCCCAGCACCTGCTGTGGGTGGTGCTTGCGCTCATCGCCATGGCCGGCGGCGCGGTCCTCGGCGTCTTCGCGGCCGTGTGGACAGGGCTGGGCACCTCGGCCGCGACGGCATTCGCCCTGTGCCTGAGCACTCCGCTGTTCCTGCTGGTCCTGTGGTTCGGACTCGGAGTGCGCGGCGGGTGGACGATCCGCGACCTCGGTTTCCGCCGCCCACGCCATTCGCTGTGGCACCTGCTGTGGTGGATACCCGCCTCGATCGTGCTCAGCGGAATCGGGGCGATGGTGTTGGGCAGCGCGCTCGGGCTGAGCCCGAGTGACGGCACTTCGTCGACGCGCGATGCCCTCAGCCTCCACTGGAGCATCGCACCGCTGGCCGCCCTTGCGACCGCGGTCGTCATCCCCCTTGCCGAGGAGATCGTCTTCCGGCGTGTGCTGCTCGACTGGCTCATGACGAAGATGCCGACGGCGCTTGCTGTGATCATCACGATCGTCGTCTTCGCTCTTGTGCACGTCAGCCCGACTGCGATGGCCTACCTCATTTTCCTGAGCACCTCGCTCGTGCTCGCACGCCTGTGGTTCAGGTCCCTGTGGGCGCCGTTCCTCATCCACGCCGCCAACAACGGATTGATCACCGTCGCGGCGCTTGCAGCCCTCATCGGCTGAGGCGCTCTCAGCGGTCATAGACGGACCGCTGTGTGTTGCGCGTCACCGCGGGGAGTACGATTTCGGCATGACCAAAGAAGCTCACTCCCCCGCATACGTCCCCACCCTCACCTCGCTTCTCGATGCGCCGCGCACCGGCGGGCTGACGTGCCGCCGCGACAGCGGTCCCCTGTTGGCCTCGGTCCAGTCGCTGGACAGAAAGGGCACGTCGTACTCGACACACCTGGTTGAGCTCGCCGCTGACGCGAACACCGACTACCCGTCGCCGCGACGTTTGACCCGCGGAGCAGCCTCGATCGGCGCGACCGCGGTCGCCGAAGACGGCTCGGTGTTCTTCACCGCCAAACGCGCCGGTGACGACGGCAACGAAGCCGATGACGCCGCACTGTTCCTGCTGCCGCCCCGCGGTGAAGCCCGCTGCATTGCCACACGCCCCGGCGGCTACGGCAGCATCGCTCTTCGACCTGGTGTGCTCGTGGCACAGCTGGCCGTGCATTCCCATGCGGGCAGCGAAGAAGAACACGCTGAGTTTGTAAAGAAGCGCTCAGACGCCAAAGTCTCCGGCATCCTGCATGCCGAGTTCCCCACCCGCCGGTGGGATGCCGACCTCGGGCCGCACGTCAATCGTCTGGCCGTGGCACAGCTGCCGCAGGATCTGAGCCAGCTGAGCTCCACCTCGGACGACTTTGCCCACAAGCGCGACGGCGACGACCTCCCGCCCCTGCTTGAGTTCACTTACCCGCAGATGCCGGAAGGTTCACTGGTCGGCTGGGAGGCATCCGCTGACGGCACGTGGGCGCTCGTGTCGGTGCGACGCACACTCATGGACCACATCGACCAGGTGAGCATCCACCGGGTCGACCTCACGGGCAAGCAGGCGCCCCAGCAGCTGCTGACATCGCAGCCAACGGATTCACGCTGGCTGGGTGCTCTCAGCCCGGATGATGCGCGCGTGGTCATTGAACACGTCGATGAGTGGATGCCGGACCAGGACCTCCACCCGCGTCCCCACGTGCACACGATCGACGGTGACGGCGGTTTGAGCGGCGGGCAGCCCCTGTGGCCGGAGTTCGACCAGTGGTTCGACGCCGTGTGGCTTGATGACAACACACTTGTGGCTGCCTCCGATGACCACGGCCGCGGTTCCGTGTGGATTGGCCGCGTGGACGATGCCGCTCCCCGCAGGCTGGCCGGTGGGCCCGAACAGAAGTACGTGTTCGCCGCAGTTGCCGTACACGACGGCCGCGTAGTTGCTCTGCGCTCCTCCATTGACACTCCACCGCAACCGGTTGCCATCGACCCCACCAGCGGCGAGGTGACCGAGCTTGCCAATCCGACCGGGGCTGTCGAGGTGCCGGGTCGGCTTGACGAGGTCACGGCGACTGCTGAGGACGGCACCGAGGTTCGCGCCTGGCTGTCACTGCCCGAAGGCGATGGCCCGCACCCGCTTGTTGTGTTTGCCCACGGTGGCCCGTGGGGGTCGTGGAATGCCTGGACCTACAGGTGGAACCCCGCACCGTTTGTGGCTGCCGGCTTTGCGGTGCTTTTGCCGGATCCTGCGATTTCCACCGGCTACGGCCAGAACATGATTGCCCGAGGTCAGCAGCAGCTGGGCGGCACGCCGTTCACCGACATCATGGCTTTGACCGATGCGGCCGAAGAGCGTACTGACATCGACTCTGAGCGCACGGCCTTTGCCGGTGGATCCTACGGCGGGTATATGACCAACTGGGTGGCCGGGCATACGGGTTCGCGCTTTAAGTGCGCTGTCACTCACGCTTCCCTGTGGAACACGGAATCCATGGGTCGGACAACCGACAATTCTTCGTGGAACGATGCGATGGCCGGTCAGTCGAAGGAGTACTCACCGCACCTGTACGCGGCTGATATCGAAATCCCGATGCTGGTCATCCACGGCGACAAGGACTACCGGGTGCCCATCGGCCAGGGGCAGGAACTGTGGTTTGACCTGCTGCGCAAGTCGAAGACCCCAGCTGGGCCGGACGGGCTGACACAGCACCGCTTCCTGTACTTCCCCGATGAAGGTCACTGGATTTTGGGCCGCGGCAACGCCGAGGTCTGGTACCGCACGTTCATCGACTTCCTGCGCCACCACGTGTTGGGCGAAGAACCCCAGACGGCAGAAGAGCTCGGCTGAGGCACACCCACCGCAATACTGCGTCACTTTCGCTTCACGGCCCGTCATACTTACGTCATGTATGACGGGCCGTGAAACTGTGTGACCTCTTAAGCCGCCCACGGCGGTCTGCTCTGAGAGCGTCACAGCTATGACTGGACTGCACACGCCTCTTTCGCCGCTGAGCTTCCTTGAGCGCAGCGCCCGCGTCTACCCCAACCGCACAGCCATCATTGACGGCGAAACCACACGCACTTTCTCCGAGTTCGCAGCAGACGCCCAGCACCGAGCACAGCTGCTGGCCGACCTCGGCATCCGCCCTGGCGACCGTGTGGCCTACATGGCGCCGAACACCCTCGAAATGGCGCTCGCCCAGTTCTCGGTGCCGTTGGCAGGCGCCGTCCTCGTTCCGCTGAACATCCGCCTGACCAGCGCAGAAATCCACTTCATCCTCGAACACTCCGGTGCGCGGGTCTTCGTCATCGACGCCGAATACATCCCGGTTGTCCAACCGCTCATCGGCGAACTCAGAACCGTCGCGACCATCGCCGTCGACCGCACTGCAGACCCCGCCGCACATCTGCCCGAGGGCTTCACCGACCTCGCAGACCTCCTGACCCAGACCCAGCAGCCGGGGGCAGGCCCGACCGGGCAGGCGCCTCGTGAGTTTCAGTGGGCTCCCCACAGCGAACTCGACCCGCTGGGAATCAACTACACCTCCGGTACAACAGGCAATCCCAAAGGCGTCGTCGTCACCCACCGCCAGGCGTACACAAATGCGATCAACCAGGTGCTGCATTCCCGCTTCGCCACCGACAGCGTCTACCTGTGGACCCTGCCGATCTTCCACTGCAACGGCTGGTGCGGCGTGTGGGCACTCACCGCGGCCGGCAGCACCCAGGTGTGCCTGCGCGCTGTGCGCGGGCCGAAGATCTGGGAGCTCATCGACCGTCACCGAGTCACACACTTCAACGGAGCGCCGACCGTCGTGCGGACCATCCGCGATGCCGAGCAGGCACACCCGCTGAACTACACGCTGCGGGTCACATGCGGCGGTGCACCGCTGGATCCTCGCACTCTGGCCGATGTCGAAGCACTCGGATTCTCCGTCACCCACTCCTTCGGCATGACCGAAACCGCAGGCCCCTACACGATCGCCTACGAACAGGAGGAATGGAAGAACCTCCCGGCCGATACCCGTGCCGCGCTGCTGGCACGGCAGGGTGTGGGACAGATCGGCTCGAGCGAACTGCGCGTTGTCGAGCGCGAACCAGACAGCGACGGGCTGCTGGTCGACGTGCCCGCTGACGGGGCGACGATCGGCGAGGTCGTGGTGCGCGGCAACACCGTCATGGCCGGCTACTACCGCAACCCCGAAGCCACCGCAAAGGCTTTTGCCGGCGGCTGGCTGCATACCGGGGACCTCGGTGTTATGCACCCTGACGGCTACGTCGAACTGAAGGACCGCGCAAAGGACATCATCATCTCCGGAGGCGAGAACATCTCGACCATCGAAGTTGAGCACGCCATCGGCTCGCACCCGCTGGTAGCCGAAGCCGCAGTCATCGGAGTGCCGGATGAGCGGTGGGGCGAGCGCCCGAGGGCCTACGTCGTCACCCGCGACGGGGCTGAAATTGAAGACGAGGTGCTCACGGCGCACGTGGGGACGCGCCTTGCCGGCTTCAAGGTTCCGCGCGAGTACCGCTACGTGGCCGAACTGCCCAAAACTTCAACGGGCAAGATCAGCAAAGTTCAGCTGCGGGAAGGCTGAGGCAAAACGCCGTCTGCCCGGCAGGCTCAGCCGCCGCAGGGCTGGCTCAGCCGCCGCACCCTCACATGCCGACTGACACACAGCTGCCGCACGTGGGGTGCAGGCCAGCGCGGGTGCAGTCTTCACAGCGCAGGAACTGCTGGCGGCAGCTTTCATTGGCGCAGTTGACGAATTTCGGCGTGCGCTTGCCGCACTCCAGGCACGAGCCCAGCGACTCAGCTCCTTCACCGAACTCCATGTGCATACGCTTGTCGAACACGTACAGCGAACCGTCCCACAAGCCTGAGTTGCCGTAGGTTTCGCCGTAGCGGACGATCCCGCCGTCCAGCTGGTAGACCTCGTTGAAGCCGCGGTTCTTCATGAGCACCGACAGCACTTCACAGCGGATGCCGCCGGTGCAGTAGGTCACGACCGGGCGGTCTTTGTACTCGTCGTATTTGCCGGATTCGATTTCGTCGATGAAGTCGCGCGTGGTTTCGACATCCGGCACGATTGCGCCGCGGAAGCGTCCGATCTCGGCTTCCATTGCGTTGCGTCCGTCGAAGAACACAACGTCGTCGCCGCGTTCTTCGATGAGCTTGTGCAGGGCGCCCGGCTTGAGGTGCTCTCCCCCGCCGATCACACCGTCAGCGTCGACCTTGATTTCATCCGGTGTGGTGAACGTGACGAGCTCGGGCCGGACTTTGACAGACAGGCGCGGGAAGTCGTCGCCCTGACCGGTGGACCATTTGATGTCGGCCTTTTTGAAAGGTTCGTAGCTCTTGGTGATGCGCACGTACTTTTTGACGTCGTCAATGTCCCCGCCGAGCGTTGCGTTGATGCCGTCTTTGGAGATGATGACGCGCCCCTTGAGCCCGCATCCTTCGGCGAGCGCATGTTGCCACAGCCGCACGGCTTCTGGGTCAGCTAGAGGGGTGAATACGTAGAAGAGGACGATTTTCTGCACCGACATAGCCTCAATTGTATTGAGCCGCCCGACTGCCGAGGCGCCGGTCACCACCCGCCGGGCTCACTCCCGAGGGCCGGGCCTCACCAGATCCCGTCAGCGGCGTCACCGTATGAGACCCGTGCCACAATGCGCGTATGGACGTTTTCTTCAAGCGCAACGGCGCGCACAGCTTCACCGCCACGCAGCACACCTCGGGAGCGTGGAACCCGGAAGAGCAGCACATTTCGCCCACGCTGGGCCTCATCACCCACATCATCGAATCTGACGCGCAGGCTCGCGGTCACGACCACCTGCAGGTTTCGCGAATCAGCTTTGACATCTACGGTGTGGTGCCGATTGCGACGTATGACTACAGCGTCGAGGTGCTGCGGCCGGGACGGACCATCGAACTGGTCGAAGTGCTGCTCACCTATGGCGGGCGGGTCATTGTGCGGGCTCGTGCCTGGCTGACCCTCGAGGCGGAGACCGCTTCTCTTGCCGCCTCGCCTTTCCCCGCACTCACCCCGCTGGAGGACATGGAAGAGTTCGCCGGTTCGAGCGTGTGGCCAGGTGACTACATCACCACTCTGCGGGCGTACCGGCACCAGTTCGAGCCGGGGCGTGCGCACTTCTGGCTGGCGTCCACTGCCGATCTCGCCGACGAACCCACCTCACAGTTCGCCAAGTCTGCTGCACTGTTCGACACCGCCAACGGCATGTCCGTCCGCGAAGATCCGCGGAAGGTCGCGTACCCCAATGTCGAACTGACCGTCACGTACATCCGCAAGCCCCACGACCCCGTACCGGGAGTGCAGCCGCTGCCGGTCCCCCAGGACCCTGTCGGCCTGCCCTGGCAGGCAGGGGATGTCAGCGTCAGCTTCGGCCCCACCGGCCTGGGCACAACTCACGCCGTCTGGCACGACGCCTACGGCCCCTTTGCCGTTGTCACACAGTCCCTGACAGTCCGCCCGCTCAGGTGAGCGGCACCTCGTGAGCTTTGCGGAGCACCCCGGTGCGACGCCCATCGACCGCGTGCCGCAGGCGGGTACGCGCGCGGTAGGATGACCACGGAATCCCCCGTCATCCCCGCGCACCCGGATACGCGCGAGGAGCGCACCAACGAGAGGACCTCGACAGGCATGTCATCCACGAACCCCTCTGCCGACAAAAAGGTCAAGGAGACCGTCGAATACGCGGCCGCCAACCCGGATGTCGAGCAGGACTGGGCGTCACTCGGCCTGAAGGAAAACGAGTACGACGCGATCCGCGAGGTTCTCGGGCGCCGTCCCACCTCGGCAGAGCTGGCCATGTACTCCGTCATGTGGTCGGAGCACTGCTCCTACAAGTCCTCCAAGGTGCACCTGCGCAAGTTCGGGGAATACCTGACCGAAGACATGAAGAAGCACATGCTCGTGCCGATCGGCGAAAACGCAGGTGTTGTCGACATCGGGCAGAACTGGGCCGTCACGTTCAAGGTTGAGTCGCACAACTCACCCACCATGGTCGAGCCCTACCAGGGTGCCGCCACCGGCGTCGGCGGCATTGTCCGCGACATCATCTCCATGGGTGCACGCCCGGTCGCGGTTATGGACCAGCTGCGCTTCGGTGCGATCGACCACCCGGACACCGCCCGCGTGTGCCACGGCGCTGTTGCCGGCATCGGCGGCTACGCCAACTCGCTCGGCCTGCCGAACATCGGCGGCGAAACCATCTTCGACCCCGCCTACCAGGGCAACCCGCTGGTCAACGCGCTGGCCGTCGGCATCATGAAACACGACGACATCCACCTGGCGAACGCCTCCGGTGCCGGCAACAAGGTCGTGCTGTTCGGTGCGCGCACCGGCGGCGACGGCATCGGCGGTGCCTCCATCCTGTCCTCCGAAAGCTTCGAAGAGGGCTCCGAATCCAAGCGCCCCGCCGTGCAGGTCGGTGACCCGTTCAGCGAAAAGGTGCTCATCGAGTGCTGCCTCGAACTGTTCGCCGCAGACACCGTTGAGGGCATTCAGGACCTCGGCGCGGCCGGCATTTCCTGTGCCACCTCGGAACTGGCCTCCAACGGCGACGGCGGCATGCACATCGCCCTGGACGACGTCCTGCTGCGCGACCCCACACTGACGCCCGAAGAGATCCTCATGTCGGAATCTCAGGAGCGCATGATGGCGGTTGTGCGGCCAGAGAAGCTCGACGAATTCATGGAGATCGTGGGCAAGTGGGAAGTCGAAACCTCGGTTCTCGGCGAAGTCACCGACACCGGCCGCCTGATCATCGAATGGCACGGCGACATCATCGTCGACGTTCCCCCGCGCTCCGTCGCCCACGACGGCCCGGTCTACGAACGCCCCTACAGCGAACCGTCCTGGCAGGCTGAAACACAGGCCAACACGGTCGACGCCGCAGGACTGGCCCGCCCCGAAAGCGGCGACGAACTGCGCCAGACCCTGCTGGACCTCGTTGCCTCGCCCAACCTGTGCTCAAAGGAATGGGTCACCAACCAGTACGACCGCTACGTCCAGGGCAACACCGCTCTGGCATTCCCCGACGACGCCGGTGTCATCCGCGTCGACGAGGAAACGGGTCTGGGCATTGCACTGGCCACCGACGCCAACGGCCGCTACACCTACCTGGATCCGGCAACCGGCGCTCAGCTGGCACTGGCCGAGGCCTACCGCAACGTCGCCACCACCGGCGCTCGACCGATGGCCGTGACCGACTGCCTCAACTTCGGTTCGCCGGAAGACCCCGCCATCATGTGGCAGCTGGCCACCGCGATTGAGGGCCTCGCGAAGGGCTGCCAGGCTCTTGGCGTTCCCGTCACCGGCGGCAACGTGTCGCTGTACAACCAGACGGGCGACACCGCGATCCTGCCTACCCCGGTTGTCGGCGTCATGGGCGTTTTCGACGACGTCACCCGCGCAACCCCGTCGGGCTTCACGGGCGCCGGCCACGCAATCTACCTGCTGGGCGAAACCGAAGAGGACTTCGGCGGTTCGGCATGGGCGGATGTCGCACACGGCCACCTGGGCGGTCTGCCTCCGAAGTTCAAGCCGGAAGCGGAGCGCGAACTCGGCGAGATCCTCATCAACGCCAGCCGCGACGGCATGATCGACACCGCACACGACCTTTCGGAGGGCGGCCTTGCGATCGCCGTGGCCGAATCGGTTATGCGCTTCGGCATGGGTGCGCGCATCTGGTTGGACGAAGTCATGAAGCGCGACGGCGTGGATCTGTTCACCGCACTGTTCTCCGAAACCGCAGCCCGCGCGATCGTCGCCGTGCCGCGTTCGGAAGAAGTCCGCTTCACCGACATGTGCACCGCCCGGGAATTCCCGCACGTGCGCATCGGCATGACTGATGCCGGCGAAGACAACCAGGCGAGCCTCGAGGTGGTCGACCAGTTCACCATCGGCCTGCAGGAGCTCTTGGAAACCTCGAAGGGCACCATGCTGAAGCACTTCGGCTGATCTGGCGGTCACGAACCCCGGACTCTGCTCACAAGTGCAAAAACTCGGTCAATTCAGCCGAAAACTCCCAAGTTTTTGCACGCC
>CABTZE010000075.1 GCA_902489215.1 uncultured Brevibacterium sp.
CGCGATGTACTGCAGACCCACGAGTCCGAATCCCATTCCTGCCGCGATCAGCAGCATCGCAGGGAGCAGCCACGCTGCCCCACCGCCCAGGACCGCCACAAGCGCGACCACCGCCATCGCGCCCGCAGCAGCCGTGAGCCCGACCAGAACGCAGGCGCGTGCGTCCCAGCGCCCCAGCAGCCGTGGAACAAGCACCGAGGCCGCGATCAGCGCTACGGCCAGGGGCAGCATCGTGAGACCTGCCCCCAGCGGACCGATCTCCAGCCTCTCCTGCAGGTAGAAGGTGAACAGCAGGAAGGAAGTCGACAACGCGCCGCTGAGCAGCATCGTCGTCAGGTTCGCTCGCAGCCGCGCGCGGTCCGCGAAGAAGGCCAGCGGAACCAGCGGGTTCTGCGACTTCGACTCGACCCACACGAACCCGACGGCGGCTAGCACCGAGCCGACCAGCGCGGCCACGCTCACCCACGGATTTGTCCCAGGCTCGCCGGCCTCGACCGCGGCGTAGACGAACAGCAGCGGGCAGGCCGTCAGCAGGAGTGATCCCGGAAGGTCCAGACGGACCCGTTCACGAGACCGAGACCGGTCTGCCGGGACCAGTACGAGCGCGGCCACGATCACGACCAGGATGAACGGAACCGAGATTAGGAAGATCCACCGCCAGCCCAGATGAGCGGTGATGATCCCCGAAAGGGCGAACCCGAGCACCAGTCCGCAGCTGGCCACTGCGGCCCACACGCTCAAGGCGCGCGACCGGCGCGGCCCCTCGGGGAAGAGCAGCACGATGGTCGCCATCGCCGCGGGCAGCGCGATGGCCTCGCCTGCTCCCTGGAGCAGGCGCGCGGCAACCAGGACCGGGAACGAGGGTGCCAGGCCCGCCAGCAGTGATGCCGCGCCGAAGAGGGTCGTGCCGACCAGTAGTGTGCGGCGGCGGCCCAGAAGGTCACCGAGTCGTCCGCCGAGCATCAGCAGCCCGCCACCGGTGATGGTGTAACCGACCACGACCCACGTCAGGGAGTGACCCTCGACGCCGAAGTCCGCGCCGATTGAGGGCAGCGCAATGTTGACCACGGTCACGTCGACCGCGATGAAGAACTGCAGCATGGACATCGCGCATAGCACGAGCCATACGCGCACAGGAACGGGACTGAGCCCGCGGGTAGAAGAGGAAATGCCTGAAAGCATCGATTGCCCCGTCGCTCTGAAGAGTTTCGAGCAGCACAAAGGGCCGCTCCGGATGGATCACGAAGCGACTGGACGTTCCAGGAGGTAAGTGGTGTGAGGAGGACGTCCCGCCGCTAGCGGGAGGTCCTGGTCACTGCCGCGCAGGCGGCAGAGCACGAAGATGCTGACATGTTGACGATTGTACTGCCCGGGGCCCGTGACTGCGAATCTGAGTGGGCCGGGTCCAGGCCACCCCTGTGGTTGCCGACTCCAAGTACCAAGCGAGCGAGGCGGCACACGCGCCAAGATGGTGCCGCGCTCACGCGTGACCCATGGCTCAATACTTGTCATGGAGAGTCACCAGTGTCGCAACCTATACATGCGCTAGCGCAGGTCGATGACACCGGTGCCGACTTCGATATTGCACGTCTTGGCCGCAACCGTCGCCAGCAGCGGCATGGGCGAACCCGACTGCGGCGCAAAGTGGTGAACACGGAAATAGGCGCCGTTGACACCGAGTTCGTCAGCACCCTGCGCAATATCAACCGCGTCAGTGAGCATCTGTTTGGCATCAAGGTCACTGCCCGGCGCGTAATGCCCGAAGCTGAGGAATCCAAAAGACTTCATACCCGCCAAACAAAGTTGAACCTTTGACTATTCCCTTGGATTGAATCCGATCCGAAAACAGCTGCCCTGGTTATGTCAGTGCCTCAGTGCACACTGAGGGCATGACTACAGCAGCACTCATCACCGCCGTCGCCGCAGCGATCGTCTTCCTCGCGCTCGGTGCTGTTATCGGCTACCTGTTCGGATCAGCACGCACCCGCTCGGAAATGTCCACGAGGCTCGCTCAAGCAGAAACAGCCCGGCAGCTTCTGACTGACCGTTCCGAAGCGCTGGAGGCTGATGCGCGCCTTGCCGGTGAACTCACCGGCGCTGTCGGCCCGCTAGCCGCCGGGGTGCGCCGCCTGCAGGAAGACCTCACGGAAACAGAGCGCCAGCGCATCGAGCAGATGACCAGGCTAAGCGAACAGCTCACTCACCTAAGCCAGCAGAACCGAGACCTACGCGAATCCACTGGACGACTGGGCCAGGTGCTCAACGCGACCTCATCCCGTGGTGCGTGGGGTGAAGTCCAACTGCGCAGGATCGTCGAATACGCGGGCATGCTTCCACACGTCGACTTCGACACTCAGGTCAGCGTCACCACAGCAGATTCCGCCCTCCGCCCCGATATGGTCATCAACCTGCCCCACGGCGGCACCATCGTCGTCGATGCAAAAGCGCCGCTGTCAGCACGCCTGCGGGCAGAGGACACACGCAAATCCGTCGCGGACGAACACGCGCGCGCCTTCCTGCGGCACGTCGACTCGCTGGCATCAAAGGAGTACTGGAAGCAGTTCGCCGCTTCCCCTGACTTCGTCGTCTGCTTTGCGCCCAGCGATTCCCTCCTTTCAGAGGCCGCGGCTGCTTATCCCCAGCTCATCGAACAGGCGATGTCACGCAATATCGTCATCGCCTCGCCTTCCACCCTCCTCGTGCTGCTGAAGACCGCGGCCATGGGCTGGCGGCACGAAGCCATCAGCAGCTCCGCAGAAGAAGTCCTGCAGTTGGGCCGGGAACTCTACGACCGCGTGGGAACCCTTGCCGGTCACGCCGCCCGGGTCGGCACGGCACTGCAGCGAGCGGTGGGTGACTACAACACGTTCATCGGGTCCTTTGAAAGCAGGTTCCTGGTGACCGCGCGGAAGTTCACGCACACCGGCCTGAGCACCGAGCACATCGATGCTCTGCCTGGTCTCGACGCCGCTGTGCGCAAACCCAGCGCAGACGAACTCAGCCGGCCAGATCACTGATCTGGCCGGCTGAGCGGCAGGCTTATGAGGCTTAAGGAAGGTCAGCGCAGATCGTGTTCGCGGTCTGCCCCGTCCTTCTTGTTCGACGTCTTGTGGCCAGCGGCCTTGAGGTCCTTGCGCAGTTCGCGCGGCAGCGAAAACATCAGAT
The DNA here is from genome assembly GCA_902489215.1 of uncultured Brevibacterium sp. Taxonomy (GTDB): domain Bacteria; phylum Actinomycetota; class Actinomycetes; order Actinomycetales; family Brevibacteriaceae; genus Brevibacterium. Next base: position 3,166 of record CABTZE010000075.1, read on the forward strand.
CCTCAGTGGCGGTCTGCACTTCTTCGACGTCCGTGTAGCCGTACTCGGCCAGAAGCTTCAGCACTCCCTGAACCAGAACCTCGGGAACAGAAGCACCGCTGGTCACACCGACGGTGGCAACGTCGTGGAACCACTCTTCGTCGACTTCGCGCGCAAAGTCCACCCGGTGGGCGGCCTTCGCTCCGGCTTCCAGAGCAACTTCGACAAGACGCACCGAGTTCGACGAATTCGCCGAGCCCACAACGATCACCAGATCCGCCTGCGGTGCGATCTTCTTCACCGCGACCTGACGGTTCTGGGTGGCGTAGCAGATGTCATCGCTCGGGGGATCCTGCAGCTGCGGGAAACGCTCACGCAGAATATTGACCGTTTCCATGGTTTCGTCCACCGACAGGGTGGTCTGCGAAATCCAAATGAGCTTTTCGGGATCACCCAGATCGACCGTGCGGGCCTCGTCCGGGTTCTGCACCAGCACGATGTGGTCGGGAGCTTCACCCATCGTGCCCTCGACCTCTTCGTGACCGTCGTGGCCAACAAGGACGATGAGGTAGCCCTCTTTTGCAAAGCGGATGGCTTCACGGTGAACCTTGGTCACCAGCGGGCATGTGGCGTCAATCGTCTCGAGATTGCGCGCAGCGGCCTTGGCGTGCACCTCCGGAGACACACCGTGGGCAGAGAAAACCACGCGCTTGCCTTCGGGAACATCATTGGCGGAATCAACGAAGATCGCGCCGCGTTCGGTGAGAGTCTCAACAACATGGCGGTTGTGGACGATCTCCTTCCGAACATAAACGGGCTCACCGTAGTGCTCAAGGGCACGTTCAACGGCGATGACAGCACGATCAACGCCCGCGCAATAACCGCGGGGAGCCGCCAGCAGAACCTGCTTAGCGCTCTCGGGCTGTCGGATTTCACTCGGCTCTTTGCGCACACGAGGCATGGCCGGCATGGGAACGCTCACAGTACTCACGCCACCATTGTAGGAAGCGCCTATGAGAATTCTGTGTCAGCACCTGGCGTTAGACTTCCCGACAACCCCAAGCGACGGCAGCAGAAGCGGAGGAAGCGTGGCACAGCGGATCAGCGGAACCCCGGGAACACTGGGCGCGCACACCCCACGTCCCCTGCCCGCACTGGCCGGCGACACCACCGCTGACAACCCGTGGCCCCTGGCTCTTCTGTCGCGCAAAATGAAGGAGTACATCGACCGCATGTCGGTCGTGTGGGTCGAAGGCCAGGTCATCCAGTTCAACCGGCGCGGCCGAGTCAGCTACTTCACACTGCGGGACCTCAACGAAGAAATGTCGCTGCCTGTGCAGGTGTTCAACGACGTCCTCGAAAGACTTGAATCCCCCATCGAAGAGGGCTCGCACATCGTCGTGCAGCTCAAAGCCGACTTCTGGGGCAAAGCCGGACGCCTGTCCATGCGGGCACGTGACATCCGCCCGGTGGGTCTTGGTGAACTCCTCGCCCGGCTGGAACGCCTGCGCCGCCAGCTGGCCGCGGAAGGCCTCTTCGACCCTGCAGTCAAAAAGCCGCTGCCGTTCCTGCCCGGCAGAATCGGACTCATCACCGGACGGAACTCCGATGCCGAAAAGGACGTCCTGCGCAACGCCACCCTGCGCTGGCCGGCCGTGCAGTTCGAAGTGCGCAACACCGCGGTTCAGGGAACAACCGCGGTCGGCCAGATCATCAGCGCGCTGCGCGAACTCGACAGCGACCCCAGCATTGACGTCATCGTGATCGCCCGCGGCGGCGGAAGCATGGAAGACCTCCTGCCGTTTTCCAACGAAACGCTCATCCGCGCGGTTTCTGATGCCACGACTCCCGTTGTGTCAGCCATCGGGCACGAAGCCGACAGCCCCATCCTCGACGAAGTCGCGGACCTGCGCGCATCCACGCCGACCGATGCCGCCAAGAGAATCGTGCCGGACGTCCACGAAGAGAACATGAAGATCCTCCAGGCGCGCGCCCAGCTGGACGGAGCACTGGAAAGGTTCATCGCTCGGGAACTCACAGCACTGGAATCCGTGCGCTCAAGACCCGTGCTCGCCGAACCGCAGCAGATGATCACCTCGCGCCAGCAGGATGTCGAAAACTGGCGGGAACGCGCCTGGCAGCTGGGCAATGCGGCAGTGCAGTCCGGCTTGGCGGAAGTCCAGCACCTGCGCACCCAGGTTCGCTCACTGTCGCCGCTGAACACCCTGGCCCGCGGCTACGCCGTCGTACAGAGCTCTGACGGAACCGCCGTGCGCTCAGCGGAAACACTCGCCCCCGGCGATCACCTGACCATCACCGTCGAACACGGTGTCTTCACTGCCGACGTAACCGAAATCACCAACACCGAAGGCCCCGGACGCCCCACAGAAGGAACAGAGCCACATGACTGAGAACACCATGCCCGAAAGCACCGCCGCGCCGTCGGATGCGCAGAACATGAGCTACGAACAGGCGCGCGACGAACTCGTCACTGTCGTGCGCACACTCGAAGGCGGCAACCTGCCGCTGGAGGAATCACTGCGCCTGTGGCAGCGCGGAGAAGAACTCGCCGACAGATGCCAAGCATGGCTCGACGGTGCTCGCGAAACCCTCAACGAGGCTCAGGCCAAGCGCGAAAAGAGCACGGAGTCCGCTGAATAAAGGCCGCAGACTATGGGGCGGCTTGACCACTGCTCAGCGGCATTCAGCCGTTGCGCTGTGACGAAGCGAGCAAAGCCACACTCAGCCGTTCAGCTGCTCGACGGCCTGCTTCGCGTACTCGTGGTAGCTCTCCCACCTGGCTGAACCCTTGAACACGACCGTTGTGTCGGCAACCTTGCCGACCAGCGCCTGCTGAGTGAGGTCCTTCGATTCGTATTCGGTGAACGTCACCCCGTCGATTTCCGATTTCCCGCGTTCGACAGCGCCGTCGAGAACGGAGGCGAGCCAATCATCGTCGCCCTGAGACTGGCGCAGAGAAACCCACTGGTCCTGCGGACCGACCATCGACACGTACCACGTGTCCGCCTCGGGGTGGCCCATCTTGGTGAAGTGGGCATCGTTGGCATTCCAGTCCTCAAGCAGCTTCGGCGTGTAGAGATCGAAGCCCGCGTGGTCCTCAGCAGTCTGGCCGATTGAGGCAACATCAACGCTGCGCGTGGGATCGCCCTTCGGCTGCGGAACGAGCATAAAAACGACGAACACCAGGCCGAAGCAGATGACCAGAGCAATGATCATGTTGACCCAGTTCGACTTCAGGCGGATCTGGCGCATTTCTTCCCGCGAACCGGGAACAGGCTTCTTCTCAGACACGCCCCCTATTGTCTCTGAGCGCGAACCCAAACGCACACCCACCCACCGCTTGGCCCATCTGAGTTCGCTGTGTCACAGCCGGGTGGCACAATAAGGACTATGAGCACCAGCGAAACACCGGCAGATAACCCGACTGTCAAAAGCCACCACAACGGCGGACGGGCTTCTGCCCCTCCCCAGGCCGTCACTGATGAATGGACGCAGCGTCTGCGCACGCAGGCCGGCGAACCCGACCGCAACCTCGCACTCGAACTCGTCCGCGTCACAGAAGCCGCCGCGATTGCAGCAGCCCCGTGGGTGGGCCGCGGTGACAAACTGGCCGCCGACGGCGCCGCAGTTGCCGCTATGCGCAATGTCATCTCCACCGTCACCATGAACGGCACCGTCGTGATCGGCGAAGGTGAAAAAGACGAAGCCCCCATGCTGTACAACGGCGAAGCAGTCGGCAACGGCACCGGCGCCCTGTGTGATGTCGCAGTCGACCCCATCGACGGCACCACGCTGACCGCCAAGGGCATGCCCAACGCCATTTCCGTCATGGCGGTGTCCGAAGACGGCTCCATGTACGACCCTTCGGCTGTCTTCTACATGGAAAAGCTCGTGGTCGGCCCCCAGGCAGCAGACTACGTTGACCTTCGCCTGCCCGTGGACGAAAACATCCGCCGCGTCGCCAAGGCCAAGGGCAACCCCGGCAACCCGTCGTCCGTCACCGTCGTCATCCTCGACCGTCCCCGCCACAAAGATCTCATCCAGCAGGTCCGCGATGCCGGCGCGCGCGTCAAGCTCATCTCCGACGGCGACGTCGCAGGCTCCATCGCGGCCTGCCGCCCCGGCACCGGGATCGACATGCTCATGGGCATTGGCGGAACCCCCGAAGGCATCATCTCGGCCTGCGCTATCAAAGCCCTCGGCGGCGTCATCCAGGGCCGCCTGTGGCCGCAGGACGACGCTGAGCGCCAGGGTGCGATCGACGCGGGTCTCGACGTCGACGCAGTGCTCAGCACGGATGACCTCGTGACCGGCGACAACACGTACTTCGTCGCCACCGGCATCACCGGCGGCGATCTCCTGGGCGGCCTGCGCTACGAAGGCAAGCGCGTCGTCACCGAATCGCTCGTCATGCGCTCGAAGTCCGGTACAGTCCGAACTGTCATGGCCGAGCACCTGCTGGAGAAGACCCACTCCTACGAAGAAGCGGCCAAGGAGGCCGCTGCGCGAGGCCTGGTCTGATGCCGGCTCGCAACCTGACTCCGCAGCAGGCGCTTGAGCACCTCATGGAAGGCAACAAGCGCTTTGTTGCAGACACCCCGTCGCACCCCAACCAGAACTCCAAGCACCGCAGCACACTGACTGATCACCAGCACCCGTACGCAACGCTGTTCGGCTGTGCGGATTCGCGTGTTGCCGCCGAAATGATCTTCGACGTCGGGCTGGGCGAAATGTTCGTCGTCCGCACCGCCGGCCAGGTCACCGACGCGGTCACCATCGGCAGCCTCGAATACGGGGCATCCAACCTCGGCACACCGCTGCTGATCGTGCTGGGCCACGACAGCTGCGGTGCGGTGACGGCCGCAGTCGAATCCCTCGAAACCGGCGAAACGCCCAACGGATTCGTCTACGACGTCGTCTCACGACTCCTGCCGACTGTTATTCACGCTCGTCGCGACGGCTTCAATGACATCGGCGGCGCTGTACACCAGAACACCGTCGACACGGTGCACCTGCTGTACGAACGCTCACAGATCCTCAAAGAACTGGTCGACACCGGCCGGCTCATGATCGTCGGCATGACCTACAAGCTCAAAGACGGCCGCGCCAAAATCGTCGCCCAGATCGGCGGCGAAGCGGCCACGGAAAACGAACTCACGGAGGCAGCACAGTGACAGAATTCCGCATCGAACACGACACCATGGGCGAAGTCAAAGTCCCCAAGGACGCCCTCTACGCCGCGCAGACCCAGCGCGCCGTCGAGAACTTCCCCATTTCGGGCAAGACCCTCGAAAACGCTCACATCGCAGCTCTCGGCCAGGTGAAGAAGGCCGCAGCGCGTGCCAACCTGGAACTCGGCGTTCTCGACGCCGACCGCGCCGAAGCCATCGCCCAGGCAGCTGACGAAGTCATCGCCGGCAAGCACAACGGCGAATACCCCATCGACGTGTTCCAGACCGGTTCGGGCACATCCTCGAACATGAACACGAACGAAGTCCTGGCCAACCTCGCCACCCAGATCCTCAAGGACAAGGGCATCGAGGTGCACCCCAACGACCACGTGAATGCTTCCCAGTCCTCCAACGACGTGTTCCCCACCTCGGTGCACGTTGCCGTCACCGGCGCACTGGTCAACGACCTCATCCCGGCTATGCGCACGCTCGCTGAATCGCTGGAGAAAAAGGCCGAAGCCTGGAAGGACGTCGTCAAGGCCGGCCGTACCCACCTGATGGACGCAACCCCGGTGACGCTCGGCCAGGAATTCTCCGGCTACGCCGCACAGGTGCGCATCGGCATCGAGCGCATTGAAGCTTCGCTCCCCCGCGTGGCTGAAGTCCCGCAGGGCGGCACTGCCACCGGCACCGGCATCAACACGCCCGACGGCTTCTCCAAGCGCGTCATCGAACTGCTAGCCGAACAGACCGGCCTGCCCATCACGGAAGCCCGCAACCACTTCGAAGCACAGGCCAACCGCGACGGCCTCGTGGAAGTCTCCGGCCAGCTGCGCACCATTGCCTACAGCTACATGAAGATCAACAACGACCTCCGTTGGATGGGTTCGGGCCCCAACACGGGTCTGGGTGAAATCCACATTCCGGACCTCCAGCCCGGTTCGTCGATCATGCCCGGCAAGGTCAACCCGGTCATCTGCGAAGCCGCAATCATGGTTTCGGCTCAGGTCATCGGCAACGACACCACCATTTCGCTGTCCTCGACCAACGGCGCCTTCGAACTCAATGTGGGCATCCCGGTCATGGCTGCGAACCTGCTGGAGTCCATCCGCCTGATGGCCAACACCTCGGTCGTCATGGCCGAAAAGATGATCGACGGTCTCACGGTCAACGAAGAGCGTGCCCGCTTCCTCGCCGAAGCATCGCCTTCGATCGTGACCCCGCTGAACAAGGTCATCGGCTACGAAGCAGCTGCAGCAATCGCCAAGCACGCTGTTGCAGAGAAGATGACGGTCAAGGAAGCAACCATCGACCTGGGCTACGTCGAAAACGGCACCATCACGGAAGAAGAGCTCGACAAGACTCTCGACGTGATGACCATGGTCGGCAACTACAACCGCTGACCCGGTCCTGGGCAAGCCAGTCGCGGCAAATCCCTGA
>CABTZE010000076.1 GCA_902489215.1 uncultured Brevibacterium sp.
GATTCACGCAGGTCGGACACCATGGGGCGTTTGTCGGTGCGCTGTTCGGACGAACGGTTCAGCTGGGACAGCGCGATGACGGGAACTTCGAGTTCTTTGGCCAGCAGTTTGAGCGAACGGGAGAATTCGGAGACTTCCTGCTGGCGTGATTCGACGCGCTTGCCGGAGGTCATGAGCTGCAGGTAGTCGATGACGACCATTTTGAGGTCGTGCTGCTGTTTGAGCCTGCGGCACTTGGCGCGGATTTCGGTGAGCGCCATGTTCGGGGAGTCGTCCATGTACAGCGGGGCGTCGTTGATGCGTCCCATGGTGTTGGCCAGGGTGGTCCAGTCGCGGCTCTGATCGAGGTCGCCGTGGCGCAGGGCCTGCAGTGGGATGCCGGATTCGGCTGAGAGCAAGCGCATGGTCAGTTCCTGCCGACCCATTTCCAGCGAGAAGATGACGGTGGTCTGGCTGTTGTGGATGGCGGCGGAACGGGCGAAGTCCAGGGCGAGTGTCGATTTGCCCATACCGGGGCGGGCGGCGATGACGATCATCTGTCCGGCGTGCAGGCCGTTGGTGAGTTCGTCGAATTCGTAGAAGCCGGTGGGCACACCGATGGTGTCGCCGTCGTGGGCGCCGGAGCGCTCGATTTCTTCGACCGTGGGTCCCAGCACTTCTGACAGCCGCACGTAGTCTTCCGATGCGTTGCGTTCGGTGACGGAATAGATTTCGGCCTGTGCCCGGTTGACGAGGTCTTCTGTGTCGCCTTCTGCGTCATAGCCCATCTGCACGATGCGGGTGCCGGCTTCGACGAGTTTGCGCAGCATGGCCTGTTCGCGAACGATGTTCGCGTAGAAGCCGGCGTTGGCTGCCGTGGGCACGGACGAAATGAGGGTGTGCAGGTAGGCGGGCCCGCCGATCCGGGCGATGGAGCCGGCTTTGGACAGGGCGTTGGCCACGGTCACGGCGTCTGCTGGTTCGCCAGCCGCGTAGAGGTCGAGGATGGTGTTGTAGATGGTTTCGTGCGACGGGATGTAGAAGTCGTCGCCGCGCAGGAGTTCGACAACGTCCGCAATTGCGTCCTTTGACAGCATCATGCCGCCGAGCACGCTGGCTTCGGCGTCACGGTCTTGCGGTGGTGTGCGCAGACCGGCGTCTGCGTGTTCCCATGTGTTGTCGGCCATCAGTCCTTCTCCCCTACGCGCGGGCTTCCCCGCGGCTCACCATCATAGGGCCACCCACTGACACGTCCGGTCCGGTCCTCTCACGAGGTGGAGGGCACCTCCCCTGCCCCGCCCGGTTGGGCTGGGGTCACCTGGTCAGCCGAGGAGCGCCATGACTCCGGGCACGCTCAGGATCGCCACGTAATAGGCCATGAAGAGCACGCCGGCGTGAATGCGAAGGACGCGAATGAGCAGACCCGACAGCAACCCGACCGTCAGCACCACCACGAGCCCGAGAATTCCGCTTTCCCACAAGCTCACAGCAACGACCAGGCCGACAAACGCAGCGATAATCGCTTCGTGGCTGACCTTGGAGACGACGAACTTGGCCGCCGTGTGCGCGTAGCGCATTGAGAACGGGTAGGCGATAAGCGCGGCAGCGATAACGCCGATCAGTGCGAGGCCGAAGAACTCCCAGCTGGTCAGTGCGTCAGAGATGTTGTAGTGCTGACCGCTCTCCGCGTCAGTGTGGAAGACCGGCGGCGCGTTGAACAACGGTGCCGCAGGGCCCGCGGAGACTGGGCTCAGAGGAAGACCAAACGCAATGAGCGGAATCATCGCTTCCGCGATGTAGGTGGATTCTGTTGTGCCGTTCTTTGCGGCAAGCACAGTTGTCAACCGCTGGTAGCCCTGCTTAATGCGGGAGCCGGCCAGTTCACCCATAAGGACTGTCATAGCCACGGGGGAGAAGACAAAGGTCGCCGACGATACGACTGACGTACTCACAGTTGCGAGCTTTTGCGTACGGTCGAGTTCTCTGAGTGGGTTGGGGAGCCATCCACTTCGCTTCTTTTCTCCCTGTTCTTCGGGCACGGGAGCGAGGTACACACGGGAGGGAGTTTCTCGTGCCATTTCTTTGCGGTTGAGCGGAACGGCCGCGCGCAGAAGGTCAAGCAGCATGGGGCCCGTAGCGATGCCGAGGAAGTAGCTGGTCGACACCGAGGTGTCGAAGGATCCCAGCCAGGCGTTGAGACCGAGAACGATCGCCGCAAAGGGAATGATTGCGAAGACTCCGGCCCATTTGCCTGCCGAAGCGTAGCCGATGCCGAATGCTGCAACGAGGAACAGCCACGGGGCAAGGTCGCCGATCAGTTCGCTGAAAGGCGACAGGACAAACGAGAACACCATTGCTGTGGGAACAGCGATGAAGGCAGAGATAATGGCGGCCGAGACGGCCTTGCGGAGGGCAACATGGGGCAGTCCCAGGGCCCGCATCTGGCGAGCTTCGTCCAATAGCGGGACAGCCATCGTGTCGCCGGGTATGCCCAGCAGCATCGTTGGAATCGCATGGGTCATGTGTTTGGAGACGGCCGCTGCGAAGAAGAATGTCCAAACGCCAGCCGGAGGCACTCCAAGAAGGATGACAACAAGCGTCAGCGGAGCAATCGTTGCTGTTTCATCGGTTCCGGAGACGATGCCGATCAGCGAGAAAACGAGGGCGCCGATGAGCGCCATGAGGATCGCCAGCGGCAGATCCGCGAGGAGGAGTTCCATCAGCGTTCGCCTCCCTTGTCAGTGTTTGACTTTCGAGACTGCTCGAATTCCTCAAAGACGCTTGTCAGGCCTGCCTGCTCAAGCTCTCTGCGCGACATGTCGCTCGCGTCATCAAGTGAGCCCAGCCCCTTTGGGTCGGCGGCAAGCTCGGTCACAACGTTTTCGATTCGGCCGGCTTCGTCCGGTGTCTCGACGATCTCTCGGGCGGGCTTTGCAATCAGTGCGGTGACAAAGCCGGCTCCGAGACAGCCGACCAGCGAAGTCGCCAGTGACCACACGTGGACGAGATCGGGGTTGTCCACAAACAGCCCGAAGAGGGCTCGTCCGCCGTAAAGGCCGATTAGGGCACCGATGACGCCGCAGAGGACCCCAACCAAAAGTGTTTTCGGGCGGACCGTGTCGTTCCACACGAGAAGGTAACCGCCGGGATCTCCTTGAGATGCGGCGGAATCAGACAGATTGCTACTCATCGTTGAGCTCCAGATGTAATAGGTCGTCGAGCGTCAATGGTCAGGCAGTGAGCGCACGCTTAACAGCGGATGCGCTTGTGCTGCCTTTCTTTCGGTCGAACCAGTCAGTCGCTTCTGCGACTTTTCTGAGGTCTATATCGGTGTTGATACCTGCACCCTGCAGGAACCACAGCAGATCTTCCGTTGCCAGATTTCCTGTAGCTCCGGGGGCAAACGGGCAGCGACCCAACCCACCGGCAGAGGAGTCCACTTCGCGCACACCTGTGCGAATGGCAGCCGCCACATTCGCAAGCGCTTGTCCGTAGGTGTCATGGAAATGCACCGCGATGTTGGAAGGCGCAAAACCGGCTTCGTAGAGATCGTCAAGGAGAACTTCGACCTGGGCCGCGTGGGCAACGCCGATGGTGTCGGAGATGACGACTTTTTCGGCCCCCGCTTCGAGAAGGTCGGCCGATCGAGCAACAACTGCAGCTCGATCGACTTGCCCCTCCCACGGATCGCCGAAGCACATCGAAAGATAGGCGCGGCTGGGCACCCCGGCACTGCGCGCTTCGCTGACGACTTCCGCAGCCTGCTTGATGCTGTTGTCGGCACTTGTATTCATATTCGCCTGGGCGAAAGATTCAGTCGCCGAGGCGAATACGCCCACTGCATCGATCTGCGCATCCAGTGCACGTGCCAACCCTCTGAGGTTGGGAACAAGTGCCGTGAACTTCACACCGGGAGTACGCGGCAGCCCCTTTACAACAGCCTCGGCATCCGCCATCTGCGGAACCAGGTCCGGCCGGACAAACGAAGCCACTTCGATTGACTTCAGACCGGCATTGACGAGGTCAGTGCAGAAAGCAATCTTCTCTTCTGCGCTGGTCAGCGTTGATTCAGCCTGGAGTCCATCACGGGGGCCGACTTCGTGGACCGTAATTGGCTCAGCGAGCCATTCACCTGGCTGGGCGGTCACCGGGAAGGCATCCCTCTGCTTCATCAGCTGTCCTCTTCGCGAAGCTGTCGAAGTGCCTTCTCCGCCTCTTCTGCGCGAATATTGCCGGTTTCAACGAGCACCGCAGCCACGCGAGTGACTTCTTCGCCCTCAGCCCCTGCTGCTGACGCGAGGGTGCGGGCGTGCAAAGCCATGTGTCCCTTCTGGATGCCCTCGTCTGCGAGTGCGCGAACAGCCGCGATGTTCTGGGAAAGGCCGACAGAAACAATCACTCGCGACAGTTCGTCTGCGGTCTCCACGCCGAGGACCTTCGTGTTGGCCTTGGCGACGGGGTTCGACTTTGTTGCGCCGCCGACGAGCCCAACGGGCATCGGCATCTCCAAGGTGACCGAAAGGTTCCCATCGGCGTCGCGCTCGAAGCGTGAGAGAGACTTGTAGATGCCGGATCGAGCAGCATAGGAGTGCGCGCCCGATTCGACCGCGCGGGTGTCATTCCCTGTAGCCAGCACAACAGCGCTTACACCGTTCATGATGCCCTTGTTGTGAGTGGCAGCGCGGTAGGCGTCTGCCTCTGCCAGTGCTGCAGCGTCAAGGATCGACTCAACGACCTCTTCACCTCCGAGGTCCTCCGGCGACAGTACGGCACGCGCGGTGTACACGCGCTCAGTGGCGAAGTTGGAAAGAATCCTCATGAGGACGCGGCCGCCGGCAATCTTCTCAATGCTGGGCTTGAGAGCTTCTGCCATTGAGTTGACGGCGTTGGCGCCCATGGCGTCGCGCACGTCGACGATCAGATGGACGACTACCTGAACTCCGCGTTCAGTTTCGACGATGCGCGCTTTGAGGTCTTCGCATCCCCCGCCGAACTTGACGAGGATTGGGTCAACCGAGTTTGCCTCTTCGATAAGGCCGCTCTTGGCTTCTTCCAGGCGAGCTCGGGCCGCATAGGGGTCCGAAACACCGATGACCTGAATCTGCGCGATCATCTTGGGCCCGGTGGAACTGGTGGTGAAGCCACCGTGTTTCAGGGTGTGGCGTGCAATGTTGGACGCCGCTGCAACAACCGAAGGTTCTTCAGTTGCCATGGGGACGAATCGAGGCTGACCGTCAATAAGGAAGTTGACACCCAAACCAACCGGCACGCCGATGACGCTGTACACGTTTTCAATCTGTGAATTGGCCCGATCGATGGGCAGCGCGGGGCCGGCGTCGAGCACTTCGCGTGTTTCTTCATCGAGTCCGAGTTTCTCGGCAAGCGCATCGCGACGTTCCTGCGGCGTGAGTTCTCGGATTCCCGACCAACGAGCATCTGACATTGTGCTGACCTCCAGAGCGATTTCGGGCGCGCAGCAACACCACCGTTGCCGACTGGATGATGATGCTACGGCAACGCAGCACTCCCGGAAATGTGGATGAGCACCACAATCACAATTGTTCGAGTGTGATGGTCACACATCATTCCTGCAGGTCGCGAGTAAGCCGCCAAAAGCGAACTGCGATCTCGATCGCGAAGAGCCGATCCGGCTGTCGCCAATCTCCCAGCAAGTCGTCGAGTCGGCTGAATCGCTGCGAAAGTGTGTTGACGTGAATGAACAGCCGGTCTGCGGCAGCACGCATGTTTCGGCCTTCTTCACAGTAGGCGGTTACAGCGTCCAACAGCGGAGTGGAACGTCCAGAAGCCCTATACGGGAACACCTCCGCGTCGAGCAGCGGTCCCAAGTGAAGCCTCATGAACTCATCACGGGCCTCCCGGGTGGTCATCAACAGCCATGAAACCGGTTCGATCGCCTCGGCCCTGTACACCTTTGACGGCCACTCCCCCTGAGTCAGTGCCTGCAGCCACGATTCAAGCTTCGGCCACTGCCGGGGCGCTTTTTCATAGAAGTCACGAGCTGTCTCGCAGGTCCAAGCGATAACCGGCCCGGGAACGGAGCCTGCCTGCTGCTTTTGGATTTCATCACCGCGAGCCGCTGCGACCACCGCAGCTGTCGTACCGCGAATGCTCGCGGCAATGAGCTTTCTGTCGTCCCGGACAAACGACTCCACAGTTGACACTGGCTCCCGCGACACAATGAGCACAATCCGGCCCGAGGGGTCGAAACCAGCATCTTCAAGGAATTTGAACGGCTGAGCACCGTGGCGGTTGAGCAAGTGCCGGGTCAGTGCAGCTTCCCGCCTATTGTGCGCTTGGATCAGGTGCGCATGGTGAAGCGAGAACGCGCCCAGGCACAGCTCGGCCAGACGAACAGCCACATCTGACTGCAGCGCTTCCACCGCTAGCCCGGGGTATTCGATGAGCAGGAAAAACCGTCCGTAGATCTTGGATCGAATCGGCACGCAGGCTAATCGCGGGCTGTCGCGCAGACGCTGGCAGACCCGGTCTTCTAGGGGAAGGAGATCATTCAAGCTGAAGGCCTCCTCCTCGATCTGAAATCCAGGCGAGGATGCGAGCGTCTCCCCCTGAGCGTCGATGAGCATCAATTCGGCAGCGAATTCGACGCTTGCCTGCGCCAGCAGCTCCGACAAAGTGCTGCCGCGAACGATGTTTTCGAACAGCTGGCTCAGCTTGTCGGAGCTCTTCCTCCACGAAGCAAAGTAGTTTTCCCAATGCGCGAGCCGCTTGAGCGCTACTTCTGCATTGGCTTCCATGTCTGTGAAAGCCAATGACTTCCAAATGGTTGCCGATGCGATATCGGCAAATGAACTGATAGTCGCGATCTCTTCCGGCGAGTATCGCCGCTTGCTGCGCGAACTGAGGAATAGGACTCCCACCACTCGCGAATGCGCAATCAGCGGCACTCCGGCCAGCGACACGAGTCCCTCAGCGGCCACTGCTGTGTCGAGGTTTTCCGATCGGACAAACCGGTTGTCCTGAAAATAATTCGTGCTGACCTTGGCGGCCTGCGAATTCACGACCAGTGTTGCCATTCCCGTATCAGGCAGCACTTCAAGTTCGGAGAACTCCCGGCTGACGGCTCCCTTCGAGGCACGGACCTTGAGATACCCGTGCTCTGGGTAGTACTGGGACAGGTAAGTCACGTCCGACATCCCGAGCGAATGAACGAAGCCGACGATCTCGTCGAGAATCTCGTCGGTTGTTCTGACGCTTGTGATGGTTTTCGTGGCTTCGTGAATAGCCAGAAGTTCCCTGTTCCGCCGCTTGAGGTTGTCGATCTGAGAACGCAGTCGCGCAAGTTCTGCTTCGACCTCATCGCGAAGTGTGCCGTCTAAGCCGCAGTCGCCCAAACTGCTCGGACGCCAGCTGGTTTCAGCTTCCGAATCGCCGGCAACATAGCTGCCCACGGCTTTCAGCATCTCTGCCAGGACTTCTGCGTCGGCTGACGGCCGGCATCCCATCTCAGCCCCCTATGAGTACGGCGACGGTGTGGATAAGCAGGCCCGCCAGGCAGCCGATGACGGTTCCGTTGATGCGGATGTACTGGAGATCTTTGCCCACGTAGAGTTCGATCTTCTCAGCAGCTTCGCGTGCATCCCAGCTGGCGATCGTGTCCGAAATGACGCTGGTCAGCTCACCGCCGAAGGATTCGGCACCGTCGGCAACGGCGACGGCCAGCGTGTGGTTCCACTTGTTGGCAAAGGCCTCGTCGTCGGTCATGCGGGCGGCGAATTCGGCCAGTCCGTCCCGCAGCTTCTGCTGGACGGTGCCGTCGGCGTCAAGCACGGATTCGCGCAGAAGGCGGGATGTCGATTCCCACATGGCAACAGCCGAGGTGACCACCGCCTCGCGCGCCAGCATGTCAGCCAGGGTCGCCTCGACACGCTCAGCAAGAGAAGACTCCTCCTGCAGCTGCGTGCCGATGCCGGTCAGCCACTCGTTGAGCGCTCCGCGAGCGCGGTGTCTGCGGTTGTCGCGCACATCGGCGATCCAGCCGACGATTTCGCGGTGAAGTTTGTCCGACACCATGCGGTTGGCGAACCTGGGCACCCATTCGGGGGCGCGCTGGCTGACGATGTCATCGACGACCTGCGGGTTGTACAGCAGCCAGGAGTGAGCTTCCCCGGCAACGAGGTCGACCAGGTGTTCGTGTGCACCATCGGCGACGATCTCCTGCATGAGGCGGCCCAGCACGGGTGCTTTGCGCACTTGGATGAGCCGGGGAACGAGGACGTCGCGAGTGAGGTCGGCAACGGCGTCGTCGTCAACCCGATCGAGCACGTACTGCAGGCCCATGCCTGCTCGGCGAACCACCGCATCCTGCGAGGACGGTTTGCTCAGCCACGCCCCGACCCGCTGTGTGACGCGAGCGGATTCCACCTTGGGGGCGACGGTGTCGTAGGTGAGGAAGTTCGAGGCGACAAACGCCGACAGGCTTTCGCCGAGCACATCTTTTTTGCGCGGGATGATCGCGGTGTGCGGAATCGGAAGGCCAAGCGGGTGGCGGAACAGCGCGGTGACGGCAAACCAGTCGGCCAGAGCACCGATCATGGCTGCTTCGGAACCGGCTTTGACGAAGCCCCACACGCCCGTGCTGTCGGTGAAGATGACGGTGGCCAGCCAGATGAGTGCGGCGGCCACCAACAGGCCGGTGGCCAGGGTGCGCATGCGCCGCAGGGCTATGCGACGGTCTTCTTCTGTCACGGGTGTGTTCTGCTGTGTGCTCACACGCTCATTGTTCCAGTGATCGCCGGCGGGGTCAGCCACAGCCGCCGGTCACCCCGGCCGCGAACGGCAACCCCTGGCACTGGCGAAGCCGCCTCACGTGAGGATCAGGTTCCACGTCCCAGCCGCAACGGCCGCACCGATGGCTGCCACACTCATAAGAACCCCAACCCCAACAATCACTGCGTCCCGCGGATGAAAACGCGACTGGCGCAGCTGGGTGCGGCGGCTGGTGCCAAAACCCCTGCCTTCCATGGCCATTGCCAGGCGGGTGCCGCGGCGGATTGCCTGGACGAGCAGCGCGAATGCCACCGGGACCACCCCGCCCAGCCGGCGGAGCAGCGTGTCGGGGCCTACACCTCGGGCGCGGCGGGCAAAGGACAGCGTCTGCCATTCGGCCGTGAACAGCGTGACCAGCCGGGTGGCGGCGAGCGCAGACATGACGAACCGCTCCGGCAGGTGCAGCTTCTGCACGAGCGCGTCTGCCAGGTCGGTGGGGTCGACGGTCGATGCGATGGCGATTCCGGGCAGGGCGAGCGCCAGCACGCGGACGCCGATTGCGGTACCGGATGCCAGCGATCCGGTGGTGATGAGCAGCGGACCGACGTGCACCAGCACGTCGCCGGTTTTCTCCGCCAGGATTGTTGTGGCCCAAGCGGCGATGAGAGCTGCGCCGGGCAGGAACCACAGGCGTTTGAGCATCGCGCCGATCCGCAGGCCCGTCAGCGGCAGCAACATCACCTGCAGGGCCAGCTGAGCACCCTCAACGGCACAGTCCGCCCGCCCAA
>CABTZE010000077.1 GCA_902489215.1 uncultured Brevibacterium sp.
GAACGAACCTGCTGCAACAGACCGGAGGTTGTGCGCAAAGCTGTCGGGATCGAATTCGCTGTAGACCACGTATCCGCGTGCGCCGGCCTGTAGAGCGGCCTTGATGATCTCGGTTTCTTCGCTGTGCGACAGCATGATGACGGTGCTGATCTCTGACAGCGCGGCGGCCGCCGTGATGCCGTCGGTGCCGGGCATGCGAACGTCAAGCAGACAGATGTCCGGTTTGGCATCGTGGCCCTTTTCAATGGCTTCGGCTCCATCGGCTGCAACGGCGACAAGTTCGAAATCGTCAAGCGCCCTGATGATGTGTTCAAGGCCCACCCGCACAACCGAATTGTCGTCAGCGATGAGAATACGCAGGTTCTGCGTCATGTTCCTGTCCTTTCAGCGGTGCAGCAATGCTGATGGTCGTTCCGGTCCCGGGCTTCGAATCGATGTCGCCCCGACCGCCGATCGATGCAGCGCGTTCGCGCATGCCGGTCAGGCCGAAATGCCCGACGCTGCGACCGGAGGTTCCCCTGCTCATACCAGCCCCCTTGTCGCTGACAACAGCCGTAATGCGCCCGGGCAGCAAGCGGACCGTAACGTCGACCTCGTCCGTTCCGCTGTGTTTGGCGGCGTTGATGACAGCCTCTTCCGTGATCTTGCGGACCACGTAGACCGCAGGTTCAGAAGCGCGAACGTTGAGCGATTCGATTTCTGTTTTAACTGTGATGCCGTAAAGCGTGCCGATTTCCTCCAGCGCACGCTGCAGCGACTCCCTGACGGAGGTTTCCGTCCCGTCGCGCAGGTCCGTGAGGATCTTGCGGGACTCTTTGACCGCCTCGTTGGCAGCTTGCGTGATCGTGTCGGCGGTCTCAGCGCACTCGGGGTGCTTCATCCGCAGTGCCGTGGCCTGCAGGCCGATGCCCACGAGTGTCTTCGTCAAAGAATCGTGGAGTTCGCGGGCAAGGCGCGAACGCTCTTCGCCGAGTGCGGCATCGTGCGCGCTCTGAGCCGACTGTTCGAGGGCGGCGTCAATCCGCCACTGCAGAGTGCGCAGAGTTGCGCCCATGTGGACGCACACGATCAGCGTGACGATCGTTGCCCACACAGACACCGATGTGATGGCCGGCTGGGTGTCGGTTGCGCGGGGATCGAAGATGAACACGGCCGCGTACACAACGACGATGAGTGCCGTAATGAGGTGCCGGTAGGACGCATCGAACAGCATCCCCACGAGGAACGCGCCGCACAGGAGGTATGCAATGTACACGGCGGATGAGCTCGAGACCGCTACGAGAACCGTCGACAGGCCGACATCGACCAGAACAGTTGCAGGGTGTTTGACGACGAACGGGATGACTGACGACCACGCCAGGATGAGCACGAGGGTGACCGTCGTCGTCAGCGCGGCGAAGACAACGGCAAAAACCGTCGGCGGTTCGTTGCGCCACGCAAGCACCATCGGCAGGTTGGCCAGCAGACGCATGAACAGCACGAGTTTTCCCGCCTGGATCAGAACCTGCCCCGGTTCCCACTCGGTGCGCGACCACGACGGCTTCACTGCTTGACCCTTCCGAAGATTTCGCCGAAGTCGAAGTCGACGGCGTAGTACATGCCCACGCCGATCAGCAGCATGGTGGCCGGAACCATGATGAGTGACACGACCGCAGAGATCTTGGGGTTCGCTCGCGATGCTTTCTGGCGGGCACGCTGTGCCGTTACCCGGCGCATGTCGAGGGCGATCTGGTTGAGTGCCTCGGTCAGCGGAGAGCCGAGCTCTTCCGACTGCAGCAGTGCGACGACAAAAGAGTCCAGGGACTTCGACGAGTTGCGGGCACGCAGGCTCGCAAATGCTTCCGACCGTGATTCCCCGACGTCCATTTGGCGTAGAACAAGCTGCATTTCTTCCGCCAGCGGACCCTCCGAGCGGTCGATGACTCGTTCGAGAGCTCCGCGGAATGAAAGACCAGCTGAAACCGTGACGGCCAGAACATCGAGGAAGTCCGGAAGGTCGTCCTCGATCTTCTCTTGCCGCTCCGAAGCCTTTGACCACAGGGCGATGTCCGGAATGAAGAACAGGGCCAGCACGATTCCCACTGTGGCAAGCCAGTAGCCGAAGAACACGCCAAGCAATAGAGCGGGAGCGATGCCCAGAAGCGTGAGCTTCGTCTTCATCGTCATGAACTGCGAGAAGTTCGCGTAGTCGGCTTTGCCGGATTCGACGATCTTGCGCGACATCAGGTTCCGATACCCGGTGCCGAGGATGTTCTCGAATTCTCGCCCGAAGCGCTCAGCCAGACGGCTGAGAGGACCCGTTTGGGCTTTCTGCTTCTGCACGGGAACGCGCACAAGCGCGCGATCCTGTTCTGACAGGGCGTCGAGGGGGTCTGAGCGCATCATGCTCAGCCCGCGGTAGACGGCAAAGCAGATGAGCAGGGCGCACAGCCCGAAAGCGAGTGCGATCACAGTTTGACCCTCGTCAGACGGTTGATGATGAAGAGACCCAGGAGGTAGGCGCCGCCGGTGATGACGAGAACAACCTGTCCGACGATCGAGCTGGTCATCTTGTAGAGCACCTGGTCATTGATGAGCATGAGCACGGCCATGAGAACTACGCCCATGCCGGCGACCATGTAGCCGGTGTAGCTGGCTTCGGCGACGAGGGTGCGGACCTCACGGGTGGTTTCCTTGCGGTTCTCCAGTGTGGTGGACAGGTCGCGCAGAGCTGTGATGAGCGAACCGCCGGAACGGTGGGAAATGACCAGTGTGGACACGAGAACTCCCAAGTCGCGGCCGGGAACCCGATCACGCAGGCGTTCGAACGCGATGTCCAGCGGAGTGCCCAGATCGAGTTCGCGTGACAGCATTCTGATTTCGCGGCCGGCGGGGTCGGGAAGCTCTTCACCGGCAATGTGCAGCGCCGTCTGAATGGACAGACCAGCTCCGGTCGTTGAGGCCAGAATGCGGGCGAACTCGGGCAGCTGGGCCACAATCTGCTCGTACTGGCGGCGGTGGAGAACAGTGAGCACGTAGAGGGCGATGAAGAACACGCCCGCGCCCAGCAGAACCGCCCAGTGCAGCGCCATGATCCGGTTGAACATGACGGTTGTCAGCAAAGCGGCCGCTGTCACCAGCAGGAGGAACTCGCTGACGCGCAGTCGGCGCACGTTCGCTTCTGTCATGAGCCGCTGCAGTTTCCGAATGGGCGACAGCTTCATAAGCAGTCGATCGAGGGGGTCGAAGATCGTCGCGCGCAGTCCCGCACTGCGAATGAGCGAGCGCTCGCGCTGAACAATTGACTGTCGATCCCACGTGCCCAGAAGGAAAGCAGAGAACCCCGCCGCGCCCAGAATGACGACGGCTGCGGCGATCAGCAGAATCGCTGCTGGATTCATGCCTCAACCCCGGGGATGCCCGCGGGCAGCTGTTCACCGGCAAGCCACATGCGGTGGGCAATGATCTCCGGCAGGGGGTGGAAGACGAAGCGTCCCGTAACCCTGCGCTCTTCCGTGATCGGGTCGGCGTTGAAGCTCATGATGGGGGAGAGCGTGAACTCTTCGCGGCTCTTTGAGGTCACGGCGGCGATCTCGGAAATGCGGCGCGAACCGTCAACACCGCGGGACAGCTGGACGATGAGGTCGACCGCGGAATTGATCTGGTCGCGCAGCGCAGCGTAGGGAATTGACAGTTCGCTCATCGACGCGAGGGTTTCAAGACGTGATACCGCATCGGCTGCGTTGTTGGCGTGCACTGTCACCAAAGAGCCGTCGTGACCGGTGTTCATCGCCTGGAGCATGTCGAGGGTCTCACCACCGCGGACCTCACCGACGATGATGCGGTCAGGCCGCATGCGGAGGCTGTTGCGGACCAGGTCGCGAATCGTCACCTGCCCCTTGCCTTCGATATTGGCCGGACGGGATTCCAGGCGGACCACGTGGGGCTGCTGCAGCTGGAGTTCGGCGGAGTCTTCGATCGTGACGATGCGGTCGGCATCCGAGATCAGACCGGACAGCGCATTGAGCATGGTCGTCTTACCCGTGCCGGTGCCTCCGGAGACCACGATGTTGAATCGTGCCCGCACGCATGATGCGAGGAAGTCGCGCGAGGTGGGGTCGAGTGATCCTTTTTCGATGAGGTCGTCGAGGGTGAAGGGAGTGGGGAAGCGGCGGATGGTCATGGTGGGGCCGTCGAGCGCCAGGGGTGGGACGATGACGTTGACGCGCTCACCGGTGGGCAGGCGTGCATCCACCATGGGGGAGGACTCGTCAACGCGGCGGTTGACCGCCGCGACGATCCTGTCGATTGTCTGCATCAGCTGTGCGGAGTTCGAAAAGCCCATGTCGAGCTTCTGCAGGCGACCGCGGCGTTCAACGTAGACATCGTCGGGTCCGTTGACCATGATTTCGGTGACGGATGGGTCAGCCAGCAGGGGTTCGAGAACACCGAGGCCGAGTGCTTCGTCGACGACGCGGCGGATGAGCGATTGCCGGGCAGATGCCGACATGACGGGACCGGACTGGGAAATCAGGTGGCTGAGCACACGCTCGAGCCGAACACGGCGCTGTGTTGCGTCGTATTTGCTCAGCTCGTCGAGGTCGACTTCGTCCAGCAGCATCTTCCGGTAGGTGCGGATGGTCTGCTGTTCGGGGCTGAGCTGTTCACCGCCGGCGAAGTCGAAGTCGTCGGTGCGTTTTCCGCGGGTGCGGTTGAGGAGTGCCATCAGAAGGGTTCCGTCCGTACAAAGTGTGCAGTGCGCGTGACCGTGACGGGCGGAATGATCTGCGAAATCCAGTTCATGCCCAGGTACGGCATGTCGATCTGCACCGTGCAGTTGATCTCTTTGGCTCCGCCGCAGTGCGCGCGGGTTTCGCTGCGCAGCGATTCGCTGACTGCCGCATAGGCCGCGGGTGTGCCGCTGCCCATGCTGATGGCCTCGGCACGAGCGCCGTTGCGCGCAGCGTGGTTTGCCTGAGACAGGGCGTGCATGGCGAGCATGATCTGCAGGGCGATCAGCCCTCCGACCAGGAACATGGTGGCGCTGCCGAGGAACTCGATGCTGACTACACCGCGCTCACCCTTGCGCGCAGCGTACAGGCGGTCTTTGAGTTTGCGGACGCTCATCATGATGGCTCCTTAACGACGCCTGCGCTGGCGGGAATGGTCAGGGCGAAATCGCTGGTCTTCGGAATGAGAGTCGGGGCTTTCATCCTCACGGTGACCCGTCCTCCGGCCTGGCTCACCGTCATGTCGTCAGCCCACGCGCCGGGTGTGGCGCTCACCGCGGCGGCGGTGGCATTGTCCCCGACCGCGGCTGCGCGGGCACCTTCGTCAGCTGCGTGGCTGGCGAGCACGAACGTGACGCCTACGAGCAGCATCTGGAATGCAATTGCCGCGCAGACGCCGAATAGGGTGGCGATGCCCAACGCCTCAATGCTGACGGCTCCGCGTTCCGAACCGGCCTTGCCCGCCTTGCGGAAGCGGCTGCGCGATCGGGGCCGCTTGAGCGAAGCCTCCGCATTGTCTGCGCTCGCGACGGGTGCTGACGCGCCAGCAGGTTGGAGAGCACCTGTGGGCTGGCTGCCGACTGCCGGTGGCTGCGCGGGACGAGGCGGAAGCTGACCCTGGTCTGCCTGTGCCGCCGGGGCTGGACTGCTGTTCTGCCCGCCTGGCGGGAGAGCCTCGAGAGAGTCTCCGTCCTTTTTCTTCTTGCCCCCGATGCCGAAGCGCGGACGTTGCGGCTTGTCGTGAATCGACGGGGGAGCAATGATGCCCAGCTCCTGGAGGATCGCATCAAGATCCTGCTTCCAGACCGGGGAAGCCAAGTCGGTGTCGCGGCGGTTGACCGCTGCCTCGAGACCCCGCGTGTCATCGTGGGCGACCGCCTCGAGCAGCGGGTAGTTCAAGATCCGTTTGGCCGCGCTGGGACTCAGATCGCTGTTCTTCGTGACCTTGTTCAGAACAATCCGCACGGAGCCTTCCGTTTGGATGTTGAGCCTGTCCCACAGCTCCGTCTGCCGGTGCACACCGCGCAGGCTGAGAACGTCGAGGGTCGAAACGCTGAGGATTGTGTGTGCCATTTCCAGCGCGGTGGCTCCCGCTTCGCCGATGACCGAGCCGATGTCGACCACGACGAGATCCGCGCGTGCGGCGAGCATACTGAGCATCTGGCGGGCGGCGAACTCTGTGACACGCTCGCCGTCTTCGCCGTGTTCCGGGCCGAAGAGAACCCGCAGGCCACTGGGGTGGCGGAACAGAACATCGTCAAGGTGACGCGGCGTGAGTTCCTCGATGACGCCCAGGAGGTCCGTGAGGTTGCGGTTCTGGGGCACGTCCAGCAACACCGAGACATCGGGCTTCTGCAGATCGAGGTCCACGAAGACGATCCGGTCATTGGGACGGTGCGCCGCTGCGCGCAGCGCCAGGTGCAGAGCCAGCGTGGTCGTGCCGGTGCCGCCCTTTGCGCCCGCCGTAACGAGGATCTTGCCGCCGCGATCGATCGTGTCTTCCGCTGGTGTGGCAACCACGTCCCGCAGAACGGCTGACCAGCCGACAGCGCTTTCGACCAGCGAGGCAATCTCTTCGTAGGACAGCGGGAAGCGCACGACACCTCGGGCGCCGTTGGACAGCGCAGCCGTGTAATCCTCCGGCTGAGGGTCGGTCACCACCGCTAGAACAGCGCTTGTCGGCTGTCGAACTCCGAGCTCGCGGATAAGGTCCCACTGGTTCATCGGGGTTGAGTTCTCGTCGATCACCAGAAGGTCGACAGGGGCTTCGCCGGGCTGGGCCAGTCGATGCAGCAGGGCGTGGGAGGTCGCGAATACCTGGCCGATTTCGACATCGGCCGCGCTGAGTGCCTCCCGGATCTGCCAGGCCCTCTGTTCATCAGCGCTGACGATGAGCGCGGTGGTCATGGTGTGCTTCCTCCTGTGTTCTGCCGCGTCTGTCACTTGCTGCCCGTCGACCCAAGAGCCGGCGGCAGATCGGGATCTTCAAAGGACTTGTCGCCGTCTTCGATCTTCGAACCGGTTTCGTTGTTGCCCGAGCGCAGCAGGCGCATGGACACCGCGAAGCTTTCTCCGTAGGACAGGCGGGCGGCGTCTTTGACCGATACTGCGAATGTCACGGCGACTTTTTCAGCTACGCCTTCGACAGCGGATTCGCCGGCGCCCTGGCCGCCTTTGATATCGACTTCGGGGGCTGCCTGGCCTACCGCGATGACTTTGGCGTTTGCCACGAGAACACCGGCGACGTTGTAGGGGATGTCCGCGCGTCGGTAGTCCCCGCCGTTTGATTTGTCTTCGCGTTCGCGGGCGAAGGCGGCGACCACGTCGACGACGTCACCGGGCTGTACGCGTCCGTTGATGCCCTCCGCGGCTTCAAACGTGATGGTCACTTCGCGCTCGCCGTCTTCGAGAGCGGACACCGGTGTGAGCGAATCGGTCTGCAGGATCGAACCGGCGGTGATCGATGTGCGCGCCTTCTGCCCGGCAAGCTGATCAAGCGAGGTGATCATGAGCGGGGTGACGTACTTTTCGGGAATCTCGACCGTTTCGACGTCCTCTTCGGGGTTGATCGTCTGGTACGTGCCGATGTCTTCGGCCGCTTTGTACACGGTCACGCGGGGGCCCACTTCGGCGTTGACGTTTCCGACGTAGGCGACGATCCCGAGGAACACGGCGATCGCACCTATAGCGGCGATGATCAGGGTGATGACACCGCGGCGCTGACGAGGATTCATGCGTACTGTCCTTCAGGTTTGGGGCGCGAGGTGGAACGGGGTGCTTCGCCGTCCGCGCGGCAGAAGCCGCACACGGGGGTGACGGTCGACAGACCGCACCAGGAGCAGGAGGTGCGCGCCCTGTTCTTGACCGAGGCGATGATCGGCGAAATGTCGGCGGGTACGGCGACGATTTCAATTGCGTCGCGCGGTCCCCACCATTCGGCTTGGGTTTCTGTCAGCCGCGGGTGGGCGATGTGCTGTACCGCTGAAGCCGCTTGCGAGAACTCGTTGAGGGCGGTTCGACACGCTTCTGCGTTTTCTTGTGGTGCCGTGGAGTGCAGCACCATGTTCGGCACGGCGTAACCGCTGCGCGCGTCGTCGGGGAGTCCCTTGGGGCCGACGATTCTCACGCTTCCGCCCAGTTCGCCGAGTGCGATCCTTGAGGGCAGAAAGCCGATGAGGTGCTGCCACAGGTTGGGGTTGGGGCGCTTGAGGCTGCCCGGCTTGCCGGTGATGACAAAGTTCCGCGAGGCCTTCTCGATTTCCTCAAGAACCGCAACTACGAGGCCCAGGTCGTGTGAGGCCGCCAGCTGACGGCCGAAGTCAGCCATGGCAGCACGTCCCAGGGGGCCCAGGCGGCTGGGAAAGATGATGAGCTCGGAGTCGACTTGAGCGGAACGCGCCTGGCCGACGAGGGTTTCTTCGCTGGTGTTGCCGGCTTCGATGACGATCAGCGGGGGATTGGTGCCCGCGCGCTCGACCGCGAGGGCGGCGCATTCGAACGTACCGTCGAAGCACCAGACATTCTCGGGAAGCAGGACCCGGCGGTTGGACACGGATATCTCCCTCGTTTGCTGTATCGGTTGTGACTTGGCGCAGGTTCGTGGCTGTTGCCGCTCACTGCATCGATACGGATTACGAGGCGGCGGGACGCGGTGCCCAAGCGCTTACGTCTGAGACCTTATGGCGGCGTTTTGGAGCTGATCAAGGCCCAAAAGTCCTGCTCAGCGAATGTTCAATAAGGGTTAACCCGCTGTATGCGCGCTTGTTTGTGCAGGTCAGAGGCTGTTTGGCCGGAAAACTCGGGGATTGCGGCGTCTGAGCCTGCCGCCGACCGCGCGCTGCGGCTCCGTTTCTGTGGGCCTCGATTAGGGTCTACAGTCCTAAGTGGCGTCCACATGATGAGAGGGGGGAGTCGGCGGGGCTGCGGCGGTGATGCCCCCGCACAGCCCTGACTAGGCGCGGAACGTCGGTAGCGGAGGTGGCGTGAAAGTCAGTTAACTCCACGTGAACAGTGTGTGCACGCTTTCTGACAGTGCTGATCCGGCTGAGCATCGGGTGCTAAGTTCGCCTGTGTCTTAGCCCGTGCGGCTAGCCTGACCAGGCCGAACTCGCATAGGAGGAATTCCACGGTGCGCCTGCGAACCGCTGCTTCTGTTTTTGTGACATCTCTTCTGGTGCTCTCTGGATGTTCTCTCGGGGGTGAATCGGAGGGTAAAGCGGACAAGACAGAAGATCACGCGACCGAGGACACGCAGTCGACACAGCCGGCAGTGGATGACTCGGGGTTCTTCAGCGACCCGAAACTCGCCGGCATCGGCACCGTGGATTTTAACGTTCCCGCATTCGGCGCAGACGGCAGCGTGGAAGCAAAGAGCCGCGCCAGAATTCTGTCACTCGACAAGAACGGCGATACGGTTCGCATGGTCGGCGCGTGGCTGCGCTCCTCTGAGGGCGCCTCGCTGGGTTCGGAGACTCTGGCGGTGGGCCGCAAAGTCTTCCACAGGGGTCCCTGGATTC
>CABTZE010000078.1 GCA_902489215.1 uncultured Brevibacterium sp.
CGTCGGGTGACGGTTCTGGCAGCCCCGCTGCTGCATGAGCACACCGACTGGGTCGCCGCGGAGATCGCCCGTGATCCCGCGGCGAACGTCTTCTTGCAGGCGCTGTTGGAACGCTCGCGCACAGCCGAGATAGCCAGCCCCGCCGGTCGCTTGGTGGGATGCTTCCGTGAGGGGCGCCCGGTTGCCGCCTACTGGCTGGGCAGCACGATTGTTCCGCTGAGTGCCGGCCCCGAAACCAACCGCGTCATGGCTGCAATCCTCAACCACGAGGGGCGCAGGCCATCGTCGTTTGTGGGTCCTGCCGAGCAGGTTCTTGACCTGACCTCCCGGCTGAACTGGGGGCCGCCTCGAGATCGCAGGCCCGACCAGCCTCTGCTGAGTGCACTTGCCCCGCCGACCGCTGTGCCGGACCCCCTGGTCCGGCAGTTCTCCCCGTACGAGGCGGAGGTTGTCTTCCCGGCTTCCGTCGCCATGTACGAAGAAGAAGTGGGGCACTCACCTCTCGAAGGAGGAAACGTCGGCTATCGAAACCGGGTCGAGGGACTCATCGCCAGCGGTCTGTCGCTGGGCTATACGGTCCGCACCGCACCAACGGGTGAGCCCATGCCGCTGTGGCCCAACCGGATGTCCGACGAACAGGTGGTGTTCAAAGCCGATATCGGAATCGGCTCGGTGACATCGGTTCAAGTGCAGGGTGTGTGGGTGCACCCTGAATACCGAGGCAGGGGAGTGGCCTCACGCGCCATGGCTGCCACGACGGCGCTCATTCGCAGGCGCTTTGCCCCTATCGTCACGCTGTACGCCAACAGTCACAACGAACCGGCCCTTCGCGCTTACGCAAAAGCCGGCTTCGTTCAGGTCGGAACGTTTGCAACCGTGACCTACTGAGGTGAGCACACGCACGCAGACAATCCCGTGAGCCGCACAAAGGCGCGCGAACAGCGCGGCTTAAGCGGCGCCTCGTGAGCTCAGCGGGATGTGCGCCCGCGCAGCCGGTCCCAGGCCCGGCGGTCCTTCTTCGTAGGCCGCCCAGCACCCTTTTCACGCTTGGGAACCGGGGCTCGCAGCAGCGGGTTCGGCGGGGGAGACGTATCGATGTAGCAGGCTGAGGCCATGGAAGCCGGCCCGCGCGTGTCGAGAAAACCCTGGACCGTGAGCACGCGCTCAGCACCCGGCCGGCGGATGACGACAACCTGGCCGATCTTCACCTTGTCCGAAGGCTTCGCCCGGTCGCCGTCAATGCGCACGTGCCCGGACTTGATCTCTTTCTGTGCCAAAGATCGGGTTTTGAACGCGCGAACACACCACAGCCAGACATCAATCCGCTGGCTTGTGCCGGCATCAAAACTCAGCTCCGGCATAAGGCTCCTTTCGGCGTGGTCGGCCCGGTGGCGAAGACACTGCGAACAACTGTAGCGCCGGTGATAATCTTGCCCCGATACCTGCCCGAAAAAGGAGCCCACATGACCCTGCGGCTGTCGAAGCTGTTCGTCCGGACGCTGAAAGAAGATCCGGCCGATGCCGAAATCAAAAGCCACAAACTGCTGCACCGCGCCGGCTACATTCGCCGCACCTCGCCCGGCGTCTTCTCGTGGCTGCCGCTGGGCCTGAAAGTCCTCGAGCGCGTTGAAGCGATTGTCCGCGAGGAAATGGAGCGCGCCGGAAGCCAGGAAGTTCACTTCCCGGCTCTGCTGCCCGCTGAACCCTACGAACAGTCCGGTCGCTGGGCCGCGTTCGGTGAGGGCATCTTCCGTCTGAAGGATCGCCGCGAGCACGACTATCTGCTCGCACCGACCCACGAAGAGGTGTTCACCATGCTGGTGGGCGACCTCTACTCGTCATACAAGGACCTCCCGCTGAACCTGTACCAGATTCAGACAAAGTACCGCGACGAAGCACGCCCGCGGGCCGGCCTGCTGCGCGGACGCGAATTCATCATGAAGGACGCCTACTCCTTCGACATGGACGACGCGAGCCTCGACGCTTCCTACGAAGCCATGCGCCGGGCCTATATCAACGTCTTCAACCGCCTGGGCCTGCCGTACGTCGTCGTGGAGGCCACCCCCGGTGCAATGGGTGGCTCCGGCACGCACGAATTCCTCTACCCGAGCGAAGTCGGCGAAGACACCTACGTCCGCTCAGACGGCGGCTACACCGCCAACGTCGAAGCCGTCACCACTCCACTGGCCGACCCCGTGCCGTTTGACGGTCTGCCGGAAGCACAGGTCATGGAAACGCCGGACGCGCGCACCATCGAGACCCTGGTCGAAAGCGCAAACGAAGTCTTCCCGCGCTCCGACCGCCCCTGGACGGCCGCAGACACGCTCAAGAACGTCGTGTGCGCCCTCATCCACCCCGACGGCGAACGCGAAGTCATCGTCATCGGCCTGCCCGGCGACCGCGCTGCCGATCTCGACCGCGCTGCGGGTACCGGTCTGCTCGGCGACGGTGAAGTTGACCTCGAACCGGCAGCCGAAGAGGACCTCAAGAAGCACCCCGGGCTCGTTCCCGGGTACATCGGCCCCGGAAACTCGCTGGATGCGCCTGTCCTGGGTGCAGAAAGCTCCACCGGCATCCGCTATTTCCTGGACCCGCGCGTCTCTGATGGCACCCAGTGGATCACCGGCGCCAACGAAGACCGCAAGCACGTCTTCAACCTCACCGCCGGCCGTGACTTCAAGGCTGACGGCTACATCGAAGCCGCTGAAATCCGCGAGGGCGACCCCGCCCCGGACGGATCCGGACCGCTGCAGCTTGCCCGCGGTGTGGAGATCGGCCAGATCTTCAAACTCGGCACCCGCTACGCTGAAGCTCTCGGCCTGAACGTGCTCGATGAGAACGGCAAGTCCCGCGTCGTCACGATGGGCAGCTACGGCATCGGCGTCACCCGTGTTCTGGCTTGCCTGGTCGAAGAGTTCGCCGATGACAAAGGTCTCCTGTGGCCGGTGCACCTGGCTCCCGCCGACGTGCACATTGTCGCCACCGGCAAGGGCGACGAACCGCTGGAAGCTGCTGAAAAGCTCGCTGCGGCCATCGAAGAGGCCGGCTTCCGAGTTCTGCTGGATGACCGTCCGAAGGTTTCGCCCGGCATGAAATTCGGCGACGCTGAACTGCTGGGTGTGCCGAACGTGCTTGTCGCCGGCCGCGGCCTGGCCGACGGTGTTGTGGAACTTCGTGACCGCTTCACTGGAGAATCGACCGACCTGCCGCTTGACGAAGCCGCAGAGGCCGTCGTTGCCCGACTGCGGGAACAGTACGCCAAGCAGGACGCCATCGAACTTCTGTAAGCGCCAGGTGCTGGCACTTGAACCGCCAGCCGTACGCAAACGCCGGTGCCCCAAGCGTCACGCTTGGGGCACCGGCGTTTTCTGCCGCGGGCGGCAGCGCTGCGCGTCAGCCGAGCGGTTTGAGCTGCTGGGTGGTGACGCCCTGCACACTGACTCCGGTGAGGGCGCGGGCAACCCACAGGGAGCGCTCGGCGTCTTCGATCAGTCGAGGGTTGCCTTCCGCGGCAGCGCGCAAGTACCAGAACATGTTCTGGACTTCCCGGGCGACAGAAGCGCCCATCGCCCCGCTGGGGTTGATCTGCGCGCGGCGGGAAAGCTCGGCCGCGAATCCGCGCAGCCAGTCAGCCTGACCTTCGGGGTCAGTTCCGGGGATTTCGCCCAGCCGGTTCCACATGAGCGGTGCGAGCATGTACTCGGTGGGGCCCGTGAGCGGCTGCGGGTCGATGGCCTTCCACGTGGCGATGCCGTTTGCATCCGGGTTGCCGGCAAGGATGTTGTAGTAGTGCAGGTCAGCGTGCAGCAGCCAGCTGTCGGCAGCACCCGCCAGCTCTTTCGTCCACGACAGCGCAGTGGAGAGCACTTGCTGGTCGGCTTGGGTGAATGCCGGGAAGCTGTCGACAAGACGCACATCGGTGTCAAAGCGCTTGAGCCATGCGGCGGCGATGTCCTGGACGCGAACGAATCCGTTTGTGCCCGGCACCCGCAGCGCCTGCACCAGCTGCCCCCAGATGGGTGCGACCGCGTGCAGCGGCTCCGTCGACAGGTTGACCTCGGTGCGCAGTCGTTCTTGCAGCGTGGCGCGCATGGACGGGTCGTCTTCGATGATCCGTACAGCGCCGTGCCCACCCCACGCTCGCAGCGCCCGGATGGTCTGTTCGTGCACCGTCGGGTTGTCGGTGTTCGGTGCGGCTATGCGCAGCACCGCGGGGAAGCCGTCGTGCAGACGGACCGGAATGACGAGGCTTTCTGCGCCCGCCCAGGGGGAACCCGGTTGGGGATCGTCCGTGAGCTTCCACCGGTCGAAAAGTTCGAACACGATGTGGTCCAGCGCGGCGGCCCAAGCCTGCGCGCGTTCCTCACCTTGGGTCTGCGTTGCCGAATTGAGGAGCACGGGAGGGACTTTCACTGGGCTTCTCCTTCGTAGCGCAGCAGCTGTCTGCCGCCGAAGCCGATGCGAGCATCAGCGCTGGCTTTGAGCTCACGGCCGGCCAGGGGAACAGCGGCGGGGTCTTCAAACATTCTGAACAGGGCCGCAGCGATCGTGTCCTCCAGCTGCTGAGCCAGCTGCTTTGCCGACCCTGGGTCAGACGGGGTGTGCGGCAGGCTCCACGCGGGACGGTTCGCCGCTTCTTCGCGTTCGCCCTGCTTGAGCAGCATGTTGGCGTCAGCGGCAGCATTGGCGAGCGCTTCCACCCTGGCGGCGGCCGCCCTGCGTTCCCGGCTATCGGGTTTCATTGCCAGGGCGACCTTGGTGTAGCCGTAGGAGGCTTTGAACGCCGCCGCTGCGAACTCGTGAAGCGGATCGGCGTCGTCACCTGGATTGTATGGTTTGCGGTCGGCGAAGTCGGGGTAGCCCTGAGCGGGAAGCTGGGCGAAGCGCCGCTGGGCTGGTTTCCAATTCGGCAGGAGGTTTGATGCGCCGACTGCCACGTCGACGATGATGGCTGTCTGCGGTCCGCCGAGCGTGTGGATGTCACGCAGAACCAGATCGACGATGGTGTACATGGCCGAAGTGAAGGTGTGCTCCGGGGGAATCTCAGGGAAGCCGGAACTGTCAGACGTCCACGGCGGGCCGATGGCCGCAGTGAGCTTCGTGCGCTCTTCTTCGTGGTTGTCATCGTTGATAGAGGCCAGCACGGCGGCAATTCGGCCGCGTGAGGATTCTTCGGCTTCAGCCTGCATGCGGTCCTCTGGCGAGCCCAAGCGCAGGCCGCACCCGGACAGTGCCGCAGTCGCGCTGAGCAGGAGGAAAGCGCGTCTGCTCGTGTGCTTGGGAAGGATGTAGGCCATTCGCTCATCCTACTCGGCGAGAGTGTTCAGCTGTGAAATAAAAGCCGCGTGCGATCAAGCAAGCAGGGTGCGTTGTTCTTGCGGTGGTCCTGCGGCAAGAATAGGAGCATGGCTTATTCAGAAGACGACATCGCCCAGGCTGTGGCCGGTCCGCTGGAAGAGCTGGGCCTGCTGGTGGAAGACGTGAAGATGCACGCCGCGGGTGTGCACCGGCGGCTGGTGGTCACGGTGGATCTCGCGGGTGACACGACTGACGCTGTGTCAACCGATCTCATCGAGCAGGCCACCCGCGTCATCTCCGAGGTGGTCGATCCGCTTCCGCTGTTCAACGACAA
This sequence comes from uncultured Brevibacterium sp., assembly GCA_902489215.1. Taxonomy (GTDB): domain Bacteria; phylum Actinomycetota; class Actinomycetes; order Actinomycetales; family Brevibacteriaceae; genus Brevibacterium. Next base: position 5,633 of record CABTZE010000078.1, read on the forward strand.
GCCGTACGAACTCGAGGTGTCTTCGCCGGGAGCGCTGCGCCCGCTGACTGAGCCTCGTCACTTCCGTAGGAACGTCGGACGCACGATCGAGGTGAAGCCGACCGACGGCAAGAAGATCGCCGGTGTGCTCACTGGCGTAACTGGGCTGGGCATTGTTCTGGACCCCGGTTCGGGCCGCGAACCGGTCGAGTTTTCCTTTGACGGAATCGAAAAAGCCCAGGTGGTTCTTAAGTTCCGCTGATGCGGCATGCTGTGCGCATGAACTAGGGTTGAACCGAAAAAACTGAATAACAAGACAGAAGAGGAGCGGGCAGTGGACATCGATCTTGGCGCACTGAGGCTGATTGAGAGCGAGCGCGAAATCCCGATGACGACGCTGGTGGGGCTGATTGAACAGGCTCTGCTGAGCGCGTACCACAACATGGAGGGCCACTACCCGGACTCTCGTGCCGAAATCGATCTGAAAACCGGTAAGGCCACTATTTGGGCCACGGAATTCGACGCCGACGACAACCCCATCGGGGAATTCGACGACACGCCAGATGACTTCGGCCGCATTGCTGCTATGACAGCGCGCAATGTCATTCATCAGCGCCTGCGCGCAGTCGAAGACGAAGGCGTGCTGGGGTCGTTCCGCGACAAAGAGGGCGAAATCGTCTCCGGCATCATCCAGCAGGGCCGCGACGCAGCCATGATCCAGGTGGACCTGGGCGAAGTCGAAGCCCTTCTGCCCCCACACGAACAGGTTCCCGGGGAAGACTATTCGCACGGCCGACGCATCCGCGTGTTCATTGCCGATGTGCGTCCCGGCAACAAGGGTCCGTCGATCACAGTTTCGCGAACCCACCCGAACCTCGTGCGCAAACTTTTCGCCCACGAAGTTCCGCAGATTGCCGACGGCAGCGTGGAAATCGTCTCGATTGCGCGCGAAGCCGGACACCGCACCAAGCTTGCGGTGCAGGCGACTGTGCCGGGGCTCAACGCCAAGGGCGCCTGCATTGGGGAAATGGGCACTCGCGTCCGGGCCGTCATGAACGAGCTCGGCGCTGAAAAGATCGATATCGTCGACTACAGCGATGACCCCACTGTCTTCATTGCCAACGCCCTGAGCCCGGCGGAAGTGGAACGGGTCGAAGTGCTTGACGCCGCCTCGAAGATGGCGCGGGCCTACGTGCGCTCGGACCTTCTTTCGCTTGCGATCGGCAAGGAAGGGCAGAACGCCCGCCTGGCCGCAAAGCTGACGGGGTGGAAGATCGACATCGTCGAAGCCTAGGCCCCGCGGGTCGGCTGGGCCCGTGCTGTAGACTAACATGCGTGGTCTCTTCATCTGGCGTGCCCGAACGCATGTGCATCGGGTGCCGTACAAGAGCACAGCAGACCGACCTCATCCGTCTGGTGCTGCAGACCGATCCGATTCGGATTGCAGTTGATGAGGGCCGGGTGCTTCCCGGAAGGGGCGCCTGGCTTCATCCGCAGACAGACTGCCTTGAACGGGCAGTGAAGAAGAGCGCATTCGCAGCTGCCTTCAAACAGAAGATCCCGCGAAGCGCATACGAAGATCACGGAAAGTGGTTGCAGAAGATGGAAAACAAGTAGTGAGTGCTCAGAAATGACACCCAAGACTTACGGACGTGGACAGTGAAATGAGCACTGTTCCGACTCGATGAGGTTCTCTCCTGTTCGGAGGGAACCCGGACAGGAGAAAAGTGGCAAAGCCCCGTGTTCACCAGCTCGCAAAAGAGCTGGGAACGACAAGCAAAGAAGTGCTTGCGAAGCTTCAGGAAATGGGCGAGTTCGTAACCTCGGCCTCCTCAACCCTGGAAGCTCCCGTCGTGCGCAAGGTCCGCGAGGCCTTCGACGGTGCAGACAAGCCCGCAGCCGACGCTGAATCGGCGGCCAAAAAGCCTGCGGCCAAAAAACCTGCGGCCAAGAAGCCTGCAGCCAAGTCGACCGCTGCGAAGTCGACAACCGCTAAGCCTGCAGCAAAATCAACCGCCGCCAAGTCAACGGCAGCAAAGTCAACGGCAGCAAAGCCGGCCGCTTCGAAGAGCGCCGGCTCGTCGGCGCCGAAGCCCGCAGCCCCGAAGCCGGCAGCGTCCGCTGCCAAGAAGTCGGCCGCACCGAAGCCCGCTCCCAAACCCGCTCCCAAGCCTGCGGCAAAGAGCGAAGAACCCCCGGCACCTCGTCCGGCGGCACCTCGCCCCGGCGGTTCGCGCCCCGGCAACAACCCCTTCGCATCCAAGCAGGGCATGCCCACCCCGGGCCCGCGCCCGTCGGCACCTCGCCCCGGCCCGCGCCCTGGTGGTTCGCGCCCCGGCAACAACCCCTTCGCACCCAAGCAGGGTATGCCGAAATCCGACCAGCGCTCTGGCGGCCAGGGCGGCAAGCCCGGACCTAAGCCCGGCGGCGGTCGCCCCGGGCCGCGCCCCGGCGCACCTCGCCCGAACCCTGCGATGCTCAAGAACTCTGCCCTCAACCAGCCCGCGCCCGGTCGTGGTCGCGGTGGCCAGGGCGGCCGCGGAGGCCCCGGCGGACCCGGTGCACCCGGCGGCGGTCGTCCCGGTGGTCCTCCGCGCGGCGGAGGCCGTCCCGGCGGAGGACGTCGCGGTCCCGGTCGTGGTGGCACACAGGGTGCATTCGGTCGTGGTGGACCCTCCGGTCGCCGACGCAAGTCCAAGAGGGCAAAGCGTCAGGAAATGGAGGAAATGCAGGCACCGTCGGTCGGCGGTGTCAAGGTTCCTCGCGGTGACGGTTCGACGCCGCTGCGCCTGCGCCGCGGTGCTTCGCTGGCGGACTTCGCAGAGCGAATCGAAACCGATCCCACCAACCTGGTGACAATCCTGTTCCACCTGGGCGAAATGGCGACGATTACGCAGTCGCTGGACGAAGACACGTTCAAGGTGCTGGGCGAAGAGCTCGGCTACAAGATCGAAATCGTCTCGCCCGAAGACGAAGACCGCGAACTGCTCGAAAGCTTCGGCTACGACCTCGAAGCCGAAGAGCTCGAAGACGAAGACGACGACCTCCTGCAGCCGCGCCCGCCGGTCGTCACCGTCATGGGCCACGTCGACCACGGTAAGACCCGCACGCTGGACGCCATTCGCAAGACCAACGTCATCGACCGCGAATCCGGCGGCATCACCCAGCACATCGGTGCTTACCAGGTGACCGTCGAACACGAAGGCGAAGAGCGCAAGATGACCTTCCTCGACACCCCGGGTCACGAAGCCTTCACGGCTATGCGTGCTCGCGGTGCGAAGGCCACTGACGTCGCAGTCCTCGTTGTCGCAGCTGACGACGGCGTGATGCCGCAGACGATTGAAGCGCTCAACCACGCGCAGTCTGCCGGCGTGCCGATCGTCGTGGCGGTCAACAAGGTCGACAAGCCCGAGGCCAACCCGGACAAGGTCATGCAGCAGCTGACCGAGTACAACCTCATCGCCGAAGAGTACGGCGGTGACACGATGTTCGTGAAGATCTCGGCTAAGCAGGGAACGGGCATTGACGATCTGCTCGAATCGGTTCTGCTGACCACCGACGCGGCACTCGACCTGCAGGCCAACCCGGACCGCGAAGCACGCGGTGTTGCAATCGAAGCGAAGCTCGACCGCGGCCGCGGTGCAGTTGCAACCGTGCTGGTCGACTCGGGAACACTGCGCCAGGGCGAGGCTATTGTCTGCGGCTCGAGCCCCCGGCGCGTCCCCGCCCTGGTCGATGAAAAAGGCAAAACGGTGGAAAAAACCGGACCCTGCTGTCC
>CABTZE010000079.1 GCA_902489215.1 uncultured Brevibacterium sp.
AAAAACACCCCCCCCCCCCCACATATTATACAAACGGCAAACCCCCCCCCAAAAAACAACCCCCGCCGATATCAGAACGGCGTCGACAGTGGTTTGTCTTTGCCCAGACGACGCTCCAAGGGTACCCCTGCGCTTTCGCAAATAGCTTCCCAGATTTCGCGCGGTTCGAAACCCGCATCAAAAGCTTCAGCCGGTGTGCGGGAATCAAGCGAACTCAGCGCGAGATCGGTGTGCAGCGAACGAGCGCGCATTGAACCGAACTCATCTTCCATGAGTTCCCAGTAGACGGTGTGCTGCATCAGCAGAGAATCAGCGCTGCGGCGCCAGGGCGTCCCCGCCCAGGTAGCTTTCGGACATTTCGGCCGGCACGGTGTCCGGAATTTCGACGCCTTCGGCCAGCGCAATGCGATCGCTGACTTCACGCAGAACAACCGACAGCGGGACATCAAGAGCAGAACAGATCGACGCCAGAAGCTCAGACGAAGCTTCCTTCTGACCGCGTTCAATTTCGCTGAGGTAGCCAAGCGAAACGCGCGCACCCGTCGAAACATCGCGCAGAGTGCGGTTCTGACGGCGGCGTGCTGCGCGCAGAGTGTCGCCGATTTCCGTACGGACGAGAGTCATAGGTGGCCTCCCTCTAGGCGACTCGTAAAAATCTGTTCGTTCATCATCTATCACCAACCACGGCCGGTGAAGATTTGTTCCCCAAGCCTACAGGCAGGCCCTGACTCAAGCACTGATGATCCATTCAGGATCCAACGCGCTCGCTCTCAGAACCACGAAAAGACCACACTCACTTCACAGCGCTGGCCAGAAGCTCCAAACAGGCGTCAACCACCTGGCTGCGAATCTGCCCCCGGCTCCCGGAAAAGTCGAACCGCTCAACGCGCCCGTGCCCCTCACCAGCGTCGCCAGCATCAGCATCGCCTGCAGCATCGCCAACACCCGCGGCTTCCCACAGACCGATGTACACTCGGCCGACGGGTTTGCCGTCCTGAGGGTCAGGCCCTGCAACCCCAGTACAGGAAATCCCGAAGTCAGCACCGCAGACTTCAGCGGCACCTCGTGCCATCTGCTGAGCGACATCGGGATCAACCGCACCCCGCTCACGCAGGAGGTCAGCGTCGACCCGGGCCAAAGCGTTCTTGAGTTCGGTCGCGTAGGTGACCAGTCCCCCGCGCAGAACTGCCGAGGCGCCCGGCACGTCTGCCAGGGATGCAGCCAGAAGACCCGCGGTCAGGGATTCGCAGGTGGCAACCGTCAGGCCGCGCTGGGTCGCTGCGGCAATGACTTCGCGGGCTGCCGACCGTGGCTCACCAGCCGCATTCACAGCGCTCACCCCGCCTGTTTCAGCGCCCTGTTGACATCAACCACGTACTGCATGCCCGACCACAGAGTCTGGACGATCGCGGCAACGAGGATCACCCACGCCACAACGAGCAGTCCCACGGTCAGGCCGGCAATACCAAGGTGTCCAACAGGAACCACCAGAAGCAGCAGGCCCACGGCCACAGTCTGCAGAACCGTCTTGATCTTGCCGCCCTTCGAAGCCGGCAGCACGATCTTCTTGACCACGATCAAACGCATCACGGTGATGCCGTATTCACGCACAAGGATGATGACCGGCACCCACCACGGCAGACCGCCGGGCCCGCCGATGATCGCCAGACCGATGAACGCCGCGGACATGAGCGCCTTGTCGGCAATCGGGTCGGCAATCTTGCCGAAGTCGGTGATCAGCCCGTACTTGCGGGCCACCGTGCCGTCAATCCAGTCGGTGATCATCGCCAGGCAGAAGATGCCGAATGCCCACAGCCGCAAGACCGGATCCTGCCCGCCCTGGGCAAGCAGAAGCCACAGGAACAGCGGAACCATGAGGATCCGCAGGACCGTCAAAGCGTTGGGCACATTCCACGAACTGGGTGCCTGAGTAGAAGTTTCCATCATGCTCACTGTATCGCTCAGCGGCCGGTGAGATCCCAGGCGTCCTCGCCGCTGGCCTCAACAACCTCGAGCCCGGTTTCGGCGTCATAAGTCCGCCCGCTGTCATCCGTGTAGTCGGAATGGCTGAGCGGGTCTGACGAGGTGGAGCTCACCTGGTCCCCTCCAACCGCACCGGAACTGGTGTCGGCTGGGGCGGCAGGTGCGGTATCTGCGGGTGCGGATTCTTCTGCCGGTGGAGTCTCGCCTTTGATGTAGGCGAGTGTGGCCGGGAGGTCTTCCGGTTTGACCAGCACGTCGCGAGCTTTCGAACCTTCGGACGGCCCGACGATTCCTCGGGACTCCATGAGGTCCATGAGTCGTCCCGCACGGGCGAAGCCCACACGCAGTTTGCGCTGCAGCATCGAGGTCGAGCCGAACTGGGTTGTAACGACGAGTTCGACGGCCTGCAGCAGGTCGTCCATATCGTCGCCGATCTCTTCGTCGATCTGCTTCTGCGGGGCGGCCTGCTGGACGTCTTCGCGGTAGTTCGGCGACAGCTGGCCCTTGACGTGTTCAACGACCTTTTCGATTTCAGATTCGTTGATCCACGCACCCTGCACGCGCATGGGCCGCGATGCACCCATCGGCAGGAACAGAGCGTCACCCTGGCCGATGAGCTTTTCAGCACCCGGCTGGTCGAGGACCACGCGGGAGTCTGCCAGCGACGAGGTCGCAAACGCCAGTCGCGAGGGCACGTTCGCCTTGATAAGACCGGTGACAACATCGACCGACGGACGCTGGGTTGCCAGCACCAGGTGGATACCGGCGGCGCGCGCCAGCTGGGTGATGCGCTGAATCGAAGCTTCGACATCGCGCGGGGCGACCATCATGAGGTCGGCGAGCTCATCCACAACCACCAGCAGGTACGGGTAGGGCTGAAGCGTGCGCTCCGAGCCGGCAGGCGGCGAGATGCGTCCTTCGCGGACGGCCTTGTTGAATTCGCGCACGTGCTTGAAGCCGAAGTGTGCGAGGTCGTCGTAGCGCGCGTCCATTTCCTTCACCACCCACTCGAGGGCTTCTGCAGCCTTCTTCGGGTTGGTGATGATGGGGGTGATGAGGTGCGGGATGCCGTCGTAGATCGTCAGCTCCACACGCTTGGGGTCCACGAGGATCATGCGCACGTCATCCGGGGTTGCCCGCATCATGATCGAGGTGATCATGGAGTTGATGAAGCTCGACTTACCGGAACCGGTGGCACCGGCCACGAGCATGTGCGGCATCTTCGACAGATCGGCAACAACGAAGCCGCCTTCGACGTCCTTGCCCACACCGACAACCATGGGGTGTTCCGTCTGGCGGGCCGCACCGGAGCGCAGAACATCGCCGAGCACGACCGTTTCGCGGTCGCTGTTGGGGATCTCGATGCCGATTGCGGACTTGCCGGGGATCGGCGACAGGATCCGCACTTCGGCGCTGGCCACCGCGTAGGCGATGTTCTTCGACAGGTTGGTGATCTTCTCAACCTTGGTGCCCGGTCCCAGCTCAACTTCGTAGCGGGTGACCGTCGGACCGCGGCTGAAGCCGGTCACTTCGGCGTTGATCTTGAACTCTGCGAAGACATCGCGCAGCGCTGCGACAACACGGTCGTTGGCTTCCGAACGCTCCTTGGCCGGAGGACCAGCTGAGAGCAGATCAGTGCTGGGCAGCGTGTAGGTGACATCGCCGTCAAGTGACAGCTGGGTGACACGTTCGGGAAGCTCGCCGGTCGGGTGCGGGGCCGGTGTGGACACCGCGGGAACAACGTCTGCCTTCTTGGCAGCACCGGCCCCCGCATCCTCGTCAGAGGCAGCGTTCGCGCCATCATCCATGCCGAGGCTCTTCTTGAGCTCGGCACGTTCCTTTTCGGCCTTTGTCTGGCGGCGCTGGCCGGGCTTAGGCGCATCGACGTCGAAGACTTCCGTTTCGGCGTCTTCAGCGACAGGTGCGGCAGAAGCACTCGATGCGGGCATGACGGTGGTCTGCTGCTGCGAGGGCGGAGTCTCGGACTCTTCGATGACAGCCTTGTCATAGGCCCGTGACTTCTCGGCATCAGCGTCGTCCTGCTTCTTCCGGCCGCGGCGCTTTGCGCCCATCGGCTTGAGCGTGGACGTGCGACGGTCTTCGGCGACAAGGTCAACACTGCCTTCGTCACCATCCTCAGACCGCTGCGAACGTCCGCCGGTCAGACGGTCGTAGGCGCCCATGAGGCGCGACGGGATCTCCTGCACCGGGGTTGCCGTGATGACGAGCACCGAGAACAGCCCCAGCAGGATCAGCAGCGGAACCGCAACGTATTCGGTGACAGCAGCCACGAGGGGCGTCGCCAAGAGGAAGCCGATGGCACCTCCCCCGTTGGCCATCGCCTCGTGCGAATTGGCGAACGTGGGCACCCCGGCATAGATGTGTGCAAGACCGGCAGCGGCGGCGACGAAGCCGATGAGGCCGAAAAGAATGCGGTTGTTGCCGCGGGTGTCAGCACCGCGCATGAACAGGCGCACGGCGTAGCCCACGAAGATGATCGGCAGGGCCAGCGCAACACGGCCCGCGGTGCCTTCGACGACAGCGCGCACTGCACCGCCGATGGCTCCGGGGATGTTCCACCATTCGAATGCGGCGACGACGAGGGCTAAGCCGATGAGGAAGAAGCCGGTGCCGTCACGGCGGGTTGGCGATGGGTCGTCGTGGGGTTCTTCTGAAAACACCTTGCGGGTTCGATCGCCTGCCATGCGGGAAACTCCCATCCATGCCCCGGTCACCGGGTTTGCTTTCTTGGGCCCCGCTTCGGGTTCGGCAGGTGCACTGCTCGCGCGCTTCTTGCGCTTACCAGCAGCGGGGGAAGTCGTACTGGTCGCCATGGAACCATAGTAGGCCCGCAGGCGTCCCAGGGCGCGTATTCTGTGGTCTGCGGCGTGTAGCACGCCCACCTGTCAACACGAGGAGAACCATGAATCGCATCTGGTCGCTGCACGGCAATGGCAAATCTGTTTCCCCGGGCGAGGTGGTGCTCCCCAGGGAGCGTCTGACCTGGGGGCGGACGTTCGGGATCGGAGCCCAGCACGTTGTCGCGATGTTCGGTGCGACGTTCCTTGTGCCGCTTCTCACAGGTTTTCCGCCGTCGACGACGCTGTTCTTCACTGCGATCGGCACACTGCTGTTCCTGCTGATCACCCTGGGCAAGATGCCGTCGTATCTCGGTTCGTCTTTTGCGCTGCTGGCACCGATCGGGGCGATCACCGGTTTTGATCCGGAGTCCGGTCTGGGTGTTGATCCCGAGCGTATGGCTCTTGCTCAGGGTGGGATCATCACGACGGGTGTTGCACTGCTGGTGATCGGCGTGATCGTGCACTTTGCCGGTGTGCGCTGGATTGAGGTGACGATGCCGCCGGTTGTCACGGGGGCGATTGTGGCGCTCATCGGCTTCAACCTGGCACCTGCCGCGTGGAACTGGGTGAAGCTCGCACCCGTCACAGCCATGGTGACGATCGGGGCGATTCTGTTCATCACGGTGTTCTTCCGCGGCATCATCGGCAGGCTTTCGATCCTATTCGGTGTGGCGGCCGGCTACATCACCGCAGTCATCCGAGGCGAAGTGGACTTCTCTGCTATCGGCGAGGCTTCATGGGTGGGCCTGCCCGCCTTCCACGCACCGGCTTTTGACGCCTCGCACCTGGGTCTGTTCATTCCTGTGGTGTTCGTTCTGGTGGCTGAGAACATCGGCCATGTGAAGTCCGTGTCCGCTATGACCGGCCAGAACCTCGATCCCATTACGGGACGCGCTCTCATCGCCGACGGTCTTTCGACCGCCCTGGCTGGTTCCGGAGGTGGTTCCGGTACGACGACGTATGCGGAGAACATCGGCGTTATGGCTGCAACTCGCGTGTATTCAACGGCGGCCTACATGTTTGCCGCCCTGTGTGCGCTGGCACTGTCGATGACGCCGAAGTTCGGTGCGGCCATTGCCACCATCCCGCCGGGCGTTCTCGGCGGTGCGGCCACTGTTCTCTACGGCATGATCGGCATGCTCGGCATCCGCATTTGGGTGCAGAACCGTGTGGACTTCTCTGATCCGGTAAACCTCAACACGGCAGCGGTTGCCATGATCACCGCAATCGCCAACTACACGTGGGCTCCGGCGGGCATGCGCTTTGAGGGCATCGCGATCGGCACTGCGTGCGCTATCGGCATCTACCACCTCATGCGGACCATTGCGAAGATCCGGGGCACGAGCCACGAATCCGCAAGCCCCGCCTCGGCCCCGGCTGGCAAAGAGGCCGGAATCAATGTGCCCCGTACCAAGGGGCACCAAGACTGGCCAGACAGACCCGCAGGCAAAACCAGCTGAGAGTCCGCGACGCTATCGTGGTCATACGACCAACGTGAAGCCGGCAATAAATGAACACTAAGGGTACGGCTGTGAACTTCCACCGAATTGCACTGTCTGTCAGCAGACTTACATCCGGATTGGTGTGGTTCTGCATGTACACCGGAATCCCCGTCAACCGTTACAGGGATCTTGGAAACTATCTCGGCTACATAGGCGTGACTTTCTTTCCCGCTTTGGGCGCGACCGACACATCGACCGCTGCGCGTTCCATGCGCCCCGGCTGGTCCATGCTCCTGTCGCTTACGAAATGTTCCTAGTCACCGGCCTCGTAATGGCGACGATTGACTCTGGTTTCTGGGTTTGCGGTTTAGCGTAGCTTCTATAAATCTTTACTATTTCGACCTGCCTATGCTGACAGCTGCCCTTCTAATCTTTGAACTGGCAACCCTTACAAGATGACTGTACGCCAAAGTCCGCGGCAGGGTCTTGTCAAAAGCACTCAGACCTACCGCAGCCGCAGTTGCACAGGGGACATTGCCCCGAGCAAATGCCAACACAGACAGCAACCGAGGCTTATCGGCACTGTTTACACGACTCGAGCGACCTGATAGCTTAAAATAGAATTATCGAACGCCGAAGAAGGACACAATGAGGTACTCCCATTTTGGCATTGCACCCCCTACGATCGCGCTCTCTCTTGCGTTTCCTACTGCGACTGCAATTGCTGTAGAACCGGACAGCAATGTTGAATCGAGAGGTATCACTCACACTGCGGACACGGCCCTCCCACGGGCAGGAAAAGGACAGCTTTGGGAAACCGGGCCTGCGGTCAGCCTGGCCGAACTCAATGCACCTCGACCTGCAGGAAGTGTAGATGTTAACGACCAGCCAGAAGCCCACCGCAACCGGTCGGAAACACGGAATAAGCCCGGCAATGCCGAATACGACCCACTCAATCGACTGATACTGAAAACTGACGCCGACGGCACTATAGTTGAGAGGTACTTGGTCTCGCCCAAACAGGAGAACGTTCAAGGCAACCCATCCGGCGAACAGTTTATGTGGAGCGCCGGCAGTCATGAAGCCGTATTCGACTGGCCCAACATTGACAACCGACCACAGTGGACCGCCTACCGCAACGGTAAGAAAGCTGCCACAACGCGGGAGAGCCAATACATTGACGAAACTATCGATCGGTCGAAGCCCAACGTCTACACCTTTATTTCTGACACAGTGGAAAAAGATGGCGAACAGACGCAGCACATCTACGGTGTAACGATACCGCCAGCGAATGATGCGTCTATTGGCCTGAACATCAACAATCCCGAAGTGCGTTCCGCCCAACACAACACCGATGTTTTCGAGCCACGGACCTCCTCGGAGAAGTCAGCTGACGGATCGGCCCAGCTTCTATACTCAACCTTCATTCCGGAAAAATCAGTCGAGAAACCACTAGTCTGCGGCGGAGACTTCGATTCCTACGCTGGAGACAACAGGCCATTCCGAACGCGAGATGTGGGACTAGGCTACGCATCCTCCCGTGGAGAAAACCACGGCAACGTGACTGTAATTAACGGCAAAACCCACACGGACTACATCGACCATAAAGTAGGCGAAACACAGGCAATAAAAGACGGAAAAATCGTAGAGCGTAAGACAGCGGACAAGTCTGGTCTTAACACCACGGTCTCTGGATCCACCATTGCAGTGGTGAGATTCACTCAGAACATCGCCAACCCACTATGTAATCAAGCGCCAGCAATAAATGTAGATGTCACCGCTTCATACGATCCTGGCGGTCGAATGCGCGTTACCGGCAAACATGATGGCGCTCCTAATCACGAACTTGTTTATCAAACTACAAGCTCCAAAGGCCGTAGCAGCGGATGCGCCTACCGATACGAGTACGACAGCTTTTTGGGCCTTTTTCCGCCAATGGGCGTTAACGTGGAGCTCGATGTGTCTGTCAACACCGGTAGCCACTGGCCCATGGACTGTGCTATTCATAAGAATAGCTAGCGAAGAACAGTAACATCCAGAAATAAGTGAACACTAAGGGTACGGCTTTGAGCTTCCACCGAATTGCGATTGCAGTGGGCATCTTGATCAGTGCCACAGCCTGCTTTTGCTATTATTCTAACTTTCCATTCGGACCCTATGGCCCACGCGAATATAATCAATATTATGTAGGGGTCACAACTATTCCTGCTATCGTCGCCGCCGGTTTTATTATTGCGACGAGGGCCATGCGGACAATGTGGGCTGTGATTCTGTCACTGCTCTTGTTCACTGTGCTCTGCACGCTGGTTGGAATGGCTCTTTATCCTTCTGGCCCGAAATGGTCAATAGAGAGCGTCTTTATTACTCTTCTTTATATTGTTTTGCCCACCACAGCATCCGCCACACTCATTTACGCTATTGCGGCCGTAGCCAGATGGCTCTACATCAAAATCCGCGGCAGCAGGTCGAGGTCATGAGGCTGCTCCTACACTGAAGTACATGGCCTTCACCAAACAGCGCGCTGGTGCTCCCACTGGCTTTTTCCAAGCTGAAGCTGCCGGTCTGCGTTGGCTTGCTGAACCCGGGGCCATTCCGGTGGTTCGGGTCCTCGGCGTGGCCGATGACCGGCTCGAGCGGGAACGGCTGGCCCCTGCCCCCTCGACTCCCGAGGCGGCGCGCCCCTTTTGTGGGCGGGCGGGCCCCCCGCCCCCCCCCGGGGCACCCGGGGGCGGGGGGGGGGCCCCCCCCCCCCCCCCCCCC
>CABTZE010000080.1 GCA_902489215.1 uncultured Brevibacterium sp.
CCGGCGGGCCCAGTCCTTCTGTTCGCGTGAGGCATCCCCGTCGAAGGCTGCAGGCCGCAGGCCCTGCAGGGGCAGGTTCTTCGCAGCCGTCAGCTGGTCGTGTGACAGGGCTTTCGTCGGCGCTAAATATATGGAGGTCGCCGGCCGGATGCTGTCGCGGGTGCGGGCTATGGAATCGAGGATCGGCACCAGGAAGGTCAGGGACTTACCTGACGAGGTGCCGGTCGCCACCACTGTGTCAGTGCCTGATGCAATGCTGTTCACAGCTTCGACTTGGTGCTTGTACGGCTTGGTGATGCCCGTACCGGCGAATACCGCGGTGACGTCGTCGTGCACCCAGTCGGGCCAGTCACCGGTAAGTGCTTGCCGCTGCGGAACGCTCTCAATGTGGGTCACGCGGTCGGCACGTTCGCCAAAGCGAGTGAGGAGGTCGGTAAGAGCGGACGGCATGCGCGCATTCTCTCACGTGCCCGGTTGTGCGTAGGCTTGATATGCGCTGTCTGCTGCCTGCTGTTGGAAGGAAATATGCGAAGCTCGCTGCCCGCTGTGCCCCGGATTGACTCTGCAGGGGCTGCTGGAACGTCCGCAGGCTCTGAAACATCAGGGGGTTCGGGAGCGACCGTGGCCGGTGGCCATGCTGCTGGCTCTGCATGGCCGGCGCGCCTGCGCTTGGTGCTGGAAGGTCTGGAGTACACGCAGCCGGGTCTGAAAGCACTGTGGGGACCGGACGTCGACCAGGCGCTGCAGACAAACGATGCCGCACCCGCCCTGTGGTTTTCGCGCACAAGCTCCGCACCGCTTGCTGTTGTCGCACGGCTGTTTCTGCTGGAGGATGCTGTTCCCACTGCAAGCGCTGAGGGCGCGCTGGGAGCTGATCTCGTCAGTGCGCTGCGGGCTGCTGGCCTGCTGGTTTCACCCGATGCTGGTGAGCCCCATTCAGGTGATCCGCACTTGGGTGAGTATGCAGTGGAAGGCGAGCGGCGCCTCGTGAGTTCCGTGGCGATCGCCCCGTACTCCCTGCCCGTGGGGCTGCCGCGGCTGACGGGACGGCGCAAACCCGACACCCTCTACCTGGCGTCGGATTTCGGGACGCTGACACAGCCGGAGGTGCTTGACGGCGACTTCGTGTTGGGACTCGGCGGTGCAGGGCGCACTCTCATCGAGATCACGCCGCGCGAAGCCGTGACAACAGCGGCTGACATCGGCACCGGCTGTGGGATTCAGGCGCTCGCGCTTGCACTGCACGCAGACACCGTCATCGCAACCGATATCTCCGAGCGCGCCCTGGAATTCACGCGCCTGAACGCTCAGATCAACGGGATCGACAACATCGAAATCCGGCAGGGAAGTCTGCTGGAGCCTCTGCGCGGACAGACGGTCGACCTCCTGGTGACGAACCCACCGTTCGTCATCACACCGCAGGCTGCCCGCGGGCAGTTTGAATACCGCGACGGCGGGATGCCAGGCGACCAGCTGATGCGCTCGCTCGTGCGCGACATTCCGCATCATCTGAGCGACGGCGGGCAGGCCGCCATGCTCGGTAACTGGGAAGTCAGCCAGCCGGATGCTGAGGCCGGTCCCTCTGCCTGGCACAAGGCGGCGCAGAAGGGGGCTGCATCAGCAGACGAGGCGGCGGTTGGCACAGATGCCGCCGGCCAGACATCGCTCATGGTGATTGAACGCGAGCAGCTGTCGCCCACCGCTTACGCGCACACGTGGATTCGCGACGGCGGTGTGGTTCGCGCCAGCGAAAAGTGGAATGCAGATACCGCCGCCTGGCTTGACGACTTTGCTTCGCGCGGCGTCGAGCAGATCTCGTTTGGGTGGGTGCGGTTCAAGAGGGGTGCAGGCAGTGAGCCGGTGGTTGCCGCGCATCGTGTCAGCGGGCCTCTCGGTGCGAATGCGGCAGGGGTGGCGGCTTTTCTTGACACCCGCATGGCGATGCTCGAATGGCTTGCCGGTGCCGAGGACTCGGAAATAGCCGACACGGCTTTTGTCCGCGGCTCCGACATCGTCGAACACCGGCACCACACGCCGGGAAGCGAAAATCCGTCCGTCATCGAAATGGCGCAGGGGACCGGTTTCGGGCAGACGCTGACAGTCGACACCGCGCTTGCCGCGTTCATCGGAGTGGCCGACGGGACCATGACTCTGCGCACGGTTGCAGTAGCGCTCGCAGCTTTGCTCGAAGTGGACTCTGACAAGCTGACTCAGCAGCTGGTCGAGCAAGTGCGCGACATACTCCCGCTTGGATTCGTCTACCCTGTACTCGAGTAGGACCGTTACAGTCAGGTGACGGCTGCTAGAAGCCTGGATGTGGCTATCAGCATCAACGCCGTGTCAGTGCCCGGTGCTACATTCGCAGCGTATCCGTGGAAAGGAAAACTGTGGCTGAGAAGAAACCACGTCGTTTGGTGATCGTCGAATCTCCGACGAAAGCGCGGACGATTGTCGGCTTTTTGGGCGACGGCTACACCGTCGAAGCCTCAGTGGGGCACATTCGGGATCTCCCACAGCCCTCTGAACTGCCCGCGGACATGAAAAAGGGGCCCTACGGCAAATTCGCAGTCGACGTCGAAGACGGCTTCAAGCCCTACTACCGGGTGGACCCTGACAAAAAGAAGAAGGTCACCGAGCTTCGCAAGCTGCTGAAAGAAGCCGATGAACTCTATCTGGCAACAGATGAGGACCGCGAAGGTGAAGCCATTGCGTGGCACCTTCTGGAAGTGCTCAAGCCGAAAGTCCCGGTTAAGCGCCTGGTGTTTCACGAAATCACCCCGGAAGCCCTTGAACGGGCACTCGAAAACACCCGCGAAATCGACTACGACCTCGTGTACGCGCAGGAAACCCGCCGCATCCTCGACCGTCTGTACGGCTACGAAATCTCGCCCGTTCTGTGGCGCAAAGTCCGTGCCGGTCTGTCGGCTGGTCGCGTGCAGTCCGTTGCCCCCCGCCTAGTTGTCGAGCGCGAACGTGAGCGCATGGCGTTCGTTTCGGCTGATTACTGGGACCTCGACATCGACCTGCAGGCACCCGGCCAAGCCGAAAGCTTCGCGGCTAAGCTCACCGCCGTTGACGGCCAGAAGATCGCGCAGGGTCGCGACTTCACCGATGAAGGCACGCTGAAGCCGCGCACCAAGGTCCGCATTCTGGGCCAGCAGGACGCCGAAGAACTCGCCGCCAAACTCAGCGGTGAAGCAAAAGACCGACTGTCGGTCACGGCACTCGAGACCAAGCCGTACTCGCGTCGTCCCGCGGCGCCCTTCACCACCTCGACCCTCCAGCAGGAAGCCGGACGCAAGCTGCGCATGAGTGCTCGTCAGGCCATGCGCACCGCTCAGTCGCTGTACGAAAACGGCTACATCACTTACATGCGTACGGACTCGCCGGTCCTGTCATCGGAAGCGCTTTCGGCTGCTCGCCGTCAGGTGGGCGAACTCTACGGCCCCGAATTCGTGCCGTCGAAGCCGCGCATCTATGCCTCCAAGCAGAAGGGTGCGCAGGAAGCCCACGAAGCCATTCGTCCTGCTGGTGACCACTTCCGCACGCCGGCCCAGGTGTCGAGTCAGCTGCGCGGTGACGAATTCAAGCTCTACGAACTCATTTGGAAGCGCACCGTCGCATCGCAGATGGCCGATGCCAAGGGTTCGACCGCAACCATGCGGATCAACGCGGACCTCGGCAGCGGCAGCAGCGCTGAACTGACCGCAAGCGGCACCGTCATCACGTTCAAGGGATTCCTCGCCGCCTACGAAGAAGGCCAGGACCTCGAGCGCTATGGCTCGGACAAGAAGGACAAGAGCCGACTGCCGGACGTCAAAGAAGGCGACGCCCTGTCGGTCGACCGCGTGGAAGCTGATGGGCACACCACGGCACCTCCGCCGCGCTTTACGGAAGCCAGCCTGGTTAAGCGGATGGAAGAGCTCGGCATCGGCCGTCCTTCGACCTACGCGGCCATCATCTCCACCATCCAGGACCGCGGCTACGTCACCACGCGCGGCAACGCGCTCATTCCCAGCTGGTTGGCGTTCTCGGTGGTCAAGCTGCTTGAAGAGCACTTCGATGACCTTGTGGACTACCAGTTCACCGCCGGGCTCGAAGCTGATCTCGACGAAATCGCCAAGGGCCAGGAAGACAGCGCCGAATGGCTGCGCGATTTCTACTTCGGCAGCACGGCCGAGGACGGTCACGATGCGCCGGCTGGCATGGACTCCGACGTCGGTCACGTGGGGCTGAAGTCGATCGTCGACAACCTCGGCGACATCGATGCGCGCGAACTCAACACAGTGAACATCGCCGACGGAATCAACCTGCGCGTTGGTCGCTACGGCCCGTATCTCGAAGCTGACGGCGACAACCCGGACCAGCCCAAGCGCGTTTCGCTTCCCGACGACCTTGCACCGGACGAACTCACGGCAGAAAAAGCGCGTGAGCTCATCGAAAAGCAGGGCGACGGCGACCGTGAACTCGGTGTCGATCCCGAAAGCGGACACACGATTGTGGCGAAGAACGGCCGCTTCGGCCCCTACGTCACTGAGGTTCTGCCGGAATCCGACGAAAAGCCCAAGCGGGGAACCAAGAAGCCCAAGCCGCGCACAGCGAGCCTGTTCAAGTCGATGGATCTGAACACCATTGGTCTGGAAGAAGCGCTGAAGCTGCTGAGCCTGCCGCGAGTCGTCGGCCAGGACGCCGAAGGTGTGGACATCACCGCGCAGAACGGCCGCTACGGTCCGTACCTGAAGAAGGGCACCGATTCTCGGTCTATCGAATCTGAAGAGCAGATCTTCACCATCACGCTTGAAGAAGCCGAAAAGATCTTCGCCCAGCCCAAGACCCGCGGACGCCGAGCTGCGAAGCCGCCGTTGAAGGAATTCGGCACCGACCCGAACTCTGAAAAGCCGGTAGTGCTCAAGGACGGCCGTTTCGGCCCGTACGTCACCGACGGCACCACGAACGCCACCCTTCGCAAGGACGACACCGTCGAAGGCATCACCGCTGAACGCGCCTTCCAGCTGCTGGCTGAAAAGCGCGCTAAGGGGCCGGCCAAGAAGAAGACGACGACGCGGAAGACAACGGCGCGTAAGACGACTGCGAAGAGCACTGCGTCGAAGACGAGCACGGCGAAGAAGACAACTGCGAAGAGCACTGCGAAAAGCAGTGCGAAGAAGTCGTAACAGCGGCGGACTGGCTCGGCCGAGTGTCTTCCATGCACGGTTGCTCTTCGACCGTCGGCGCAGAGAATCCTTGATAAGCGCTGAAAACGCTCCTTGTGCCTTGAAGGTGCAGGGAGCGTTTTCCTAGTGTGAACGAGGTACGGATTTCTCAATACGACCTCACAGGAGGCGCCGTGTTCACTCGTTCCGTTAACGATGTCGAAGCTGTTGAGTGGGGTGCTGGAACCAGCCAGCGCGTGCTGACAGCGCAAGACAATATGGGTTTCGCAGTTGCCCGCACCGTTGTGCGCAAGGGCACCGAATCGAAGCTTGAGTACCGCAACCACCTTGAAGCCTGCTACTGCATTTCAGGCTCTGGCAATGTCGAGGACACGGAGGGCAATGTGTACCCCGTAACTCCCGGCGTCATCTACGTTCTGGATAAGCACGACCCGCACTACCTGCGTGCCTCCGACCACGAAGACATGGAGCTGCTGAGCATCTTCAACCCGCCGATCGACGGCACTGAGAAGCACGTGCTCAGTGAGGACGGGTTCTCGAGCTACTGAGTTTCAACGACAGCGCCCGGTCAACGTGCAGTTGTGCACGCTGACCGGGCGCTTGTGTGTCTGGTTGCTGGGCAGCGGGGCTGATTTTGCGCGCAGATGCAGATTTACGCTTTAATGCGGATTTGCGCTTTAATGCGGCGCATTAGCGCGTGAGTTTGCATTTAAGCGTGAGTTTGGAGTTGTTGGGCGTGTGAAGGCTGCCCGGCGGCGGGCTCATCCGCGCCGCCCAGCTCTGCCCTTCAGCTCAACGCAACCCTTCAGTCCAGCCCGACCCCTTCACCTCAACGCAACCCTTCGTTCCAGCCCTCAACCCGTCCCTTCAGTTCAGCCCTCAACCCGGCCCAGCTCAACCCCTCAGTCCGACCGGCGCCTCCACCTCGTCCGTTCCGGCCGCTTCGTTCCTGTTGCCAACCTGGATTTACGCTTTAATGCGGATTTGCGCTTTAATGCGGCGCATTAGCGCGTGAGTTTGCATTTAAGCGTGAGTTTGGAGTTGTTGGGCGCGTGAAGTGTGCCGCCGGCTGGCTAGCCCCACCCATCATTCCGGCCGGGCCGGGAAAGTTATCCACAGATTGCGAATACCTCTTGTGGAAATTTCCCTGTTTCGGTGACATAAAAGGGTGCATAGCGTATTCACCAACAACATGGCAGCGGCCTGCGGCATCCAGATGGGAGAGCTGAGGTCCGCCACCTCGTGTTGCGTCGAGCGGTTGCATCGAGGAATGTACGCGGTCGTGAAGCTGTGCTCGAGACACCCGCTTTTTACACAACTCGCAGATCCGAGCATGGTCGATTTGTTCGCCCGCGCGGACTCACAGAAGCGCAACCCCGCATGGCGCAAGGCGCAGGCAAACCTGCATACCGCGAAGGCTGAACTCATTGCTGAGTCAGCACACCCGGATGATGTCCTCAGCCATTCCACCGCAGCCCTGCTGCACGGCCTGCCGATCAAAGCCGTGCCTGGCGCTGTCGAAATGATCAACCCCAACCTGTCACGCAAAGGACCGACACTTTGGAGGCGCTACAGGCAGATCGGCGAAAGTGAAATCGATGACTGGCGCGGTTTCGCCATAACCAACCCCGTCAGAACCGCTGTAGATCTCGCCGCAGATGAGTCCATCGAATACGGCACAGCAGTCTTCGACGCGATCTTGCGCGAGGCACCTCTTCAGCGTGAACAGCTGCTTGCCCAGGCCCACGAAATCGCCGAAGCATACGGCCGTCGGGCAGGGTGTGCTCGTGTTCGCAGCGCTCTGAGCTTTGCCAACGGACTGTCTGAGTCCTACGGCGAAAGCGTGTGCATGGTGAAGCTGCGCATGCTCGGAGTGGGCAACCTCGAACAGCAAGTCGAAATCTTTGACGAAGACGGAATCTTCGTTGCTCGCGTTGACGGACTTATTCGAGATAAGCGCATCATCATCGAGTTCGACGGCGCCGTGAAATATCTATCCGCAGCAGACGGCGGCTTCAACGGCGACGGAGACCAACTGCTGCGCGAAAAAGAACGCGAACATCAGCTGCACCGTCTGGGCTATACGGTGGTGCGGATTATGTGGCGCGACTTGCTCAACCTCGATCGGCTGCGTGCCCGGCTCAAAGCGCTCGGTTTGCTCTCCTGAGCTTGCGCACCACCAGAAGACAACCCGCACATCCGTGAGCGGCGCCTCGTTCGCCCTGCCGCCTCGCGCCCGGCGACCGGCCCGAATTCACGAGCAAATGCAGATTCACGCTTTAATGCGGCGCATTTGCGCGTGAGGTTGCATTAATGCGTGAGTTTGGCGTTGTGGGGTGTGCGAAGGGTGCCAGTGCTGACCCGCATCGCCAGCGGGGCTGGTTTTGCGCGCAGATGCAGATTCACGCTTTAATGCGGCGCATTTGCGCGTGAGGTTGCATTAAAGCGTGAATCTGGGTTGCCAGGCCGTGAAATCAGCCGCGACGGCGAGCCAAAGCGCGCAGGCCGAAGCCTCCGCCGATGAACACGGCGGCCGCAGCGAGTGCCGCAGCGATGCTCACACCCGTGCGCGGCAGAGCTCCACTCTTCGAGGAGGGCGCCTTCGCCTCGGGGCTGGCTTTGTCGCCGGCCTTGTCGCCGGCCTTGCCAGTCGGTTCGTCGCCGGCTTCGTCTGCGCCGCCATCAGTGCCAGACTCGCCGGCGTCTCCCGAGGTGCCGCCCTCCTGGCCGTCTTCAGCACCGCCCGTGGGGTCATCTGCAGGGTCGTCAGCGTTGTCATCGCCCGGTTCTTCTTCTGCAGGGGGCGCATCTTCGCCGAAGACCTTGCCCAAGCGCAGGAACACAGTTTCACCGGTTGCGTCATCGAGAGCGTCGTTGTCGGTGACGGCGTAGGCCTCGCCGTCAGCGGCAATGGTGAAGCCTTCCAGCTTTTCCTGCGTCCAGCCGTTGAGCGCCTGCAGCTTCGGCAGAACATCAACCGCAACAGCCTTCTTGACCTTCTGCGGCTGTGCACCTTCCTCTGCAGCGCTGGCCGCGCCGTCGCTACCCGAACCCGAGTCATCAGCACCCGGAGCGGTGCCGCTGCCGGCGATTGGCGCCTCGTCAGCGGAACCAGCCTCAACCGCGCCGCCAGCCTCAGCACCATCCGGCAGTGTGACCTTCATGATGCGCTTAACCGCAGCGTTGGGGCCGTTCTGCTTGTCGCGTTCGATCACGGCGAGAGTGTTCTTGTCGACCACGGTGAGTTCGGACAGGCCGATCCAGTCGCCGTCCTTGTCAGTGGAGTCGAGTTCGTAGGAGAACCACTCCCAGGTCTTGTCGGTGGTGCTGTAGCGGCCGATGCGCACGGTGTTGTCGCCCTCGAGCGCTTCGAGCGGTTTGGCTTCGGGGTCTTTCCACAGGGGACGCTGGATTGCGGCGTAGACGTATTCGCCGCCCTTGCCGTCGTCAATCGCGTCAACGCCCTCAAGCCCCCACTTGCCGATGTGCTTGGCAATATCGTCCGGCAGGCTGATGGTCTCTTCGATGTTGAGGTCTTTGTCCGTGCGGTGAATCGCGTTCTTGTCACCGGTCTTGCCTTCCGAGGCAATCCAGAAACCGCCGTCCTTGCGGGCGGAAATGCCCTCAATGTCGAGGCCCTCGGCGGCCTTGCCGTCCTTCATGACGGAACGAGCGTCGGTGATGCGAGCTGGTGCGTTCTTGTCGCTGACATCGACCGTGTACACGCGGCCTTCGGCCAGGGCGGAGTCCGATGCGGCGTACA
>CABTZE010000081.1 GCA_902489215.1 uncultured Brevibacterium sp.
AGGCGAACGGTGCGGCCCGTGAAGTGTTCGGGTTCGACCACGTCGAGGGTGTGATCGGCTATCGGGACTGTGCCGTCGGCTTCTATGTGGCCGCTGCTGCCCTCGGCTGTCTTCGCGACAGAGCCGACCTTGCTGGCGCGGCGATCCGTTTCGGGTTCGCGGGTGCGCGCGCTCAAGTCGAACAGCATGTTGAGGGCAGCCGCGTAGTCAACACCGGAATCTGCCGTGGCCAGTTCTTTCACCTTGACGGTCGGCGTGTGGATGATCTTGTCGGCCGTGCGGTGCAGGGTTTTGCTGATTTCGGCGATTGCCGCGTCGCTGACAGATGCGCCGAGTTTGTTCTTCAGACGCTCGAATTCGGCGTCCACGATCAAGATGGCCTGTTCGCGCAGCGCTTTGACAGTGGGTGAAACCCTTCGGGCTGCGCGGCGGGCGGCGTCGTCGACCATGGCCCTCTCGATGAGAGCGCGCGCCTCTGCGATGACGGTCAGCACAGATTCCGACTGTGTGTGTTCGTGGGCCGCAATGAGGCGGCTGATGCCGTCGAGGTTGAGCACCCGAATGTGTGGCAGTTCGCCGACTTCCACAGCAATGTCATAGGGCAGGGCCAGGTCGATGAAGAACTTGTTGAGGTTCTGATCGAGGTCCTGCTGCAGCGAGGCGATGACGGTGTCTTCGTCCAGCACAATTCCGCGGGCCCCGGTCACCGACACGACGACGTCCGCCTGTGCGATTTCGCGCACCAGGTTGTCATGCGTCAGTTCGACGGCTTCCCCGTCAACGGAGTCAGCCAGACGCTGAGCCTTGTCAAGAGTGCGGTTGATGACGCGAATCTGCTTCAGCCCGCGGTCTTTGAGTGTTTTGACTGTCAATCCGGACATCGCGCCGGCCCCGACGACGAGGGCGCTCGCTCCCTTGAGGTCACCGACGTGTCCTTCAGCCTCTGCCAGCGCGGTGTCGAGCAGCGACAGCGAAACGGATGACAGTTTGGTTTCCGAATGCACGCGCTTGCCGACTTCGAGAGCCGACTGGAGAGCTTCGCTCAGGCCTCCGCCGACCGTGCCTCCGCGTTCGCCTTCGTGCAGCGATGCGCGCAGCTGGCCGAGGATCTGGGTCTCTCCGATTGCCATGGAGTCAAGACCTGCCGCCAGCAGGAACAGGTGTTCCTGGGCTTTATCGTCAAAGTGGACGTAGATGTGGGAGAAGAGTTCAGACCACGGAATTCCGCTGACCTCGACCAGGGCTGTGCCCAGGTCGGCCAGTCCGCCGTGGAAGGACGTGACGTCGGCGATGATTTCGAGCCTGTTGCACGTGGACAGCACAACAGCGCTGTTGACGAAATCGCGCTCTGCCGCCGATCGGCGCAACAGGTCAACGCGCTCAGCGTCCAGGGCGAGCGCGTCAAGCACGTCAAGGGGTGCTGAGTGATGGGATATCCCCAGAACCAGCAGTGTCAATGGTCTTGCTCCCTCGTTGCGAACGACTCCCGTCGTTCGCGGTTCTCACGCTCACCGGACTCCCGTGAGCACAACAGCGTCCAGGCGCTGTTTCATTCCCGTTCAGCCGCGCTCGTGTGCCGCGCGCAGGGCCTGCGCGAACCGCTTTGGATCCACGCGGTGGAAGCTGTGCTGGCGGCCGTTGATGAGCACGACCGGGACATCCCAGTCGTATTTGGCCTGCAGCTGCTCATCGGAATCGATGTCGATGACGCTGAGCTGCGCATCGATGGTTTCCGCCAGGTCTGCGAGCACACTGTCGACGACTGCGCGTGCCGTATCGCACAGACCGCAGTTTTCACGCGTGAGGAACTCAACAACGACGCCCATTTGAGCCTTCCCGCGCCGTTGCCCAGACACAGGTCCGGGTGCAGCGCGTCCGCGGTGCAGAAGAATTCCACACCGGTTCATTCAGCACGAAACCCCGCCGGATCACTTCGACGGGGACGCGTGGAGTTGCTTACTTCTTGTTGCGGCGCTGGTGGCGGGTCTTGCGAAGCAGCTTGCGGTGCTTCTTCTTGGACATACGCTTACGACGCTTCTTGATTACCGAACCCACGTTTAACCCTCGCGATTCCGACGATTTCCCCGCGTAAAGCGGGCTGACTTAACCGCTCAATCCTAACGGGCAACCGGGCAGAAACCCAAACTTAAACAACCGTCCATATGAACTCGAGGCTCGCGATCTGATATAGGGGCCCACACCACGAGCGGCGAAATCAGTCGTAGTAGGCGTCCAGTCCGTAGAACGGGAAGATGTTCTTCCGTGTGCTCATGACGGTTCGGTCAAGGTCGGATTCGGGGTCGTAGCCGCGCTCCCACGCAGAGAAGGCGGCGTCCGAACCGTCGGTCATCCGCTTGGGAGTGTCACGGCCGGTGAGGCTGTACACGTAGTCACGCCAGCGGTCCGGCATTTCAGTTGAGGGTTTGAGTTCAATGCCGCCGGCGATTGCAACGAGGTTAGTCCACGCGCGCGGCACGACGTCGATGATGGCGTATCCCCCACCGCCGACGGCCAGCCACTTTCCGTCCGCGTGCTCTTCAGCGAGGTCGCGCACCCATTCGGCGGCCCGGCGCATAGCGTCAACTGACAGGCGCAGGTGTGTGAGCGGGTCGAGACCGTGTCCGTCGCAGCCGTGCTGGGAGACAATCACCTGCGGTTTGAATTCGCGGATCACCTGGGGCACAACACCGTCGAGGGCGCGCAGCCAGTCGGCGTCGGAGGTGCGCGGCGGCAGAGCGATGTTGACGGCGCTGGCAGCCGCCTTCATCCCGCCGATTTCAGATGCATACCCGGTTCCGGGGAACAGAAAGCGGCCGTTTTCGTGCAGGCTGATGGTGAGCACGCGAGGGTCGTCCCAGAAGAAGTGTTCAGTTCCGTCGCCGTGGTGAGCGTCGAGGTCGAGGTAGACCACGCGTTCGTAACCGGCGTCCAGAAACTCTTGGATCGCCGCCGCGCAGTCGTTGTAGACGCAGAAGCCGGCGGCTTTGCCGGGCATCGCGTGGTGCATTCCGCCGCAGAAGTTGACTGCGCGGCTGTAGCGGCCGGACGTAATTGCCTTGGCCGCTTCGATGCTGGCCTGGAAGAGCCTGCCCGAGGCTTCGTGGATCTGGTCGAAGCGGGGAACGTCTTCTGTTCCCACCCCGTAGGTCTGCTGGTCTTCTTCCGAAATCGAGGAGGAGGCTCCAGCCGCTTTGACTGCGTCGATGAACTCCTGGGTGTGCAGGCGGGCAAGCGCTTCTTCGTCGACCTGCGGCACGGACTCGATGTGGATGTTGGACGCGTCGAACAGTCCGAAGTCCTGCGACAGTTTGGCCGTCAGGTCCAGTCGCAGCGGGTGCATGGGGTGGTGCGGGCCGAAATTGTATTCGGTGAGGGATTCATCCCACATCACCAGAACTTCTTCTCTGCTCATACCCGTACTGTAGCCAAACGTGATCCGGTTCACGCACAGCGGCCCACCCCACACCTGACCCGGCGTTTCTGGGCGCGTGCGTGCGCGTGAGACTATGCTGGCTCACTGTGAAGAAGAACGGCGAAAACAGGCGCGATCTGCTGACTGCGGCAGCGCTGCCGGCGCGGGCTGCGCGCGACTTCGTCGACAGAGTCGCAGAGCAGTCCCCCGCCCGGCTGGCAATGGTCGCGTTCATTGTCGTCATCGCTTTCTTCACGGCGCTTCTGTGCCTGCCGGCGGCGCACCGGGACCCGTCGGAGTTTTCGTTCGTCAACAGTCTGTTCGTTGCCACCTCGGCCGTGTGCGTGACGGGGCTGACCCCGGTGGTCCTCCACGAGTACTTTTCGGATTTCGGCCTTGCCATCATTGCCGCAGGCGTGCAGATCGGCGGTATGGGCATCCTGACGATCGCGTCGATGCTCGGCATGCTCGTGTCCAAAAAGCTCGGGGTCCGTCAGCGGCTCATCGCAGCCCAGGCGACGAACACCTTCAAGCTCGGCCAGATGGGCACCCTGCTTCGCACCGTGATCAGCACGGTGCTCATTGTCGAAACGATTGTGTTCTTCGGCTTGCTCATCGGCTTTCTACGCCGCGGCGAGCAGCTGGGCACAGCTGCGGCCAATGCGGCCTTCTACGCCATTTCGACCTACAACAATGCCGGCTTCGCCCTGCACGATTCGGGCATGATCGCCTTTGCCGATGACTACTGGATTGTCTCCGTGGTGATGTTTTCGGCTTTTGTCGGCTCCTTGGGCTTTCCCGTGGTTCTCATCATGGGTGTCATGTGGAACCGCCCTCGCCAGTGGGATCTCCACACCAAGCTCACGCTCACGACATCACTCATTCTGCTGGCTGTGGGAAGTGCTCTCATTGCGATCTTCGAGTGGGGCAATGAAAGGACGTTCGCCGGAACCGGCTTCGTGAACTACGGCTTCCAGTCTGTCTTCATGTCGCTGACAGCCAGGTCTTTGGGCATGAACACGGTCGATGTGTCGGCAATGTCTGACGCCAGCCACCTGGCTCTCGATGTGCTCATGTTCATCGGCGGCGGGTCCTCATCGACAGCCGGCGGCATCAAGGTCACCACCCTGGCTGTTCTCGTGCTTGCAGCGTGGGCAGAAGCACGCGGCGCCCGCGACGCTGTTGCGTTCAAGCGCCGCATCGACCCGTCGGCCGTTCGCCTGGCGATCTCCGTGACGATTGCCGGGTTCATCATCGTCATCGGCGGAACCATGGCGGTACTGGCCATGACGCACGAGGACCTCGACGATGCTCTCATGGATGTCATCTCGGCCTTCGGCACGTGCGGACTGTCCTCTGGCTTTACGGAGAGAGCGCCGGAGCCGGCCCTGTACATTCTGACTCTTCTCATGTTCCTCGGCCGGCTGGGTACGATTTCCTTGGCGGCCGCACTGTCACAGCGCGATTCGCTGACCCATTTCCGCCACCCGGAAGAAAGGCCGATCATTGGCTAAGCGCAAACAGAAGACCGACAGCTCCTCTGTTCTGGTCGTCGGCTTGGGCCGTTTCGGCGCTTCGACCGCTGAAAACCTGATGAAGCTCGGCCGGCAGGTGCTGGCGGTTGAGCGTGACCCGAACAAGGTTGCGGAGTTCACGGGCAAGCTCACGCACATTGTCGAGGCGGATGCCACCAACCTCGAGGCGCTGCGTCAGCTGGGCGCCGAAGACTTTTCGACCGCTGTTGTCGGCATCGGCACCTCGATCGAGGCGTCTGTGCTGACCACTGCGAACCTCGTCGACATCGGCATCGAGCAGGTGTGGGCCAAGGCGATTTCGAATTCTCACGGCAAGATCCTGCACCGGATCGGCGCTGAGCACGTGCTCTACCCGGAATCTGAAGCTGGTGCTCGCGTGGCCCACCTGGTGTCATCGCGCATGCTCGACTTCATCGAGTTCGACGACGGCCATTTTGCCGTCGTGAAGATGCGTCCGCCGAAAGAAGTGCAGGGCTTTACGCTGGGCGAATCGAAGATCCGCGACAACTACGGGGTTACGGTCGTTGGCGTCAAATCTCCCGGCCGCGATTTCACATATGCGGAACCGAGTTCGCGCATCGGCGAACACGATGTGCTGATCGTCGCCGGACACGTGGAGCTCCTGGGCCGCTTTGCGGGCCGCCCCTGACGGGCTGGGTGCCGAGGTGCCGGCACCGGGTGCTCGCAAGCTCGGTTGAGCGGGGCTCCGGTCAGCTGTTTTCGCGCTCCATGTCAGCGGCCCTCTCAGCTGCGGCCTGCGCCGCGCGGACAACGCTCGTCTCGAAGCCATCAGCCTCAAAGGAATCAACCGCGGCTGCCGTTGTTCCGCCGGGGTGGGCAACAGCACGGCGCAGTTTCGCAGGATCGGGGTCGCCGGCCAGCAGCAGACCCGCGCCTTCAGCCGTGGCAACCGCCATACGGCGGGCGGTATCTTCGTCCAGACCGAGTTCTTGGCCGGCGGTGATGAGCTTTTCTGCCAGCAGGAAGAAGTAGGCAACGCCAGAACCTGAAATGCCGATCATGCCGCCGATAGCCGATTCGGGAACCGTGAAGACCTCCCCGGCACCCGACAGGAGCTTCGTGAGTTCCTCGACCTTCACCTCGGGAGCCTTGTCATCTGGCGAGACCGTGATGACGCCCTTGCCGATTGCGGAAGGCGTGTTCGGCATAATCCGCACGACCGGGCTGTTCGGGAAAGCAGCTGCGAGGGTGTCCAGTGATACCCCGGCGGCCATCGACACGATGACGGTGTCCTTACCGACAGCGTCGGCAAAGCCCTGAGCGGTTTCGCGGATTGACCAGGGCTTCACGCCCAGGAACACGAAGTCCGCTCCCTCCACGGCCTCAGCGTTGGCATTGGCGTTGTCTTCGGCCGCAATGGCGCGGACACCCAGCTCCTCGGCCAGCTTGTCAGCCGAAGCGCTCGAATGCGTGGTTGCGCGAACGTTCTCAGCACTGAGCGCATCCGTGCTCAACATGCCCTTGAGCAGGGACGACCCCATGCTTCCCGCCCCGATGATCGCAACTGTCACAGCCATGTCTGCTCCTTCTTGTTCCAGCCTCGCCCTAGCCGTTCAGGCCCAAGTGCTTCCGGGTGAACGCCAACGACTCCGCGAGCATGTCCATGCGCGTGGACTTCTTGGCAACAAAGCGCGTGTTGACCTCAATGACGGCGTCACCCGACCAGTTGACCTTCGCCAAATACTGCAGGCACTCTTTGACCGGCATTTTTCCCCGTCCCGGCACCAGGTGTTCGTCCATGAGGGAGCCCGCGCCGTCTGTCACGTGCAGCACACGTACGCGGTCGTGGATACTCTGCAGGGTTTCCAGCGCGTTCATCCCGGCTGTCGCAGCGTGCGAAAAGTCGAACGTCATGTGGTCGTAGTCTTCGTCCAGCGGGTTCCAGTCCGGGTAGTAGATCTGCAGTCCCCGCACCCCCGCCCGCCACGGGTACATGTTCTCCACCGCCAGGCGCATACCGGTTTCCCGTGTCAGGCGGCGCACACCGTCGACGAAGCCGCGCGCGTAGTCGCCCTGCCACCGGAAGGGCGGGTGCAGGACAACGGTTTCAGCCCCCACATCGGTCGCCAGCTTTGCGGTCAGGCGCAGCTTTTCCCAGTTGTCTTTGTGCATCACGCGCGGCAGCAGCAGGAGTGTGGGCGCGTGCAGCGACAGCACCGGCAGGCCGGTGCGCTGGGAGTGCTCCAGGATGTGCGAAGCGCTCTGTGTGCCCGGGTTGTCAGTGATCATGATTTCGACACCGTCATAGCCCAGTCCGGCTGCGATGTTGAACGTGTTCTCCACCGTCATGGGATATACCGACGATGATGACAGCCCCACGCGAATCCGCCCTTCGGAGCTGTGTTCGGCTCCGTGTTCGTAGACGGGAGTGTTCTCGAAATAGGCGCGATGGCGCAGGGAGTCTGCGCGGGCGCGGTTCTTCTTCGTGAACGCCTTACGAGGTGTCTTGTCTGTCACGCTCTCAGTCTAGGCGCACTCTTCTCACCCGAGCAGGCCGTTGCGGTTTTACTTGACCGCCTGCTTGCCGTTTGTGGTGGTGGGGGTTTCATCGCCGTCGAGGCTGTGGCGCACAGAGATGTGTTCTGCCGTGTCCAGCAGGTCCAGCTGGCGCATGATGATGCCTTCGCGCAGAGCCCACGGTGAGATCGCCATTTTCTCGACCCCGAAGATGGTGAACGCGGCATCTGCGACGATTGCGCCGGCAAGCACCTGGCCCCCGCGGTTTTCGGAAACTCCGGGCAGCTCGGCGCGCTGCGCCGGAGTGCGGGAGGCCAGTGCATCGATGATGCCGGGCATATCTTTTCTGTGCAGGTAGCGCGGGACGTAGATTCCGTGGCTGGACGAGGCGGCGCCGGCAATGCGGGCCAAGGAGCGGAAGGTCTTAGACGAACCGACGATGTGGTCGGGCCTGCCGACCCTGTTGATCTGGCCGGCCACTTTGCCGATGGTGTGGCGGGCGTGCCTGCGCAGCTGCGCGATTTCGTTGGGGTTGGGAAGTTCGTGGTTCAGGTAGTGGTTGAGCATCCGGCCTGCGCCCAGGGGAACTGAGACTGCGGCATCCGGGTACTCGTCGGTGCCTGCGGCCAGTTCGAATGATCCCCCGCCGATGTCCATGAGCAGGATCTTTCCTGCCGACCAGCCGAACCAGCGGCGAACCGCCAGGAAGGTGATGCGCGCTTCGTCCTGACCGGACATGACGTTGAGGATCAGGCCGGTTTCTTCGTGGATTCTGTCGATGAGCTTTTGCCCGTTGGGGGCTTCGCGCAGTGCTGATGTGGCGAATGCCAGGATTCGCTCGGCGCCCTGTTCTTCGGCGACGACAATGGCTTCGCGGCAGAAGTGCAGAAGCCTGTTGGCTCCGTATTTCGACAGTGAACCGTCTTCTTTGAGGTATTCGGCCAGTCGCAGAACTTCCTTGTGGGATGACGCCGGAAGCGGCGGAGCACCTTCGTGGGCGTCGACCACAAGAAGGTGAATGCTGTTGGATCCGATATCGAGGACGGCTAAGCGCATGGTCAGCATATTACCGCGCGGCCCCTATCATCGGAGGTATGCAGAACACCCGAGCCCCGTGGATTGCGGCGACTTTCATCCTGACCGTCGCGGCGGTTGTGTTCTCCCGACTGCCTCAGCTGCGGGATCTGCGCCTTTTCCTCCTGCTTGCCGCACTGGCGGTCTTCTTGGCCGGCGTTGTCATGGCCGGCCGCTCACTGCGCGAGGCGTGGGCCCGCAAACGCAGCGAGCGGCGGCGCTGATGCAAGCGTCAGGTCACCACATGGGCGGGCGCTCGTCACTGTCGTACGGGTAGCGTTCGCGGAAGTCCGTCGCCATGGTCTGCATGTCGACAAAGCGCACGCCGTCGTGATCCCCGATGTAGTCGATCAGACGCTCGAGCCGCGCCGCTGGCAGCCACACTCGGCCGTCGGATCAG
>CABTZE010000082.1 GCA_902489215.1 uncultured Brevibacterium sp.
GGCTCCACGGGCCCAGCCGACCTCCGCCTCGTCCGTTTGCTGGTGCGTTCTCACGCGGTTATGCAGATTCACGCTTTAATGCAGCGCATTAGCGCGCAAATCTGCATTAAAGCGTGAATCTGGGATGGCTGGGGTTGTGGCACCGGGCCGCCGAGGTGCCGGTTGCGGCACCTCGGCCCCGTTCCTCTTACAGCTTGTCGGTTGCGTCGACGAGGACGGAGCGGATGATCTGCTCCATTTCCTCGAAGTCCTCCGGTCCGCAGGTCAGCGGGGGAGCCAGCTGGATGACGGGTTCGCCGCGGTCATCAGCCCGGCAGTAGAGACCGCGTTCGTACAGCGCCGGTGACACGAAGCCTTTGAGGATGCGCTCGCACTCTTCTTCTGTGAACGTTTCCTTGGTGGCCTTGTCCTTAACCAGTTCGATGCCGAAGAAGTAGCCCTCACCTCGGACGTCGCCGACAATCGGCAGGTCCGTGAGCTTCTCCAGGGTGTTGCGGAAAGCCAGCGAGTTCGATGCCACGCGGTCGTTCAGGCCGTCTTTTTCCATGACGTCGAGGTTGGCCAGCGCAACAGCGCAGGAAACGGGGTGACCGCCGAAGGTGTAGCCGTGGTAGAAGGTCTCCCCGCCCTTGCCGAAGGGTTCGAACAGGCGGTCCGAGGCGATCATCGCACCCAGTGGGGCGTAGCCGGAGGTGATGCCCTTGGCGGTGGTGATGATGTCCGGCACGTAGTCGAAGTCGTTGCAGGCGAACATTGAGCCGATGCGGCCGAACGCACAGATCGTTTCGTCTGAGACCAGCAGAACGTCGTGTTCATCGCAGATTTCGCGCACGCGCTCAAAGTAGCCCGGTGGTGGCGGGAAGCAACCGCCGGAGTTCTGCACCGGTTCGAGGAACACCGCGGCGACGGAGTCTGCGCCCTCGAATTCGATGACCTCTTCAATGCGGTCGGCAGCCCAGCGGCCGAATGCCTTTTCGTCACCTGAGAATCGGTCGTCTGCGCGGTAGAAGTTGGTGTTCGGCACCTTGTGCGCACCGGGCACGAGCGGTGCGAACTGGTTGCGCAGATCCGGCAGCGAGGTCACGCTCAAGGCGCCGTGCGGGGTGCCGTGGTAGGCGGTCGCACGCGAAATGATCTTGTGCTTGCCCGGCTTGCCGGTCAGGCGGAAGTAGTTTTTGGCCAGCTTCAGTGCGGACTCAACAGAGTCGCCACCACCCGAGGTGAAGAACACCCTGTTCAGCTCACCCGGCGCGTAGGCGGCCAGGCGAGTGGCCAGTTCGATAGCCGGTTCGTGCGCGTAGGACCACAGGGGGAAGAAGCCGAGTTTCTTGGTCTGGTCGTAGGCGGCCTGGGCGAGTTCTTCACGCCCATAGCCAACCTGGACGGTGAACAGGCCGGCCAGACCGTCAATGAGCTTGTGTCCCTTGTCGTCCCACACGTGGTGGCCTTCGCCGTGGGTGATGACGGGAGTGCGGCCGCCGGTGAACAGGTGGTCGTGGCTGGCCATGTGCATCCACAGGTGATCGCGCAGGCCTGCTTGCAGGTCGATGTTTGACATTGGAATCCTTGCTTTCTTGCCTCGTGTCAGCGGGTGCCCCAGTTGTACTTCTGGTCCCAGAGTTTGAGGTACATCATCGTGTCGGTTGATTCGACGGTTTCGAATGAGCGCAGCTGTTGGAGGGTTTCCATCAGTTCGTCGTCATCGGCGCACACGACTTCGATGAGGATGTCGTAAACGCCGGCGGTGACGACGGTGTAATTGACCTGGGGGAGTTTGCTGAGCGCTTCGGCTGTGCCGGTGATGTCGCTGTTGACTCGCACGCCGATCATGGCCTGGCGGTTGAACCCAAGCTGCATGGGCGAGGTCACGGCGACGATCTGCATGACTCCCGCAGCGGTGAGCTTCGCTGCGCGCTGGCGAACAGCGGCTTCTGAAAGCCCAACTTCGCGGCCGATTTCTGCGTAGCTGCGGCGGCCGTCCTGCTGCAGGGCTTCGATGATTGCCTTCGACTTGCTGTCGAGTTCAACATCCGGAACTGCGTCTTCAGCAGCCATAATCGCCCTTTCCGTCGTAAATCGTTGTTTCAGCGTATCAAGCGACGGAATTAGTTGTCTATGCCTGTTTAGCTTCGGATTCCGTTGTTAGATGTGCTTTCGGTGGTGCGTGAGCGAGGCTCGGCCCGTCCGGCAGGCGGCCCCGGACCGACCCGGCGGCCATCCCACCCGACCTCCACCTCGTCCCTTCACGGGCCCAACCCGACCTCCACCTCGTCCCTTCACGGGCCCGTTCTCACGCGGTAATGCAGATTCACGCTTTAATGCAGCGCATTACCGCGCAAATCTGCATTAAAGCGTGAGAACGGGCCCAGGCGGCACATACAGGCAGTCCCGCCCAAAGGACCAAAGACAGAAAAGCAGCGCGCGGAGCGGAGCCAACCCAGCACCCCGTAGCCAAGCCGCGCCCGCCCCGCGCGCCACGATTACTGGGCCAGGCGTTTGCGAACGATGGCCGAGAATGTGTCGACCAGAATAACCAGCACCAGGACGATGAGGATGTGTGTCATCATCGCGTCGAACTGGAAGGACTTGATCGACTGGTTGATGAGCAGGCCAATGCCGCCGGCGCCCACCAGACCGAGGACAAGTGAAGAGCGCACGTTGACGTCGAACCGGTACAGCAGCAAGCCCATGAGTGATGCGCTGACCTGCGGAAGCGTTGCGTTGGCAACGATTTGCGCGCGGTTGGCGCCAACGGTGTGCAGGGCAAGTGATGGGCCCGGATCGATCTCTTCAATCGACTCCGCCCACAGCTTGCCCATGACTCCGGTGTTGTGGCAGATGAGCGCGAGCACACCGGCAAAGGGGCCCAGTCCGACGGCCGTGACGAAGATCAGCGCGAACACAATGTCCGGCACTGCGCGGAAGAACGACAGGATCGTGCGCGAAATCTGGTAGACGATCGGGTGCGGGCTCGTGGTGCGCGAACCCCATACGGCCAGCAGTGCGCTGGTGGGAATCGACAGTGTTGTGCCCAGCAGGCCGATCCACAGGGTGATTCCGGTGGCTTCGATGCCGGGCTTGACGACGTTTTCCCAGTCGAGATCCGGTGGCAGCGCTTCGGACAGGAACCGCATGATCCCGCCCGAACCGTCGACCAGTGCGGTGAACGAAAACTCGGTTTCGCGCAGTGCCACGACGTGGGCCACCACAAGGGCCACGATGAGTGCCGCGGTGGGCCAGTTTCGCCACGAGGAGCGAGGTGGAGGGGCCAGGGTCTGCTTGTTTTCCTTGGGAAGTTTGCTGGTTTTCGAGGTGGGCTCTGGGTGCAGTTGAGTCGGCATGGGGATCTCCTCAGAGCTCGTAGAGGGGGTGGATGTCGGTCAGGTCAGCTTGGGCCGCAGGCTTGTCGAGGACGATGCGGCCGCCGCGCAGACCGATGAGCCGATCAGCGTGGCGGAAGGCGAGGTCCGGCTGGTGCAGGACGGCGGCGACAGCGAGACCTTCCTGCCTGGCAAGGTCTGCGAGCAGCTTCATGATGCGTTCCGCCGCCTGGGGGTCGAGGGCGGAGACAGGTTCGTCGGCCAGGAGGACTTTCGCGCCCTGGCATAGGGCCCGCGCTACGGCAACGCGTTGCTGCTGACCGCCGGACAGCTTGCCTGCCGGTTCTGATGCGCGGTCCGCCAGTCCAACACGGTCAAGAGCTTCCATCGCATCGGAGCGGACTTCGGCGGGGAAGAACCACGGGTGCAGCGATTGCCAGGTGTTCATGCGGGCAAGCGCTCCGGCGCACACGTTGTCGAGCACGCTGCGGCGACCCACCAGGTGAAAGGACTGAAAGATCATTGCGGCTTTGGGGTCGTGTTTGGGCAGGCGCGAACGGTGGCCTTTGAAGCCAGCCGGGTGGCCGTCGATTGTGATCGAACCGGACTCGTAGCCGACAAGCCCTGCCAGAGCGCGCAGCGTGGTCGATTTTCCTGAGCCGTTCGCGCCGAGGATGACGGTGAGCTCACCGGCGTGCAGCTCAAAGTCCACACCGTCGACAACGGTCTTGTCGCCGAAGGAGATAGTGAGGTTTTCTGCTTTCAGCAGCGTCTGCCCGGGTTCGCGTTCCATGGTGTCTGCCCTGAGTTGATGATCTGTGATGGGAGCGGCGGTCATCAGACGTCCTCCTCGGAAAGGTTCATGGTTTCGGCCAGGTCGAACAGCGGCTTATAGGTTTCCTTCGTCACCTTGATGAGCGGTCCGGGAGGTGTGACGTCGAGGAACGCACCGACCTTTTCGACGTCCTTCGTTTCGAGGTTGAGGAGCGCGTCTTCAACGGCCTTCTTGAATTCGTCGGGGGCGTCGCCGCGGACGGTGATCGGGTCGTTCGGGATTTCCTCGGACTTCCAGATCTGGCGGAACTTCGATTCGTCGAAGGTTCCTTCAGACTTCGCGGTGGCAAGAGTCTGCGAGTTGATCTGTGCGGCGTCGACGGTGCCGTTGGTCAACGCCAGCATTGCCTCGGGGTGGCCGCCGGCGTAGTTGATCTTCAGGTCAGCATCTTCGATGCCTTCCTGCTTGAGCGCGTATCGGGGCAGCACATCTCCCGAGGTGGATCCCACCGAACCGAGTGCCAGATCCTTGCCTTTGAGGTCCTTGACTGACTGGATCGGCGAGTCCTTCGGCACCCAGATGCCTGCCGTGTAGGAGGATAGTTTGCCATCGGCAAGGCCGAAGGAGGCGAGTGGTTCGGCTCCGGCGCGTTCGCTGGCGAACACGTAGCCCAGCGGGCCGAACTGGCCGAGGTCGAGCTTGCCGTTCTGCATGGCAAGCACTTCTGCCGAGTAGTCCTCGAGCACGTTCAGTTCAACAGGGCAGTCGAGCTTCTTCTCAAGAGCATCGGCCAGCACCTGGTAGGCGGGCTTGAGCTTGGTGGGGTCTTCGAACGGTTCGATGCCGAAGGCGATCTTGCCGTTGGGGCATGTGGGCGAATCGGCAGATGCATCCGATGAGCATCCGACTGCGGTTACGGCTGTCATGACAATGGCAGCGGATGCTGCGAGAGCGCGGGTGAGTCGCATGGTTTTTCCTTGAAGGCGTAGGAGGGGGAGGAGGGTCAGCCGGGGTCAGGCGGCTTTGCTGTGTGCTTGGAGTTGAGTCAGGGTGCGGTCGGCAAGACCGAAGGAGATCGTCATGCCGATGCCGGTGGCTACGGTGATTGCGGTTGTCTTGCTGTCGAGTTCTTCGACGATCAGCGGGCGAACCGGTGAGGACGCGTAGACGCCCTGCCAGCGCTCGCGGATGTTGAGGCTGTCTACGCCGAGGAGGCCGGCGGCTTCCTTGAGCAGAAGACGACTGGTTTCTTCACGGACGAATGGTTCTACTGAGGTTGCGTAGTGGTGGGAATCGCCGATGATCACTGTGCCGTCAGGGCGGCGGGTGAACATGACATTGGCTGAAATGTCGACGAGTCCGGGAGCGTGTTCTTGCATGTGGGCGCGCAGGTCTTCTGCGGCTTGAGTTTCGGAGAAAGCGTCGTAGCGCAGGAGCGACGTCCCCGACAGCATTGCGGAGTTCGCGGTGAAGTGATCCGGTGCTGTTGCCAGGGTCATCGCGAGCGAGCATTCGCGCATCTGCGCATCTTCCGCCAAGCCTGGGAAAAGGCCAGGCAGCAGGTGGCCGGCGCACACAATGACGTGCCCGGCGGTGAAGCTGCCGCGAGTGGTGAAAACTTCGCCATCTTCAACAGTCAGAACTCGGGTGCGGTAGAGGAACTCAACCCCGCGGTGCTCTTTCAGCCACGCGGCCAAGGCGGGCGCCGCCTCGCGCGGGTCGACCCGAAGATCCAGCGGAAGGTGAGCTCCGCCCACCGCCGTGGTCTTAGGCGTGCCGACGGCGCGGGCAATTTCATCACGGTCCAGCAGCTGAATGCGCTCAGTGCCCTTGTTCTTCTGCGCCTCATCCAGCACTGCAATTTCCTGCTGGTTCTGCGCCAGAACGTAACCACCAGCCTCAGCAGCCCAGAAGCCTGCGCCGGACGCAGCAGCCAGCCAGTGTTCGCGGCCGGATTCGGCAAGGTCGGCGAACTCGCCTGACTGCCCGGTGATGCAGCAGTGGCCGAAGTTGCGAATGGACGCTCCAACGGTGCCGGCGTTCTCTTCGATGACGGTGACGGAAAGCCCGCGCTGTGTCGCGGCGTAGGCGTGAGCCAGGCCGATGATGCCGGCTCCGACGATGATGACGTCTGCTGTTCTCATGTTTCGAGAATGCGGTCAGCCGATGCGAGTTCGCAAACAAAAACCCAGCTTATGTATACAAGTTGGCCAAGTGTTCACTTAGCTGGGATTTAGGGGCCTGTAAGTTCACCGTCAGTTCGCCTTCGTGGGTGAAGAACCGCTGAAATCACGCTTACGATGTACTTATGAATACATCTTCTGGATCATCCCGGCGAAGTGCTTCCACGGCGCTGCATGTGGTCATTGCTGATCAGCTGCGTGAGCAGATCAGCTCCGGCCAGCTTGCAATCGGAGCGTCTCTGCCCAGCGAGGCTGATCTCATGCGCAGCTTCGGAGTTTCGCGAGGGCCTGTTCGCCAGGCGGTGGCAGCGCTGCGCAGCGAAGGGCTCATTGCGGTCAGCCGCGGCAGGCCCCCGCGGGTGACCGGCACTGTGGCCTCACAGCCGTTGGCGAACTTCCTGTCCTTTTCCGAATGGGCGAAGTCAGCTCACCGCACGCCGGGGCAGAAGACTGTGGAAACTGCGCGCCGACCGGTTTCGCCTGCAGCGGCAGACGCTCTGGAACTTGAGGCCGGTGAGCCCGTTGTTGAAGTTCTGCGTGTTCGCAGCTTGGACGACAAGCCCGTCATGATCGAACGGACCACCTTTGTGATGGATGTGGGGCGGCACCTGTTCGACTTTGATCCTGACAGCGGATCAATTTTCGCGCACTTGCGCTCTTGCGGTGTGGACCTCAACTCCGCCCGCCACACCTTCGACGCCGTGGCGGCAGAAGAAGCCGACGCCGAATACCTGGGCGTTGAGCTCGGATCACCGCTCTTGCGCGAGCGCCGCATCACCTTCGACCCAAGCGGCAGGCCACTGGAGTACTCAGAAGACAGCTACCTGCCCAGTGCTGTGACCTTCACGGTTGAAAACACGATGCAGAACCGTTCAGCGGTTGTGCGCGCTCTGCCGAACGTCAACACAGATAACAGCGCAGACCACGACTGAAACTCTCTGAAACCCCTCAAGCCCAAAGGAGTCACCATGACTGACATCAAGCTCATTGCCTGCGACATGGCCGGCACCACCATTGACGAACACGGCGATGTTTACCGCGCCCTCGAGAACTCTGTCGCCGAAAACGGTGTCGAGGTTAAGCCCGAAGACCTGCAGACCTGGATGGGTGCAGACAAGGTCGAGGCCATCACCGCACTGCTGAAGTTGGGCGGTCACGAAGCTGACGACGCCACTGTGCAGAAGTCTTTCGACCGGTTCCGCGAACTGCTCCGCGAGTACTACGCGGCCAACCCGCCGGTCGGGCTGCCTGGTGTTGAAGCGGCCCTGCGTGAACTTAAGAACGCCGGTATGAAGATCGCGCTGACCACCGGATTCTCTGCCGATGTTGCGGGACCCCTGCTGGAATCCCTCGGCTGGAAGATCGGCGATCTGCTTGATGCCGTTGTCACCTCGGACGAGGTTGAAGCTGGCCGCCCCTACCCGTACATGATTCAGAAGGCTATGGAGCGCACGGGCGTGACCGATCCGGCTCAGGTTCTCGTTGCCGGTGACACCGTTGTTGACGCTCAGGCGGGAGCGCGCGCTGAAGCAGGCATGGTCTGCGGCGTTCTGACGGGCAAGCTCGACGAAAAGGGCTTCGAAGGCACCGGTGCCACCCACGTCATCGGATCGGTAGCCGACCTGCCGGCCATGCTGCTGAACAGCTGACCAGCCCTCAGCATGCCCAGCCGGCCAACGCCTCGTTCGTTCATCGGTCCGTTCTTACGCGGTAATGCAGATTCACGCTTTAATGCAGCGCATTAGCGCGTGAGGTTGCATTAAAGCGTGAGTCTGGGTTGCCCGGAAGCCGCCGAGGTGGGCAGAGCCGCAACGACCTCCCGCGCCTGACTGCGCGCGACCGCGTGCGAAAACGACTGCGCGCGAAAACGATCAGCCCGTCTTCTTGGCCTCGATAACCCAGTGGGAACCATCGAAGCCGTCAACAATCATGCGGGCAGAAATGCCTCGGCCCTGACCGGTCACGATCCAGTTCGGCTTCAGCACACCACGCGGCTGGCTGGTTTCAACATCGAACATAGCCCCCAGCTTGTACCGCTTGCGCAGTGCGGCCCCAGCCAAATCCCGGGCCGCCTTCGCAACAGACTCGGGAGCGGGCTCAGCCAGTGGCCCTTCAGCTGGAACCTCTTCACCATCAGTGGGCACGTGCGTGATGAAGGACGAACCACCCATTGCATCAACAAACACATCAACAACACCCAACGGACCACGTTTGCGCTGGGCGGTAATCCGCACATGCCAAAACGGGTGATGCACCAGCCGCGCGGATGCCTGCCCGCCACCCAATCTGCGGCGAACAACCTCCTCAGCCTCAGCAGCCGAAACCGACGGGGTCAGCCGGACTGCACGCAGCCCAGCTGACCCCGTCACCTGGTTCGGGTCAGTCACGCGAAGTGCCTTCCGCCTCGCCCGCGTCCGTCACCTGACCGCCCGCGGCACCCGCCGAACCGGCACCGCCCGCGGCACCCACCGGGCCAGCACCGCCCGCGGCACCCGCCGAACCGGCGCCCGCCGAACCGGCGCCCGCCGAACCGGCACCCGCGGGGCCAGCGCCGCCCGCCGCACCGACACCCGCCCCAGCCTCATCTTCCACCGGAAC
>CABTZE010000083.1 GCA_902489215.1 uncultured Brevibacterium sp.
CCGCCTCGTTCGTGTGTGGGGTCAGAACAAGCCGGAGATGACCCCGTCGTCGTCCACGTCGATGGACAGTGCGGCGGGTTTCTTCGGCAGGCCCGGCATAGTCATGATGTCGCCGCAGATAACCACGATGAAGCCCGCACCTGCGGACAGGCGCACATCGCGGACTGTGACGGTGTGACCGGTGGGTGCGCCCAGCTGGCTGGCGTCGGTGCTGAATGAGTATTGGGTTTTGGCGATGCACACCGGCAGGCTGCCGTAGCCGTCGGCGGTGAACATGTCGAGTTTGCGCTTGACCTTGGCGGGCAGGTCAATGCCGTCGGCACCGTAGATGCGTGTTGCGATTGCTTCGATTTTGTCTTCCAGCGGCTGGTCGAGTTCATAGGCGAACTTCGGCTGCGGCTGGGTGCTCTCAGCAGCTTCGATGACAGCGTGTGCAAGCTCGATCGCACCGGCCCCACCTTTGGCCCAGTGGTCGGCAATGGCGACCGTGGCTATGCCGTCAAGTTCTGTTTTCAGCGCTTCGAGTTCAGCATCGGTGTCGCTTGGGAAGCGGTTGACGGCAACAACGGTGGGGATGCCGTAGACCTCGCGCAGGTTATCCAGGTGTTTGCGCAGGTTGGGAAGTCCCGCTTTGAGGGCTTCGATGTTTTCAGTTTCGAGGTCGGTTTTGGCCACTCCCCCGTGGTATTTGAGGGCACGAACGGTAGCGACGACGACTGCCGCGCTGGGAAAGATTCCTGCGGTTCGGCATTTGATGTCGAG
Organism: uncultured Brevibacterium sp.; assembly: GCA_902489215.1. Taxonomy (GTDB): domain Bacteria; phylum Actinomycetota; class Actinomycetes; order Actinomycetales; family Brevibacteriaceae; genus Brevibacterium. Next base: position 763 of record CABTZE010000083.1, read on the forward strand.
GAACTTTTCCGCCCCCAGGTCTGCGCCGAAGCCGGCTTCTGTGATGGCGTACTGGCCGTGGGTCTGGGCTGCGGTGGTGGCGAGCACGCTGTTGCAGCCGTGGGCGATGTTGGCGAAGGGCCCACCGTGAACGAACGCCGGGGTGTGTTCGATGGACTGCACCAGGTTCGGTGAGAGTGCTTCTGCCAGAAGAGCCGCCATGGAACCCTGTACACCGAGGTCGGCCACTGTAACGGGTTCTTTGTCGAAGGTGCGGGCTACGACAATGCGGCCCAAGCGGTCTTTGAGGTCTTTGATGGAGGTGGCAAGGCAGAAGACGGCCATGACTTCGCTGGCCACAACAATGTCGAAGGCGTCTTCGCGGGGCATGCCGCCGGTGAATCCTCCCAGGCCGATGGCGATTTGGCGCAGAGCGCGGTCGTTGAGGTCGACAACGCGGCGAATTTCGACGCGTCGCGGGTCGATGCCGAGTTCATTGCCGTGCTGCAGGTGGTTGTCGAGTACGGCTGCGGCGAGGTTGTTTGCCAGCGCGATGGCGTTGAAGTCACCGGTGAAGTGCAGGTTGATGTCTTCCATAGGCAGCACTTGCGCGTATCCGCCGCCGGCAGCACCGCCTTTCATGCCGAAGACGGGGCCCAGGGAGGGTTCGCGCAGGGCAAGCACGGCTGGGTGTTTGCCAGCTGGGATGTCCCAGTCTTCCTGCTGTGCCAATTGGTTGATGCCGTCGGCCAGGCCGATGCTCGTGGTTGTTTTGCCTTCACCCGCAGGCGTTGGGCTCATGGCAGTGACGAGGATGAGCTTGCCGTGCTCGGCACTGTCACCGCGCCGAACAACATCAGGTGCGGGCACTTTCGCTTTGTAGTGGCCGAACGGAATGATGTCGTCAGCGCTGAGCCCCACCGACTGAGCAATTGAGTCGATGCGCTCAACCTGAGCCTTGCGTGCAATCTCCTGATCAACAGTCATGGGACAAGTGTCTCACTGAAGAGGGCCGTTTAGCTTTTCGAATCCCAAAAAGGAGGCACTGACGCTATGTCAATGCCTCCCTTTAACGGCTATTCGAGCAGCTAAGACTCAGTCTTCTTGCTGTCGAACCAACCGCACGATCTCATCAGCGATCCGCTCTGCAGAGTGACCGTCTTCGTGGGGCAGATAGTTCCCGACAAACTCGTCGTACTTATCCTTGTATTCGCCCAGCCCCTCCGTGATAGCCGTATTCAGCACGTCACCTAGTTCTGCAGTGGTGCGCACGATCGGGCCAGGCACGGTTGATTCGTAGTCAAGGTACATTCCACGGCTGTTCTCAAGGTAATCCTCGAGGTCAGGGGCGAAGAAGACTATTGGCCGCCGGGTAGCGGCGAAGTCGAACATGATGGACGAATAGTCAGCGATCAGCACGTCGGTCGCCGCAAGCAGTTTTTGTGCGTCGGGGAATTCGGTGACGTCGATGACGAACTCGTCCCCGGCCAGCTGCATGGCCTTAACGTTTGAATGTGCCCGAATTCCAAGGCGAACATTGCTCGGAAGTGCCTGCTTCAATCGCTCAAAGTCGATGGCGATGTCTAGGTGATAGCCAACGCCGGCTTTCTTCGACGCATCACGGAATGTCGGCGCATACAGGACGAAGATCTCTTCATCACGCAGGCCAAGGTCCGCACGAGTTTCTGCACGTGCAGCGCCCTGCTGCTCAGGGTCGACGAGGACATCCACGCGTGGATACCCGTCGACAATGGTGCGCGCCGCTGACGAAAAAGCGGAGTCAAACTTTTCAGCGGCGAAATCAGACTGAGCTAACAGAAGATCCCAATATTGGGTTTCGCGCCGCATCCTTGCGCGATACTCTGCAGAAAGTCCCGTGCTGTGCACGTCGTCCCCAATCATTTTGAGTGGAGTTCCGTGCCACGTCTGCACATACAGCTGCCCTGGCTGCTTGCGGTAGTACTGCGGGAAGTCGCAGTTGTTGACAAGAATCTGACTGGTGAACAGCGCCCTGATGTAATCATCGGAATGAGTGATTACCTTTTCAGTGCCTTCTGGGACGGGGAACTGCTCCTGCGCGTTCGACCAGTAGAACTTCCAGCCCGGCAGACGTTTACGGAGCGCAAAGTACAGCGGCGCTGGAATGTCACCTGCACGTTTCCCGAAGAATGATTCGAATAGAACAGCCTTCTCCAAGGGCTTGTCCGAATAGTCGCGGACAGCGTGGTCAATGGTTTGAGCACGGTTGTAAATACCTCGGTCCTTGAACCTGATGCGCGGTGAGAGCCGCAGCCAAAGAGAACGAGTTTTAGCCGTGCGTGTAACGGTCACTGCGGGAGACGCGTCGTCAAACAATCCAGGCAGCTGCTTTGCCGCTTCCTCCGACAGGCGCAGCCATTTTCGCGCCGTCTTACGTGTGCGCCTGTCGATGCTCTCCAGCACGAAGTTGTAGCCGCCAGCAGGCAGAGGCACGGTGTTGCCGAACCAGTCTTCAGTGGTCAAGTCAACGCAGGCAACAAATCCACCCGCATTCCATTCAACGTCGGCACGAGCAACCGTTTTGCCCTCGCGGCTCAAAACCAAGTCCGTAGGATCCCAGCCGTCGGGCAGGCTGATCCGCCCATTAATTGCCAACCGTGTATGGCCACCGGCTGAATCGATATCGAAAGTGTCAGCCATGACAAACCATGGATTTTCATGGAGTTTGAGGTTGCCGGCGGCTGTAATCCCAGCATAGAGGGAGCCTTCATCACGAAGCGTCTGGATCTCGTTGAAACCGCAGTGGGGTTTCAAGGGTACTTGCTTTTTGCCATTGACCGCTCGAAGAGTCCAAGTATTGTCGGCATTCTTGTCAGCGAGAGCCCCACTGAGCACAGGCAATTCAAACTCAAACCTGCAAGAACCATCAGGCGAACCCTGCCCCGAGACCATAAAGTCCTGCGACGAGCGCCGGTTATGGATCCGCAATTTGTCGAATCCTGCGACGTTGGATCCGTATGTGACAACAGAAAACCGTCGGTTGCCGATTTTTTCGATTTGGGCCGACAGCCTGACCTCTTTGGGACTAAACCAGAGGTTTCCGTCTGACGAGGGGTCGATAACCCAGCGATGGCCGTCCTCCACATTTGAGAATCCAGGATCAGCGGCCGCCGCTGTTTGGTCGATAGTTCCGGCATGATGGTCAATGTCGCAACCATTGGCCGAAACCCTCGCGATGAGCCGCCAACTCTCCGATGCGTCAAGGTCTTCCAGGTTAACCTGCACTGTGTAAGCGGCAGTTTTCGGCGAAACAAGCTGTGACTTGAGCTGGCTCAGCAACCGCGGGGTGGAACGTTTCGCATCGAGTTCAATTTCTTGGTCGCCGCTTCTGCTCACCAACAGCAGCCTGGGCGTGACTTCGTTGCCGTCGATCAGGTGATCACAATAAGCGTGTCCGGCAAGCTCAACAGTCGACCCTGTCAGCCACTCAGCCCGGTTCACGCGGCAGTTGAGAGAAACGAAATCCGGTGTGACCTGGAGTATTTCTGACGGGACAGACCCAAAAGCTTCTTCAAATTCTGCACCGTCGATAGCGAACCCGGCATCATCTGTTGTGAGTTTGAGTCCAGCCCCGTGTTCACTGCGCCACAGAAGCGCAGACGATGCCTCCCGACGCCCTTTGTGGACGGCAAGCCACATGGGCAGTCTGATCCAAAACGGAAGGTCACGCCACAGGCCCTCACCGCTCAGGTTGATGATTTTTTTAAGACCATTCCTGAATACTTCCCAATACTCTTCGTCGGTTCTCTGCGTGACGTGCAAGTACTGGATCAGGTCACCGGCCAAAACCTTTTTGAACCATCCGTGCCGTGCAGCTTCAGAACCTTCGCTGAATACGTGCTTGGTGCCGGCCTCCAACACTGCAAGACGGTCTCTAAGGTCATCGAGGTTCTCCTTGCCTTGCGTAATTGAGGACCCATCGTCGCGGAGCAGCCAATAGTAAACGGGGTGGCGGAGCACGTCGAACGATCGTGCGCGGAGGTATGCCTTCGCCATGGGTTCCTGATCTTCGTAGCGAATGCCTACGGGGAACTCACGAACCGCCCGGCGGAAAAACGCCATTGAGAAGATCTTGTTACAAGACATAGCGTCTTCAAAGATCTCTGGGAAATCGTTGATGGTGATGCCGAGCCGGTCTTCTGAATGGAATTTCTTGGTCCACGCGGAGAGCCAGACCTTTGTCCCCTTCTGCCGGTAGACTCCACCGCTGACCATGTCGGAGCCGGTGCGAAGAATCGTGCGCATCATGACTTCGTATGCGTCACCTGGAACGCGGTCATCGGAATCGACAAACGTCACGTAGTCGCCGGTCGCATGCTCGAGGCCAGTATTGCGCGCCGCGCCAAGTCCACCATTGACCTTGCTGATCACGTTGACGCGGTTGTCCCAACGTGCGTATCGCCGGGCGATGGCTGCCGAGCTATCAGGACTTCCATCATCAACAACGATGATTTCCAAGTTCCGATAAGTCTGCTGAATCAGGCTGTTCAGGCATTTTGCGATATATGGCTCGACGTTGTAGACCGGCACAATGACCGACAACTTGGGTTTGTCAGACTGAGAACCAGTCAGAAGGGTCACGACCCGCTGCCGAAGAGCTGGGTGAACGCCGTCGCGAACTCTGCGCCTTGTTTCTGCCGGCACACGCTTTACTGCACGCCCCAGGATCTTCCGTACTGCCTGCTTCATTGTGCCTTTCTGTTCACTTACGATTTGCCGTACGTTCAGCATCACTAACCGTGTATTGTACCGAGGCGGCAGCTTTCGCGACCGTATAGCCGAGCGGCGAGGAGCATTTGCTGCAACGCCAGCTGTGGATACAGTGCCCCAGCACCAGTCAAGCGGACAGTAGAATGTGCCCGATCTGTTCCATCCCCAGGAGGACGTGTGCGCCAGCTTGTACGAAACGCCATTCTCGCAGTCCTGCGATCGCGCGCTTGGAAGGCCACCAGCCAGCGTATACGCGGCACGCGCGACTTCACGCTGGCTGCCCGCGAGTTTGCAGACAGCGCCGCACCGGGCGCCAAGGCTCTCGTTTACTTCGGCGACACTCACTCAAAGCTCTACCAGCTCAACCAGTGGCTCCCAGTCCTCGAGGAACTCAACAAGACAGTACCCACTGCGGTGCTCCTCCGCCGCCCTTCTTCGGTTGCGGAAACGGCAGAGGCTACTTCCTTGCCGATTGTGTTCCGTAAGAGTTTCGACGACATGATGACGTACGTGGAGGAGCACCAGCCAAAGCTCATCTTGTACGTCAACAACGGTCAATCGAACTTTCAGGTCCTGAGCTACGCGCCCGCGGTACACGTGCACATCAATCACGGCGAATCGGACAAGCTGTCCATGGTGTCGAACCAGGCGAAGGCCTATGACGCTGTCTTCACAGCAGGGCCTGCTGCACTGCGCAGGCACCAGAGGGCACTTGTCGACTTCGACGAATCCAAACTGATCGAGGTAGGCCGACCCCAGCTTGACCTCGACTACGAGCCCGAGCTTCCCACAAGCGACAAGCGCACCATCATGTATGCGCCCACGTGGGAAGGCGAGAACGACAACAACAACTACACATCTGTTGACTGCTTCGGCCCCGCTATCGTTGCCGCTGCTCTCGCAACGCCGAACACACGCCTTGTTTACAAACCGCACCCTCGCGTAACGGGCTCAAAGGACGAGGGAATGCAGGCCGGTCACGCCATGATTCTTGAGCTGATCGCGAAAGCTAACGCTGAAGGTGGCGAACACCTTGTTCTGACCGAGGGCAACATCCTTGCCATGTTCGACGATGTTGATCTCATGATCACTGACATTTCCAGCGTCGGTTTGGACTTCCTCTACCTCAAGGCAGACAGTCCGCTGCTGCTGACGGACCGCCGCACAGATCGCGACAAGCTCGTCGACGAATCTCCCATTGCATCCAGCGTGCCGATCATCGACGACTCGACCGTCAATGACATCCAGACGATGATCGAAGCAGAGCTGACAAGCGGCGGCAACGTCGAGGCTCGCGCCGAAGCTCGTGCTCTCTACTTCGGTAGCCACGATGTCGGCGAATCAAAGCAGGCATTCATCTCGACCGTTGAGCGCCTTATTGCCGAACGCGAAGCCAAGCACATCGACCGCACTTACATGGTGTCCGCTGCAGAAGCTAACGAAGACACTGCGCAGATCTGAGTCTGCTGGGTTTGCGAAACATGACGGAGGCGCCTTGCACCAACAAGGCGCCTCCGTCATTTAACTCAGTGTCCTAGACCCCGGCTCAACGGTCAACACCCAGATTTAGCCCGCAACGGCCTTCTGGAATTCTTCGAGCACTTGTTCGTTATAGGCGGCTGGGTCGAAATCGGGCCGCGGGCGGCTTTCCTTGTCTTGAACAAACGAGATCATTGCGTCGGCTAAAGCATCAACGTCTTGTTCGACAATCTTGCCCCAGCGTTTGGTGTTGCTATCCGGGAAAGCAGAAGCTACCGAGCCGAAGGCTGTTGTGATAACTGGTTTGCCCAACGTCAGTGCCTCAAGAATCACCATGGGCTGGCCTTCGTAATTACTGGAGAGAACAAAGCAGTCAGCGGCGTCAAGGAGCGGGTGGGGGTTGGATTGGTGTCCGCCGAAAATGATTCGGTCAGAAAAGCCTGACGATCGAGCAAGCTCTTTGAGCTCCGCGGCTAGCGGTCCTGAACCCAGCAAAACAAGGCGGGCGTTGCAACCAGATTCGACCGTCTTCGCGAATGCGTTGATCAGGCGTTCGTGGTTCTTCTCTGGCGACATCCGACCCATGGTAATGAACGTGACCGGCCGGTCCTCTCTTTCGCCAATCGAAGAACTGTCAGGTTCGGCCATTCCGAATTTTCTACGCAGTGCCTGACGTCTGACTTCATCGGACAGCGCTTCAGCACCGTACACATTCAAAAGCGCCGTTACCGACGAAGCAAGATCTCCGTAGGAAGTGAAGCCGAAAGGCGATTCCATGTTTTCGCGACTGTTGATATCAGCATTAAGGTTTCCACGCGCACCGCCGACGATTGCGTTCGTGTCGATGGAGTTGCGAACATAAATGAATTTGTCGGTACCCGCTCCCTGATCACCGCGAGACGCTAGCGCTTTAAGGTTCTCCGCATTGATGTCGCGAAGCGCAGGCGAAACAGATACCAGCTTGTCGAAGTACGGATAGAGTGCAAACACGGACCCGAGTGATTGTTCGTAGGGTCGAAGACCGTTGATCTCGCGTTTCGCGTCCGCCGCCAGGTCGTTGTGCATCCAGATGAGCTTACGAGGCACGTCTGAAACGGCGATGATCCTTGCCCAGCTTCCGCTATAACCAGAGAAGTCGACCGCAACATCAAATTCTGCGTTACCGACGAACCGACGCCACTCGTTCGCCCACAACTGGTCATCAGCACTTCGTTCAGGTGTGCCCTCATGAGGCATCTGCTTTTGAAGCATTCGGCGGTAACTTGCAGCTAGTGCAGTGTCAAGCAGACCATTGGGCAAGCACAGCAAACGCACATCGGCGGGAATGCGGTTCCGGATTGCCACTTTGTCACGGGCGCGGACTTCGCCGACAACCACGGTCACGTCCAAGCGACTGCGATCAAACGATTCAAGTAGGTTGAGCGCGGAAGTTGATATCCCGTTTGGCTTCAGTCCGCCAGGGTACAGCACCACTCTTGTCTTCCGATAGGAAGCGAAGGTGTCACTTTCAGAAAGCCCTGCCAGCTCGGCTCCTGTCAGCAGCTTCCTTGCAGATTCACGCTTTCCACGAAACAGAACATCTGCAATTCGCGTGGTGGCATGACCATCATCGTGCGAGACAAATCGACGGCGGCAATCTGCGTATCGCTCTTTATATTCAGATGGCACCGCAAGTACATGCCGGTCATTGTCCGAAATCAGCGCGGAAATACTCTGTGCCAGACTTCCGATTGTTTTGGCTACTGGTCCAGGAAGTTCGTCGACCGACAGATAAGAACCGCGGGTTTCAAGGTACTCCTCAAAATCGTGGCTGTAGAAGACGACCGGAATATCAGTGGCG
>CABTZE010000084.1 GCA_902489215.1 uncultured Brevibacterium sp.
CCCCCCCCCCCCCCCCCCCGCGCCCCCCCCAACCCCCACACAACCCCCGCGGCGGGGCCCCCCCCCGCCTATGCGCGAATGCGCGGTTTGGTCAGAGCTTCACACCGAAGCGTTCGGCGTCGGCGCGGTCGATGTCCGCGAAGTCGATGCCGCGCGTTTCCTTGGTGAACGCCAGGGCGATGAGCGAAATGACCGCGGCGATTGCAGCGTAGATGGCAATCGGGATGGCTGAATTGAACTTGTCCAGCAGGAACACGGCGATGATCGGGGCGAAGGACCCGGCGACGATTGCCGTGACCTGGTAGCCGAACGAAACACCGGAGTTGCGCATGCGGGTGGGGAACATTTCGGACATGATCGCCGGCTGCGGGGCGTACATGAGGGCGTGGAAAACCAGACCGGCCAGCATTGCAATGAAGATGTTGAACGGGTCGCCCGTCGAGTACAGGTTGTAGGCGAAGAATCCCCAGGATGCCGACAGCAGAATTCCCACCAGGTAGGGCGGTTTGCGTCCGACGATATCGGTGATCTTTCCGACCAGCGGCACCAGGCAGGCGTGGATGGCGTGCGCACCCAGCAGCAGGCCGAGAATCTCGCTGGACTTGATGTCCACTTCGACCGAAAGGTACGTGATCGTGAACGTCACCACCAGGTAGTAGTGGATGTTTTCGATCAGGCGCAGGCCCATAGCGCAGAGGATGCCGCGCGGGTACTTCTTCAGAACCGAGAACACACCGTAGTCGGCAGCGCCGTCGTCGATGGCGTCCTTGGTTTCGTGGAAGATCGGGGCGTCAGAGACCTGCGTGCGGATGTACCAGCCGATGAGCACAATGACAGCCGACAGCCAGAAAGCGATCCTCCAGCCCCACGACATGAAGCTCGCGTCGTCGAGCGTGGTCGACAGCACCCACAGGACTGCGGTGGCCAGCAGGTTGCCCAGCGGCACACCGGCCTGCGGCCAGGACGACCAGAAGCCGCGGGATTCCTTCGGCGAGTGCTCTGCAACCAGAAGAACAGCGCCACCCCATTCGCCGCCGACCGCGAAGCCCTGCACAAAGCGCAGGACCACCAGCAGGATCGGCGCCATGATGCCGATCGCCTGGTACGTGGGCAGGCAGCCCATGAGGAAGGTGGAAACACCCACGAGGATGATCGACAGCTGCAGCAGCTTCTTCCGTCCGAGCTTGTCACCGAAGTGACCGAACACAATACCGCCGACGGGGCGGGCGATGAAGCCGACCGCGTAGGTCACGAACGCCGCAAGAATCGGGGTGAGCGGGTTGTCTGACGGCGGGAAGAGGATGTGGTTGAACACCAGGGTCGCAGCTGACCCGTAGAGGAAGAATTCATACCATTCGACGACTGTTCCGGCCATCGAGGCGGCGACGACCTTCTGCAGGCCGCGACGCTCCTCAACGTTCTGTGCCATGTGGGGCTCCTTTGCCTCATAGTGCGTGCGACACATTGCGCGGGACGGCTGACTGTCGCGGCGATGCGGACAGCAGCGCTCACGCAATTGTGAGATGACCCACTATAAGCGCACAGTGGGACGCAAAGGGCCTTCGTACCGCCATTCGGCAGTGAGAAAATGCGCACTTCCCCTGTGCCGGGACGCACAGTGGGACGAGGTGCCGCTTACCTTCCCTGGTCAGCCCCGGTGAGCCGAGCGGCGGGTGTCGTTCGTGACGGAGCTAGGCGTCGCCTCGTGAGAAGAGGGCCAAGAATCAGCGCTTGCCGCCGAGTGAGGCCAGGTATTCGTTGTAGGCGCGCAGTTCGGCATCACCCGAGCGGGCTTCTGCGCGGTCTTTTCGCTTGGCTTCGCGGTCCGAGGCTTTCGACCATTGAACCGCGGCGGTGAACGCCAGGATGAGTGTGGGGAATTCGCCGATGCCCCACGCGATTCCACCGCCCAGCTGTTGGTCGTCCAGGGCGCTGATCCACGTTTGGCCCATGTTGCCGTACCAGTCGGGCTCGATGAGCACTTCTGTGGTCATGATCGAAATGCCGAAGAACGCGTGGAAGGTCATGGTCACAAGGAGCACCACGAACCGCACCGCGTGGGGGAAGCGCTTCACACCGGGATCCACGCCGATCATCGCCTGGGCGAACATGTAGCCCGCCGCCAGGAAGTGGATGATCATGAGTTCGTGGCCCAGGTGGAATTTCAGCGCGTACCACATGATGCCGCTGTAGTAGAAGACGATGAGCGAACCGGAGAAGTTGATCGAGGCGACAATCGGGTGCGCCCAGAAGCGCATGTACTTGGAGTGCACCACGATCAGGATCCATTCGCGCACGCCGCGCGAACCGTCTTGGCGCGGATGAATGGCGCGCATGAGCAGTGTGATCGGGGCACCCACAACCATGGGGATCGGCACGAGCATGACGATCAGCATGTGCTGAATCATGTGGCCGTAGAACAGCACGCGGCCGTAGACCATGGGGCCGCCGCAGGTGACGTAGATGAGCATGGCCATGCCGCCGACCCACGCAATAGTGCGCCACAGCGGCCACTGCCCGCCGCGCTTCTTCAGTTCGCGGCAGCCCATGATGTAGAGGACTGACGCGCCAACGCCGATGACCACCCACAGGGGATCAAAGCTCCACTGCAGGAAGAAGTTGTACCACAGCGGTTCGGGCGGCAGGAGTTCGCCGGACAGGATTTCCGACGGGGTGGGCTGGGAACGCAGCTCCTGCGGGACCGGCGGCTGCGAGCTGGCGAGCACGATGCCGATGGCAACGACGGCGCCGAAGATGGCGATCTCAACAAGAACCAGACGCCAGAATTCGGCCGCCGCACGCATGCTCGAGCCCAGGCGGTCAATGATCCGCTGGCGGTACCAGAAACCGATCAGGCCCAGGATGACGGTGAAAACGACCTTGATGATGACCAGCTGTCCGTAGGGCGTCAGCCAGTCGTCGAGGCCTTTGACCCGCAGGGTCGCGTTGACGAAGCCGGAGTAGGCCATGATGACGATCGAGAACAGTGCGATCGTCGAGTAGCGCTTGATGATTTCGCCGAGGTCCTGCCGTCCCGTGAGTGTGGGCGAGATCAGAGCCAGGACTACAAGCCCGCCGACCCACGCCATGACCGCAACCAGGTGAAGGCCCAGGCTGTTGACGGCTTCGATGTGTCCCTTGGCTTCTGCGGCGTGGCCCATGAGCGCCTGCGGCAGCAGGATGAGCACTGTCAGAAGCGCCGTCCAGCCGATCCCGGCAAAGCTGCGGGTGGCGAACAGGATCATCGACATGACGATGGCAGTGACCACGACCAGTGACCACAGTCGGCCCGAGTCGATCTGAGTGATGTAGGCGCCCAGCTGAGCGGAGAATTCTGCCTGCGTTGCGTTTGTCGCCGCCGTGCCGGCGGTGTTGACGTAGCGCAGAATGAGGGTGGCAACTGAGGACAGGACGAGGAAAACCGAGCCGATCTGCGCTGTCAGAAGCGCTGCCGCCCACGACGGGTCAAGTTCGACGTCGCGTTCCGCTTTGCGGTCAGTCTTGAACGCGTCTGCACCAGAAGCGGACGCTGCTGTGGCCTCAGCAGTCAGTGTTGCCGCAGCGGCTGCTTCCTCAGCGGCCGATGCCTTGCCGGCCGCAGCTTTTTTCGCCGCGAGCTGTTTGGCTTTCTTTTCTGCCCTGCGAGCGCCTGCGCCGCGACGGCGCTGCGGTTTCGAGCGCGGCAGGATGAGCATCATGAGGATGATAGCGCCGATGACCACCACGCTGGCCGCCTGGAAGAAGAATTCGGCAATCGGCAGGCCGATGCGGCCGAGCGGACCGGAGTCCCCGACGAGCATGGGATTCGTGGCGCCGGTGTAGATGAGCGCCCAGGCCCCGAAAGCGGCACCGACGATCGTGAAGAGCGGAATCGCCAAGCGGCGGGCAAGCACAGCCGTTGACGAAGCTCGCTTGGAGTCCGCAGAACCAGGGGAACGATCATTGGGGCGCATGCCCCCTAGGGTACTAAGGGCCTCTGACACGGCCGCTGGGACGTCACCCTCTGCCAAGACCGGCGCAGAAGGCTTCGCGCACAGAAAAGCCGCAGCGCCAGAGGGTTCTGGTCGCTGCGGCTTTCAGAGAATCTGTGAAGCGAATCAGGCGAGGCTTTCGAGCTTCTTCTTGACTTCGCCGATTCCCGGGTTGGTCTGGGTGGTGCCGTCCGCGTAGAGAAGAGTGGGCACGGTCTGGTTGCCGTCATTGGCTGCCTCGACAACCTGGGCACCGTTTTCGATCTCTTCGATGTTGACTTCGCGGAACTCAATGCCCTGCTGCTTCAGCTGGGGCATGAGGCGCTTGCAGTAGCCGCACCACGATGTGGTGAACATGGTCACTGTGCCGGCTTCGGGAAGGAAGGGTGCGGTGATGTCGGACATGGACACTCCTCTGCTGAGTCTCGCGGTGTCTTGCTGAACTGGAAACGAAAGGCGCGCGCAGCTTATTCCCTGCTTGACACCTCGTTGCCCCCTCACTGTTCTCAGCATGGAATAGCCTGTAAGAATGATCGGCGACACGACGTTTCCCCATGTCCGCGGCTCCGATGGCGAGCACGTTGGCTATTTGCGCATAACCGACGACGGCCGATTCGTGCCTATTGACCTCTTGTGGAACGAGCTCGATGAACCACAAGAGCTCGCGGACGCCGAAGTGCTGCTTGAGGAGCTTGGCCTGAGCTACCTTGCAGACGAGTGGTTGCTCAACACAGAAGACCATCCCGAGCCGGTGAAGGTCCGCATCCGAGAAATCACTTCCGAACAGATTACGGTGGCCAGCGCCGACTACAGCTACCCGGCAGACATCGGCGCGCTGTTTGTGCTGCCGAACCCCACCGATGCCCTAAGCAGGCTGTGAAACGTCCCGCGTTTCGCTTCAGTCCACCGCATGAAAATCGGATAATGCCCACCAATTCTGCATCTGACACCTGTCTTCACCCGTCCAGGCCCGGTGCGCAGGCAGGCCTGGTGCTTGCGCACTCAGCGGACCCACCACGCCGCTGCGCAGCATGCCAACGCCATACCGCTGGCAACGGCTCGGAGTCGATGTGCGCGCTGCCACGCTGACGAGAACGCAGCCCACGCTTCCTCGGCTGCCGCTTCTGTGTGAGCCAGCTGCTCGTTGAGCGGGACATTCATCGTCCCGGTGACCACGATGACCAGCGCCTGAAATACCACTGCGAAACCAAACAGCCCGGCAGCGATCGGAGCTCCGTCTGCTGCAAGGACAAGCGCCGCAGCAGCACTGAGGACGGGCAGCGCAAAGAAAGGAACCAGGAACACCGGCTTCAGAACAGACTCGTTGAGCGAACGCATCGAAGCCACCGCAGCAGTCGGCGGCACTTGGTCCAGCGCCGGCAGGACAAAAAATCCCCACGTGCACCAAAAACCCACCATCAAAGCGGTCAGGCTTGTTGCCAGAAGAATAAGAACGAAGGCCACAGCAGCTGTCTCAGCTGGAAAGCGCCACAGTGTCGCCGATGTGCTCTTTCGAGACCGCCCACCGGGCAAGACATTCGGCCACCTGGTCAAATCCAACGCTCATAGAGACCACGCGACCGTAGATATCGGTCACAACTGGAGGACGCACACCGTCGCGCAGATTCACCGGCCGAGCGATAGTCCAATCAAGACCGGACTCGCGCACCTCCCCCTCTTGACGCTCATGATCATTGAATTGAGGGCGAAGCAGAGCAGAGACCACCACTCGCATGGTGGGGGTCAAAACAGCAGCAGACTCCCCAACACCGGTGCTTGAGAGCACCACCAGGCGGCGCGCGCCCGTCGACCGCAGAGCTTCGATAACGTGCCGGGTTCCGCGGGAGCGAACGTCATTCGCCGTTTTCTGGGCACCGCGGAGGCGCACCGCAGCAGGATTCTCCGAAATACCCAGAGTCACCACCGCACCATCGACCCCCTCAAGAGCCTGGTAGACAGCGTCGGCATCCAGGACGTTCACCGGTGTGTGCGTGACCCGCGCAGACGGTGCGGCCGTCCGCGACACCGGCACCACGGAATGCCCAGACGATAGCAGGTGGTCTACAACAAGGCGCCCGATTCGTCCGGATGCTCCGACTACGGCGATCTTCATCTGGTCGGAAGGTGCAGCCGCGGAAGCCGGGGCTGACGCTGCGCGACTTTTCACTACACGATTGTGGGATGACTGGCTGGTCATGATCTGTACATCCTTTCTGTCGAAGACAGTTTCAGCATCCCAAAGGGATATAGGATGATCTATGACTGATTCTCCTCTTTCTATAACCAGAAGTCCGGAGTTGCCGTGGCTGATGCTCGTTTGCCCACTCTTCTGCGATCCAAGGGAATCTTTCACTGCGACACCCTCCTTCCCAGGACGACAGGCCTCCACTTGCCTCCCCTCAAAGGGTCCGTCATGTATCACCTCGTACTGCGCGGAACGTGCATCGTCTCCTGCGGGATTGACTCCACAACCGCAGAAGAAGGGGATATCGTCCTCGTCCCCCACGGCAGCGGACACCGCATAGCCGCGACACACAACCCAGAGTCATGGATCAGCCTTGAAGACAGTGGGCGTGAAGATCTCGGCGAAGGCATCGAGCGACTCGACCTGTCCGGAGGCCATGCGGAAAGTCATGTCGTCTGCGGCGCCCTAACGCTCGAGCATCCCGCCTCTCCGGGAGTACCTCGCCGGCTGCCAGCTTTGTTGGGAACGGCAGCCGAGCGGGAGGATCTCGAGGGAAGCCGAGCCGTGGCTCGACTCGTGCTTCAGGAAGCAGAGCGTCGGCTGCCGGGGTGGGCACAGATCAGCGCCCACCTCGTAGAGGCTCTTGCGATGCGTGAGATCCGTCGGGCAATCACCGATGCTCCGTTCGAAGCCGGTTGGTGGTCAGCGTCCAACGATGACGCAATCGGACCCGTCCTTGCGGCGGTGCTTTCCAATCTCAGGCACGAGTGGAGTGTTGCCGCCATGAGCAGCGTGGCCCGCCTGTCACGCAGCGCTTTCAGTGAACGCTTCTCAGCGCTGACCGGAGAACCTCCCATGGCCTGGGTAACGCGGATGCGCATGACCGAAGCACAGCGGCAGCTGCGGCAAGGAATCGCAGTGTCCGCAGTGGCCCGTGAAGTGGGATACGCTTCGGAGGTCTCATTCAGACGCGCCTACCGACGAGTCATAGGGGTCCCGCCGGGACACACTCGCACCGATGGCCCGAACCTGCTTGCTTCAGTCTCGCGTCCAATCGAGTGACGATTCGAATCAGGAGAGCCGAAAGGTGCCGCAGAAGCGGGTGAGAGCGCGCCCGGCGCGCAGCGCACCGACGATCAGAGGCAGCGATGCCAAGTTCCCTGCAGCGAAAACACGTCGGCGAACAGCTGGGCTGCTCGAGCGGGTCGCTGATAGGAAAATCCTCCCGGCGAGGACGGCCATCACCGGAGCAGAAGCAAGGCCGCCGTGGTAGCAGCGCTGGATGAGCGCTCGCCCGATATGCACCCCCGCGTTCCCTGCCAGCGCAGCCGAGGGCCCTCCCAGGAGGATCGCACGACGGAGCCCTTCCGAACGCACACCGACAAGGCAGGCAGCACTGACTGCCACTGTCAGCAGACCGGTCGCCACACCGGATGAAGGTGCATCCGCCCACGGGCCGCGCCGCGTCATCCAGGTGGGCAGCTTTTCGAGATCTTTGGGAAGGTGGGCGATTTCTTCCACATTGTGCACGGCGAAAACACCTAGGAGGACCAGCACCTCGCCTTGTTCATCTGCAAACATTTGACAGTTCCTTTCGGATCGCCGCCACGCCGCCTCATCACAGAA
This sequence comes from uncultured Brevibacterium sp., assembly GCA_902489215.1. Lineage (GTDB taxonomy): Bacteria > Actinomycetota > Actinomycetes > Actinomycetales > Brevibacteriaceae > Brevibacterium. Next base: position 7,783 of record CABTZE010000084.1, read on the forward strand.
TATGGTCATTGTCCACCGCTATGAACAAGGTGGAGGTCGGCTGACTGTCAGCCTGCTGGCTGGGAATCAGCGGCCGAACAGGCGAGCGAAGAATCCGCCCGAACCGGCCTGCGCTTTTTCTGCGTCCGAGTGTTTGCCATCGCACCACTGCGAGGCGGGAACCTGCTTTTTGACATCGGCAATGTGCTGGCCGCAACCGGCCCACGTCGTTTTACTGCACACACGGCAGGTGACTGGTCGGCACATATGATTCTCCTTTTAGATGCGTAGGTGCGTGTTTTTCAGCTGTGCGATCAAGCTGAAAACTCAGCGCCCAATATACACCCGGGGGTATACTTTGCATAGCCGGTCGGGCATATGTTTCCGACCTCAGCGCGCTCCCACAGCGAATGAAAGCAGGAGAATTGCACATGCACACCGAGACAGTCGACGCTCCAAGCGAAGGCGCCATCCCCGCCGAAGCCAAGCGCAAAGTCCTCAACCGTCTGCGCCGAGCCGAAGGCCAGCTGGCCGCTGTCATCCGGCAGGTCGAAGATGATGCCAACTGCCGCACCTCCATTCAGCAGCTCGCCGCCGTATCCAAAGCGCTCGACCGCGCGGGATTCCTCATGATCTCGAGCGCGCTGCGCGAATGCCTCACCGACCCGGACGGTGAACTCCAGCCAGAGGAACTCGAAAAGCTCTTCCTGTCGCTGGCCTGAGCGGGCGACGCCGCGGCGGAACGACCGGCAGCCCGACACCTCGCCCTAAAACCTCCGCACACCCTTTAGCCGGAATCTGCGCCTTAGCAACAACTGCTAACGGGAGTTTCTGTTGCTAACGGGAGTGTTCCTGCGGCTAAAGCGTGGATTCCTTAACCGGTGTGCGCACGGGGCATGAAAAAGCTCGGGGAACGATTTCCAAGTCCGGGCCTTGCATACTCGCGCGCGGGGGGGCTTGTAACCCCCCGCTCCTTGCACCACCCGGACCCCTACCCCTACCCTCCACCCACTCCGCCCC
>CABTZE010000085.1 GCA_902489215.1 uncultured Brevibacterium sp.
CCGATCGGCACTGACAACCTCGGCCGTTCGGTCAGCTCCCGCTTCTTGGCCGGTGGTCTGCTGCTGCTCATCTACTCTGTTCTGGCGACAGCGCTCGGCATGGTCGTCGGCGCGGTGCTCGGTATGCTCGCCGCCTACGCCGGCGGGGCCGTCGATTCGCTCATCATGCGCATCAACGACGTTTTCCTCGCCGTGCCGCAGCTGGTGTTCGCGCTGCTGGCCGTCACGATTGCCGGGCCGCAGGGCTGGGTGCTGGTACTCGTCATCGGCCTGACCCACGCTCCGCGCATCGCCCGTGTTGCCCGTTCGGCCACTCTGAGCGTCATCAGCGAGGACTACATCCGGGCGGCGGAAATGTATGCCGTGCCGCGCTGGAAGATCATTGTGCGCGAAATCCTGCCGAACATCACCGGCCCCATGGCCGTCGAAGCGGGGCTGCGCCTGACCTACTCGATCGGCGCGATCGCATCGCTGTCCTTCTTGGGTCTGGGCATGCAGCCGCCGCAGGCCGACTGGGGTCTGATGATCAACGAAAACCGGATTGCCCTGACAGTCCAGCCGTGGGGCGTTCTGCTCTCTGTCATCGCGATTGCGGTTCTGACCATCGGCACCAACCTGCTGGCGGATGCGATCGCGCGCGCCACGGCCTCGACGAATGTGGAGCAGTGATGACAACGCACCCGAATGTTCTTGAAATGCGCGGCATGCGCGTCGAAGCCGTCGGCGGCAAGGAGATCCTCCACGGCATCGATCTGACGGTCCGCCGAGGTGAAATGCTGGGTCTCGTAGGTGAGTCCGGTTCGGGCAAAACCACAGCGGGTCTTGCTGCCATGGGGCACTTCCGGGCAGGTCTGCTGCAGACCGGCGGGACGTCCACGATCTACCCGAACACGCCAAGCGAGGGCCGCGAGAAGATCGTCGTCGAGGAGCTGAACGACGACGAAACCAGGTTCCTGCGCGGCGAGCGCATTGCCTACATTCCCCAGGACCCCGCTCTGTCGCTCAATCCCGCAATCCGGGTGGGCGAGCAGATTCGCGAAGTTCTCGACATCCACGACTACGGAGACTCCGAACAGGAGCGCGCTGCCCGTGTTGCTGAAGTGCTCGAGGACGTCGGCCTGCCTTCGGACCGCGAATACCAGAAGCACTGGCCGCACCAGCTGTCCGGCGGCCAGCAGCAGCGCATCGGCATCGCGATGGCGTTCGCCATGTTCCCGGACCTGCTCATCCTCGATGAGCCGACCACCGGTTTGGACGTCTCGACCCAGGCGCATGTGCTCGACACGATTCAGCAGATGACTAGGCGACACGGGGTTGCCGGCATCTACATCACGCATGACCTCGCCGTCGTCGCCGATGTCACCGACCGGGTGGCGGTCATGCTGCGCGGGGACATCGTCGAAGAAGGACCCGTCGAGCAGGTTCTGCACGACCCCCAGCACCCCTACACGCAGCGTCTGCTGGCATCGGTGCCGGACCTGGCTGGCCGCAAGACAATCGGCGGGACAGATGCGAGCACCGCAAGCGGCGGCATTCCCACCGCGGCGGAGGCCCCAGAAGCAGAGGTGCCTGCACTCGCAGTCAGAGATCTGAAACTCGCCTATGGCGCAAACACCGTTCTGCGCGGCATCAACATGGAGCTTCAGCCGGGTCGATGCACCATGCTCTTGGGCGAATCGGGCTCTGGTAAGACCACGCTGTCGCGCTCAATTGCGGGCCTTATCGACCACTACACGGGATCGGTGAGTCTAGACGGTGATGTCCTGCCGAACAGCACCCGCAAACGCTCCGTCAAACAGCTCCAAGGCCTCCAGTACGTGTTCCAGTCGCCGTATTCGTCGCTCAACCCGCGCCGAACAATCGGCGAATCGCTGACGGTTCCGCTCGAGATGAACCGCGACCTGTCCCCCGCTGAGCGCCGCGGGTACGTGGAAGAGGCACTTGACGCGGTGCGGCTGGGCCGGACGTTCTACGACCGCCGCCCTGGCGATCTTTCCGGTGGTGAGCGTCAGCGCGCGGCCATCGCCCGGGCACTTGTCAACGCACCGAACGTGCTGGTCTGTGATGAGGTCACGAGCGCCCTCGACGTGTCGGTCCAGGCTTCGATCATCGGCCTGCTGCGCCGGCTCAAGGTGGAACGCGGTCTGGCAATGCTGTTCGTGACCCACAACATCACGCTTGCCCGCCACATCGCCGATGACATTGCGGTGCTCAACAAGGGCGAAATCGTCGACTTCGGTCCTGTCGACGAGGTGCTCCGCTCACCCTCGCACGCCTACACGAAGGCGCTCCTGGAAGACGTGCCCACCCTCTGAGCCGAGCGACCCGCAGCAGAATTGCCCGAAGCGACGATAAGGGGCGGTGTGCACTCAGCACGCCGCCCCTTACAGTCCGCGCTCTATGACTTCGCGCCTTCTTTTCCGCTGATGCCGCCGGGTCGGTGCGGCAGGATGACCTCTTCGTACACGGCTTGGCCGAAGGGCACGTAGTCCGTGTCCCGGTCGTACCACTCATCCATCGTGCCGAAGTCTCCCCCGTCGGAGTAGCCGAGCTCTTCGGCTTTCTTCTGCCACTTTTCAAGCACTTCCGCGAAGCGCTTCTCAGTTCCCTGCTCGAGCAGACCCTTCTCTTCGACGCTGCCAGCAAGCTCGCGGTTGAACGCTTTGAGCTTGTCCTGCAGAGGCTTTTCCAGCGGTTCGATCTTCCCGCCCTGGGCGTGAATCGTCTCGACGCCCAGGCGGTTGGCACCGATCGAACGGTTCATCTGCCCCTGGAAGGACCCGCTGTAGCTGTCGAAGATGATCTGCCTGTACGCCAGCGGCAGGGTGCCGAACCGCTGGCCGGCGATGACTGCACCAACCGCACGGGGCGCCGAGGTGTCTGTCAGGTATCCCGTGTAGGGCGCCACTTCGAACAGCCCGGCTTCTACTGACGGCACCATCTGGCCCAGTGTGCAGTCGATTGTCTTGCGCTGCAGGGCTTCGTAGGTCTCCGTGTAGTCCAGAGACAGCGGTGTTCCACCGAGTGCTTTCACATAGCCGACCTGCGAGCGCGAGCCCACGCGGATCTGGCGACCGCTGTAATCGTCCACACCGAAGCCGTCTGTGTTGCACTGGCTGGAGTAGCTGCCCGAGGCGGAAACCGGGTTGAGCGGGTAGACGCCCTTCTTTTCGTACTGCTCGAGGACTTTCTGCGAGCCCCAGCCGATCTCGGTGGAGGCTGCATTGGCGACCATTTCGCCGACAAACGGCGACGGGTCCGCTTCTGACAGAAGGTCCCCGACGGCTCCGGCTGCGGGGAATTCCTGCGGCAGATAAGCCGGCAGCGTGTACGCCAGGCCCAAACGGCCGTCTCCGAGCGCGTCGAACACTTCGCCGTAGCCGGCAATCGCCTGCCCGTAGACGATTTTGATCGTGATCTTGCCGCCGGAGCGTTCGCTGATCTCCTGCGCCCACTGAGGGGCTGACTCAATCTCCTTGAGCTTCGGCGAAGCCTCCGACGGCTGGTAGGTCAGCGTGACAGGAGGGAGATCGGCAATCGCCTCGAGCACCTCGTCCTGGGAAGCCCCGTAGGCGTAGCCGGTGCCCGAGCCCTCCCCTGACAGCGCGCCTCCGGCAACCGAACCGGCGCACCCGGTCAGGACCACAGCCCCAGCGGTGCAGACCGCGGCGAGCATCCTCATCGTGCGGGAGTGTGTCATCATCGTCCTCCTGCGGACTCAAGCAGGCCGGGCAGCCATTCGGCGACCTGCGGAAACGCGATCATGAAAACCAAGAACAGAAGCGGGATCGGCAGGAACCACACGAGCGAACGGAAAACATCGCCCAGGGTGATCTCAGTGCCGAGGTTGACGTCCGGCTTCTTTGCGATCGTGTGCACGATGTAGGACAGAATGCCCACCGGAGGGGTGAGCATGCCGATTTCACCGAGAAGCACCACGAAGACGCCGAACCACAGCGCGTTCACACCCATCGCCTCAACAGCCGGAAGCAGGATCGGCACTGTCAGCAGCATCATCGCCAGGGTGTCGAAGAACATGCCCATCACCAGGTACACCCCGATGAGAACCACGAGGAAGCCCACGCGCGACAGACCCAGACCGGTGACGAAGCCGGTGAGGATCTCCGCCAGGCCCGTAATCGCCAGCAGGCGGGTGAGCATTTCCGCTCCGATCATGATGAAGAAGATCGCGGCGGAAGCACTCACGGTGGCAAGTGCCGCGCGGGCCACACAGGCAAAGGGCTTGTTTCCGCGCTGTTCAATGAGGGTGAGGATGAGAGCCGTGAGTGCCGCTGCAGCGCCGGCTTCCGTCGGAGTGAAAGCGCCGGAGAACATCCCGCCGAAGAGCACCACGAGGATGACGGGGAAACCCCACACTTCGCCGAGTGAACTGAGCCTTTGCGCCCACGTGGCGGACGATGCACTGCCGCTGCCCCGTCCGACAAGCTTCGGCGAAACAATGCCGAGCACCAGGATGAACAGCGCGACGAAAATCGCAACCAACAGACCGGGCACCGCGCCGGCCACCAGCTGCGGACCCACGGGCACCGAGGCGATGCCGGCGTAGACCACCAGAAGAATGGACGGTGGGATGAGGTTGCCGGGCAGACCTGCAACGATGACCGAGCCGAGCGCGACCCGTTTGTCGTAGCCTGCACGAAGCATTTCCGGGATCGCGGCCCGCCCCAGGGCATAGGTCATGCCGATGGTCGAGCCCGACACTGACGACAGTCCGGCACCGGCCGCGGTTGTGCCGATGGCCAGACCGCCGGGCAGCCACGAGAACCAGCGGTCGGTGGCCCGGTAGATCTTCTGCGTCAGCCCCGACTGCGACAGGAGCATGCCCATGAAGATGAACAGCGGCAGCACCGAGTAGGTCCATTTCGCGGTGGCCGTATACGGCGTCGTCGACAGGATGTTGACGGTCGCGGGAATCCCGGAAAGACCGTAGACGCCGATGATCGACGGGATGGCAAGCGCTGCCGCCACGGGAACCCCGAGGAACATAAGCACCAGCATCATCGCAATGCACCACGCACCGGCGATCGGTGCGGTCGGCGAAAGGAAGAAGCCGACAATCGTCGCCGCAAGCACCGCCGTGCCGACCAACATGACTCCCATGCTGCGCGGCCTGAAGCGAGTGTTGCGCGGAAGGAACGAGGTGCCGGGACCGGCGCTGATGCGCGGTCGGCCGGCCTTTTCTGGCAAGGGTGTTGTCATGGTCATGGCCTGACCTCCGTGCTGCGCTGCTGGCTTTCGCCGTGTTCGAGAGCTGTGCTCTCTTCAACCTCCGCGATTTCCTTATCGACTTCTGACACGTAGATCTGTTCGGGTTCGTCAGACAGCACGGCGCGGAAATAGGTGATTGCTTCGAGCACGCAGATGAGCGTCATCAGTCCGAACACAACGGGCAGGAGGAAGAACACCGGCCACGTGATGATCGTGGTCACCCCGGCTGTCGCCCCGAGCTCCATCTGCTCGACTGCGCGGTGCAGGCCGAACCACGCAAAGCCCGCACACACTGCCGCTGTGGCCAGACTGGCCAAAAGCATGCACCAGCCGGCGGCACGAGCACTCATGCGGTCCAGCAGAAGCGCCACGACAATGTGCTCGCGCTGCAGTTGAGCGACCGGTATCCCCAGAAGGGCAATGATCGGCAGATACCAGAATCCCGCGATCTCGTTTGTGCCGTAGATGGGTGTGGAGAAGAAAAAGCGCGAAAGCGCGTTGATGACGACGTGCAGCATCATGACGATGATGACGAGCGCAGTGATGACACTCAGCACTCTGCCGAGCAGCTTTGACAGCTGTTGCATGCGCAGACCCCTTCATTGCGGTCAACGGAAACTTGAGTCATCCTCTCAGACAATCTGGCCGAGCGAAACAGCTCTGCGAAAGATTTTTGGCATTCGATACACAACGGCGAAAACTGAGAACCCGCAGATCAGGCGGGTGTGCTTATAACGTTGCCGCAAAATTTCAAACGATCGTTCTACCCGGTGTCGCGCAGAGTGACCCAGCCCTCTATTGTGGGGAGCGACACAGAACAGAACCCAAGGGGATTCATTGACCGACATCGTGATCTGCTCACCCGTCCGCTCCGCGGTCGGCGCTTTCGGCGGGCAGTTCAAGGACATCCCCGTCGAAGATCTCGCCTCCGAGGTCATCGCGGGACTCATGAAGACTTCCAGCCTGCCCGGTGACGCCGTCGACGACGTCATCCTCGGCAACTGCTATCCCACGACGGAAGCCCCCGCACTCGGCCGCGTGGCAGCACTCAACGCGGGACTGCCGCTGAACGCCGGCGGTTCGCAGGTTGACCGCCGCTGCGGCTCCGGGCTCTACTCGGTTCTCCTGGCAGCCGGCGAAATCGCCACGGGAGCAGCTGCGGTCGTCATCGCGGGCGGAGCCGAATCCATGAGCCGCGCACCGTTCTACACCGAAGAGATCCGCTTCGGCGTGAAGGCCCCCGGCATCAACCTCAAAGACGGACTCACGCGCGGTCGCACCACCGCCGGCGGCAAAAACCACCCCGTCCCCGGCGGCATGATCGAAACCGCCGAAAACCTCCGCGCCGACTACGGCATCGGCAGGGAAGAACAGGACGCCCTGGCCGTCGAATCCCACCGCCGGGCTGCAGCCGCCGTCGAAAGCGGACGCTTTGCCGACGAAATCGCGCCGATCACAATTCCGGCAGACCGCAAGACCCCCGAACACCAGGTGACGGCCGACGAACACATCCGGCCCGGCACCTCGGCAGAAAAGCTCGGCAAGCTGCGGCCCATCATGGGCAAGCAGGACCCGAACGCAACCGTGACCGCCGGCAACGCATCCGGCCAGAACGACGGTGCGGCCGCATGCATCGTCACCACCCGCGGCAGAGCAGACGAACTCGGCTTGACCCCCATGGTGCGCCTGGTGTCATGGGCACAGGCCGGAGTCGACCCCACCCGGATGGGCATCGGCCCCGTCCCCGCAACAGCATCGGCCCTCGCACGGGCCGACCTCAGACTTGCCGATATCGACCTCATCGAACTCAACGAGGCCTTCGCCGCCCAGGCACTCGCAGTCACCCGCGAGTGGGGCTTCGGAGAGTTCCCCGCAGACGGCGAAATACCCGAATCCAGCGACTTCTCACGTATGAACGTCAACGGCTCCGGAATTTCGCTCGGCCACCCGGTCGGTGCGACAGGAGGGCGAATCCTAGCAACCCTGGCGCACGAAATGCACCGTCGCGACGCCCGATACGGGCTCGAAACCATGTGCATCGGCGGCGGACAGGGACTGGCCGCTGTGTTTGAGCGGATCTGAGGCGGCAGCCGGGCACCGTGTGGAACACACCACAGGATCTCGGCACAGCCAATCCAGACAAAACGGTAAGAAAAACCTTGTTTTTTGATTGATACGATCAAGAAACAGCACCTTCGAACAACCGAAGATCGCGGGAAACCGCGAATCCTCAGGAAGGATGACAACCCCATGCGGATTGTTACTTTTGTGAAGTACGTTCCGGACGCCGCCGGCGATCCCGAATTCCTCGATGACAACACCGTCGACCGCGAAAGCGACGGCCTGCTGTCGGAGATCGACGAATACCCCGTCGAACTCGCACTGACCCTCGCCGAAGAAGCAGACGACGCCGAAGTCATCGCCCTGACCGTCGGCCCTGACGACGCCGTCGATGCTGTCCGCAAGGCCCTTCAGATGGGTGCAGACTCCGGTGTTCACATTGTCGACGACGCAATCGCCGGCTCGGACGCACTGGCCACCGCGAAGGTTCTCGCCGCCACAGTCAAGAAGGTCGAAGAAGAAGAGGGTCCGGTCGACCTGATCCTCACGGGCTTCGCATCGACCGACGGCAACACCTCGGTTGTCCCGACCCAGGTTGCCGAACTGCTCGGCCTGCCCGCAGCCACGGTTGTTTCGGCCGCTGAGCTCGACGGCCAGACCATCAAGGCCCGCCGTGACGGCGACACCTCGTCGCGCACCGTGGAAGTGCAGCTGCCGGCGATTGTTTCGGTCACCGACCAGATCAACGACCCGCGCTACCCCTCCTTCAAGGGCATCATGGCCGCCAAGAAGAAGCCGCTGGAAGAGTACGAACTCTCCGAACTGGGCCTCGACGAAGCCGAAGTCGGCGCTGCCGGCTCCTACACCGAGGTTGTTGAAATCGCTGCCGCTCCGCCCCGCCAGGCTGGCGAAATCGTCACCGACGAAGGCGAAGGCGGAAACCAGCTCGTCGAATGGCTCGCTTCCAAGAAGCTCGTCTGATCCCTGCCCATACCGAATCTCTAAGGAAGATTTATGTCTGAAGTACTCGTACTCGTTGACCACGTGGGCGGAACCGTTCAGAAGTCCACGTTCGAACTCCTCACGGCCGCAGCCCAGCTGGGCGAGCCGGTCGCTGTTTTCGTCGGCTCGGACGCTGACGCCCAGACCGTTGCCGCTGACCTCGGCAAGTACGGCGCAGCGAAGGTCCTCGTCGCATCTGACGCTTCGCTGACCGAATACCTCATTGCTCCGCAGGGTGAGCTCGTCGCTTCGCTCGTCGAGTCGCGTCAGCCGGCCGCCGTTCTCGCTTCGGCTTCGGCCGACAACACGGAAGTCCTGGCTCGTTCGGCAGCGAAAACCCGCTCCGGGGTCATGACCCAAGGTTCGGGCCTCGACGCCGGAAGCCCGGGGCCCCCCTCGGGGTTCCCCCG
>CABTZE010000086.1 GCA_902489215.1 uncultured Brevibacterium sp.
CCCGCCGATCCATGCGCATGTTCACAGAAGTCGGCGCACGCGTGCCCATGCACAGCTCCGGCGTGGGCAAAGCAACGCTTGCCCACCTGCCTTCCGGTGAGGTCGATGCGATACTCGCCTCCACCTCGTCAATTGATGCCCCGGCACTGCGAGCCGAATTGGAGCTCAGCCGCGAACGCGGCTTCGCCCTTGATGATGAAGAACAGGAAGTCGGCGTGCGGTGCCTGGCAGTACACGTGCCGGGCGCGCCCGTGCCCGCGGCACTCTCAACGTCCTCCCCCACGTCCCGTCTGACAGAAGACGTCTACGATTCCTTCGCCGAGGAACTGCACGCCACAGCGGCAAAGCTGACCGCGGTGTGGGAGGCGCGCCCCTAAGCCGTCCGGTCTCAAACGGCGCGCAAACAGACCGCAGACAAAGGCTGGGCAAGGGATTCCCCTCGCCCAGCCTTTCAAGTTCTCAGAGTCGTTGCCTTAGCAGCTCCGACGATCAGTCCTCGCCGCCGACAAGAACAACCATCGGCACGATCATGGGACCGCGACGCAGCTTGGTCGACAGCCACCTGCCGATGGTGCGGCGGATGATCTGCTGCAGACGGTGCTGATTCTTCACACCGTCATCGAGCGCGTCTTCAACAGCCTTCGTGATCTTCGGCTTGATGGTGTCGAACACACGGTCGTGCTCGGCAACACCGCGCGTGTGGATTTCCGGTCCGGCAACGATCTCGCGGTTCTTCACGTCGATCGTCATGAAGATCGACACGAAGCCCTCGCCGGCCAGCACGCGACGGTCGCGCAGATCGTCTTCCGTGACATAGCCGACCGACTTGCCGTCGACGAAAACGTATTCGCACGGCACAGCTCCGACAATCGAAGCCTGACCGTCCTTGAGGTCGACAACCCAGCCGTCGTCGGCGACGACAACCTTTTCCTTGGGCACGCCGGTTTCCATTGCCAGCTTCGCGTTGGCAAGCATGTGGCGCCACTCGCCGTGAACCGGCATAACGCCCTTGGGCTCCACGATGTTGTAGGCGTACAGGAGCTCACCGGCCGATGCGTGGCCGGACACGTGCACCGCAGCATTGCCCTTGTGGATGACGGTTGCACCCAGGCGCATGAGGCCGTTGATCACGCGGGACACCGAGTTTTCGTTGCCCGGGATGAGCGAGCTTGCCAGGATGACGGTGTCGCCTTCGGTCAGGTCGATCTGGTGGGTGCCGTTGGCCATACGCGACAGGGCCGCCATGGGCTCGCCCTGCGAACCGGTGCACATGAGCACAACCTGGTCTTCGGGGAGGTCTTCGACCTGTTTGATGTCGATGATCGAACCCGCGGGAGCCTGGAGATAGCCCAGTTCCTGGGCGATCTTCATGTTCCGCACCATGGACCGGCCGACGAAGGCCACCTTGCGTCCGTGGGCGACAGCGGCTTCGAGAACCTGCTGCACACGGTGGACGTGTGATGCGAAGGACGCGACGATCACACGGCGCGATGCGTGGCTGAACTGCTGTTCGAGAACCCGGCCGATGTTGCGTTCGTGGGCCGTGAAGCCGGGAACTTCCGCGTTGGTGGAGTCCGTAAGGAAAAGGTCGACGCCTTCTTCTCCGACACGAGCAAAAGAGCGCAGGTCCGTGATCCGGCCGTCCAGGGGCAGCTGGTCCATCTTGAAGTCACCGGTGTGCAGGATGGTTCCCGCATCCGTGCGCAGGAAGATGGCCAGGGCATCCGGAATGGAGTGGTTGACCGCAATGAACTCGAGGTCGAACGGGCCGAGCTTTTCGCGGTCGCCTTCTGACACGACTTTGGTCTTGGCGCGTACGCGGTGTTCCTTGAGCTTCGGTTCGACCAGCGCCAGGGTCAGAGTCGAGCCCAGGATCGGGACGTCGCGGCCCAGTTTGCGCAGCAGATAGGGCACAGCACCAATGTGGTCTTCGTGACCGTGGGTCAGCGCTATGCCGACAACGTCTTTTTCGCGCCCGTCAAGGTACGAAAAATCAGGGAGGATGAGGTCGACTCCCGGCTGTTCCTCTTCGGGGAAGAGCACACCGGCATCGATGATGAGCAGCTTGCCGCCGGTCTCGAAGACCGTCATGTTGCGCCCGACTTCACCGAGCCCGCCGAGTGCGACGATCCGCAGGGCGTTGGGGTCGACCTTCGGGGGTGTTCCGAGGTCGGTTGGCAGTTCAATCACTGAAGAAAACCGTGTCCTTCCAATGTTCGGCGCAGGAAGTCGACCTGGTCCGCCGTGGCCGGCAGATGGGGCATGCGAACTGCGCGGGAGGGAATCACGCCCATGAGCTCAAGGCAGGCCTTGGCGGCAACCACTCCGGGCATGTGATTCATGATTGCATCGACCACAGGAGCAAGGTCCAGGGCCAGGCGGCGAGCCGCGGCGATGTCATTCGCAGCGACCGAATCCACCATTTCAGACAGGGGGCGGGCAATGACGTGCGCCGCAACCGAAACCACGCCTACGGCACCGGAGGCAAGCAGCGGCAGGTTGAGGGCGTCTTCGCCCGAGTAGTACACAAGATCAGTGCTGGCCATTACCTCGATCGTCGATGCGAGGTCGCCCTTGGCGTCTTTGACCGCGAGGATCGTGGGGCACTCGGCCAGTTCGATGAGCGTTTCCTTTTCGATCGGCACACCCGATCGGCCGGGAATGTCGTAGAGCATGACCGGCAGGTCCGAAGCGCCGGCGATTGCCCGCATGTGTTCGGCAATGGCCGCCTGCGACGGTTTGGAGTAGTAGGGCGTGACGGCAAGAAGTCCATCGGCGCCGGCTTCGACGGCCTGTTCGACATTCGCGATCGAGGTGCGCGTGTCGTTTGTGCCGATACCGGCCACAATGCGCACGCTGTCTGGAACAGCCTCTTTCACGGCGCGCAGAAGCTCGCCCTTTTCATCAAAAGACGTTGTCGGTGATTCACCGGTGGTGCCGGAGACGACGAGCATGTCGTTGCCCGCCTTCACCAGGTGCTTGGCAACAGCCTGCACCGCATCGAAGTCGACGTCATCACCCTTGAAGGGCGTCACCATCGCCGTACCGACGCGGCCGAAAGCTGCGATCGCTTCCGCTGCCTGTGAATCTCCCTGAATAGCCATGCCCCTACTGTACCGTCAGCAGGTCTCGAAGCGACCCGTGACCACGGCCGCGCCATGGCAGAATCGAGCCCATGAACTCTGCGAACAGGCTCTTCCCGCCCGGGCGCCTGCAGTGGCTGGATGCGGCGCGCGGCTTGGCCCTCTTCGGGATGATCGTCACCCACATCTTCAGTCTCAGCACTGATGACCTCGAACCGACCTGGGCAGTTGTGTTCGCTGGTCGTTCCAGCGCCCTGTTCGCCGTTCTGGCTGGCTTTTCTCTGGTTCTGGCTTCACGTTCGCGCATTCTGACCAGCACGGGCAGAGCCATTGCCGCCGCGGTCGTCCGCGGAATCATCATCTTCGCCATCGGTCTGGTGCTCGGCACCATCAGCACTCGCCTGGCAATCATCCTGACCGTCTACGGCTTCCTGTTCATAACCGCGTCCGTCCTGCTTCCCCTGCGCGGACGCACGCTTGCGGCACTCGCTGCCGTGTGGCTCGTGGCGTCCCCTTTTGTGTCCCATGCAGTCCGCGCCCACTGGCAGCTGGAGCAGGATCTGATCGTTCCGAGCCTCGATTCACTTTATGATCCGGCGGGCTTGCTGCAGTCGGTTGTGCTCACCGGCTACTACCCGGCCCTGCAGTGGATGAGCTACATCCTCGTGGGCATGGCGCTCGCGCATGTCCCCTGGTCACGGCAGACTGCAATAACGGCGAGCGCTGTCGGTGTGGGAACAGCGATCATGGCCTCAGCCATCTCATCCCTGCTGCTGGTGAGCAGCGGCTGGGAGGTGCTTTCCGCCTCGGCGGCTGAAGAACCGGGCCTTCTGGAACAGGCGACGATTCACGGCAACTGGGGAACCGTCCCCACCGACACCGCGTGGTGGCTGGCAGTGAACGGCCCGCACACCGGCACTCCCCCGGACCTCGTCGGAACAGCGGGAGTCGCGGTGGCGGTCATCGGGGTGTTCTGTCTGCTGTTCACCAGCTTCCCGGTATTCGCCCCACGCCTTCTGCTGCCGCTGACCGCCCCGGGTTCGATGGCGCTGACCGCGTATTCGCTGCACGTGGTGCTGCTCGAAATGACTGCCGGCATGGCACCAACACAGGAGTATGTGACGCACGCGCTGGTGCTCATGGGCATCGCCATGGTGTGGAAGGCACTCATTTCACGGCGCGGTCCGCTGGAGACCGCTATCGCCGCGATTGTGCGGCTGGCAGTGCGCGGATAACGGACGAGGCGGGGTCGGGTAAGCCGGACCCGTTGCGAAGCGCCGAGGTCCGGTTGGGGTCAGCGGCTGGCGGTTCGCTCCATCTTGATGGCCCGCCGCATGGTGCTGCGGGCGCGACGGCGGTCACCGGCTGCGTCATAGGCCATTGACAGGCGGAACCACGACCGCCAGTCATCGGGGGCCTGTTTGGCTTCGCGGGCGTAGAGCTCGAACTGCTCATCGGCGGCCTCGCGGACAATCCGCCCGCCCGGTGTGCGCGGGAGATCGTCCGGTGGAAGCCCGCCTTCCTCGGCCAGCTGCTTGCCCAAACGCTCAATGCGAGCGCCGAACAGAAGCTCAACGATCAGCGCCCACGCGCCGATGATCGGCAGCACCAGCAGCGCGACCGCCAGCAGCTTCGCGACGATGCTCGGTTCGCGCAGCATGATCATGCCGCGCTGCACCATGAAGACGAGGTACAGGAGCAGCAGCACCGAAATGACTGCCGCACCGATCTTCGCTTTGGACATCAGAGGTATTTTTCCAGCCCCACCGTCAGGCCTGGGTGCTGGTCGACCTTGCCGACGGCCGTGATGATGCCCGGCATAAAGGCTTCGGTCGAGTGTGAGTCCGTGCGGATGGTGAGTGCTTCGTGAGCTGAGCCGAAGTGAATTTCCTCGGAAGCATTCATGCCCAGCTGGCGGACAGCGTGCACGTGAATGCCGTCGATCACGGCTCCGCGAGCACCGTGCGGGTCGTCCTCTGTTGCGTCTGGAACATCCGGCAGGCCCGCATCGCGGCGCACTGCAGCAATCCGCTGAGCGGTCGACACGGCAGTGCCGGAAGGAGCGTCGAGTTTGCGCGTGTGATGGATTTCGATGACTTCCGCAGAATCGAAATAGGGTGCGGCGAGCTCAGCGAACTGCATGGCGAGAACCGCCCCGATGGAAAAGTTCGGCGCGATGAGAACACCGACTTCGGGGTGCTGCGCGGTCAGCTGTTCCAAGCGCTGCAGACGTTCCTCGCTCCACCCCGTTGTGCCGACGACACAGTGAATGCCGTGGCTGACCAGAAAGTGAACATTGTCTTCCGTTGATTTGGGCACCGTGAGCTCAACGGCGACGTCCGCTTCGGCTTCCACCACGGCGGAAAGATCGTCCCCACGGCCGATCGTCGCCACCAGCTCCATACCGTCGGCTTGCTTCACCGCTTCGAC
Organism: uncultured Brevibacterium sp.; assembly: GCA_902489215.1. Taxonomy (GTDB): domain Bacteria; phylum Actinomycetota; class Actinomycetes; order Actinomycetales; family Brevibacteriaceae; genus Brevibacterium. The sequence goes on from CABTZE010000086.1 coordinate 5,514, forward strand.
GGCGTGCGAGCCCATGCGTCCTGATGCTCCGATGACTGCGACTTTGACTGCCACGTGATTCCCTTTCTGTCGGTCAGACCCATTTTGTCATCCCACCGCAGTGTTATTATCAAAGACCATGCAGACTCCCCTCGGATTCGACAGCGCAGAATACATCCGCCAACAGTCAGCACACATCGCCCAGCGGCGCCGGGATATCGGCGGCAAGCTCTACCTCGAAATGGGCGGCAAGCTGTTTGACGACAATCACGCCTCACGGGTTCTGCCGGGTTTCACCCCGGACAACAAACTGGCAATGCTTGCCGAACTAAAAGACGAACTGGAAATCCTCGTCTGTGTCAGCGCACGCGATCTTGACCGCCACAAAATGCGCGCTGACCTTGGGATCAGCTACGAGGACGATGTCCTGCGGCTGATCGACGCGTTCCGCGAAGAGGGCTTCACCGTCAACAACGTCGTCATGACTCAGCTGGACGACGGCAACCTCAAAGCCCGCGAATTCATCACCAAGCTCGAACGCCTGGGACTCACCGTCGCCCGACACGTGACCATCCCCGGCTACCCGAGCAACACCTCGCTCATCATGAGCGAAGAAGGCTTCGGCAGAAACGACTGGGTCGAAACCACCCGCGACCTCATCGTCGTCACCGGCCCCGGACCGGGATCGGGCAAACTCGCCACGTGCCTGTCGCAGCTCTACCTCGACAGCCAGCGCGGCATCACCTCCGGCTACGCGAAGTTTGAGACCTTCCCCATCTGGAACCTCCCCCTGGACCACCCGGTCAACCTCGCCTACGAAGCCGCAACGGCAGACCTCGATGACATCAACGTCATCGACGCCTACCACCTGCGCGCCCACGGGCGGGAAGCCACGAGCTACAACCGCGACATCGAAGTCTTCCCGCTGCTGAAGGCCACCCTCGAAGAACTCTACGGAGAATCGCCCTACCAGTCCCCGACCGACATGGGTGTGAACATGGCGGGCATGTGCATCAGCGATGACGCCGTGGTACGGCACGCGGCCCAACAGGAAATCATCCGCCGCTACTACACCGCGCTTGCAGACGAACGCCGAGAAAACCTCGACAACACGGTGTCAGAGCGGATCGCCGTCATCATGCGCAGAGCACAGATCACGCCGGCGGACCGGCCGATCATCGGCATTGCCCAGAACCTCGAAGCATCCACGGGGCAGCCGGCTTCGGCGATGCAGCTGCACGACGGCACCATCATCACTGGCAAGACCTCCGAACTGCTGGGCTGCTCTGCCGCGATGCTGCTCAACGCTCTGAAGCACCTGGCGGGCATCGACCCGGACGTGCACCTGCTGCAGCCGGAGAACATCGAGCCCATCCAGACACTCAAAACCCAGCACCTGGGAAGCCGCAACCCCCGCCTTCACATGGACGAGGTTCTCATTGCACTATCGGCATCAGCTACGGCTGACCAGCACGCCGATGCTGCGCTGGCCAAACTGAAGGACCTGCGCAGCTGCGATGTGCACACCACCACCCTCCTGGGTTCAGTGGACGAAGAGGTGTTCCGCAACCTGCAGATGCGCGTGACTTCGGAGCCCAAGTACCAGCGCAAATCCCTGTACCACAAACGCTGAAGCGCCACGCGATGCGGCCGGCAGCTTCGATGCTGGCCGCACCGCTGACAGAGTCAGGGCACAGAAAAGGCGGGGAACACCATGTTCCCCGCCTTCTGCGTGTTGGAGCTATCAGCCCAGCAGGAGGCCTTCGCCCTGCTTGCGTGCGCGCTCGAAGCGAGCCTGGACGTCTTCCCAGTTCACAACGTTCCACCAGGCCTTGACGTAGTCGGCCTTGACGTTCTTGTAGTCGAGGTAGAAAGCGTGCTCCCACATGTCCAGCTGCAGCAGCGGGACGTAGCCCAGCTGCACGTTGCCCTGCTGGTCGTACAGCTGCTCGATGGTGAGCGCCTGGCCCAGCAGGTCCCAGCCGAGAACAGCCCAGCCGGAGCCCTGGATGGTGGTGGCAACAGCTTCGAAGTGTCCGCGGAACTTGTCGAAGTCGCCGAATGCGTCATCGAGAGCGGCAGCGAGTTCACCGGTCGGCTTGTCGCCGCCGTCCGGGGACATGTTGTTCCAGAAGATGGAGTGGTTGACGTGGCCGCCGAGGTTGAAGGAGAGGTCCTTCGAAGCCTTGGCAGCAGCTGCGAAGTCACCCTTGTCGCGTGCTTCGGCCTGCTGTTCGAGAGCGGTGTTCACACCGTTGACGTAGGTCTGGTGGTGCTTGCTGTGGTGCAGTTCCATGATCTGGGCCGAGATGTGCGGCTCCAGTGCTGCGTAGTCATAAGAAAGATCGGGAAGTTCGTACTTGACGGTCATGTCTTCCTCCTAAGAAGTCAACGAGCGACGTCTGTCGCTATCGCTTTCGAGCCTATCGAAGCTCGTCACAGGCTACAACGGGGACCACCTGGCAGGTTATTCCACACGCGTGGGAATCCTGCCGGTGTTCACTTGCCGAACTGAGGGTTGTTGACCAGGTATTCAGCTGTTGGCGAATGTTCGTCCATGAGGAACAGACGCGGCGCCTGTGCCTCGCGCACTTCAGCAAGCCCTGCTGCCAGCTCAGCGGCGTCCGTCACCTTCTGCGCTTCCATGCCGAGCGAGCGCGCCAGCGCGACGAAGTCTGGGCGGCCCAGCGCCACGGCTGTCGGTTCGTCGCCGCGTTCGAGCATTTCGCGGGCAATCTCGCCGTAGCCGCCGTTGTCCACGATGATGAATGACACGGCCAGCTGGTGTTCTACCGCGGCCATGAGCTCCTGGATGGTGAACATTGATCCGCCGTCGCCGGCAACCGCGATGACGTCGTCTTCCGGGCTGCCGAGCTTAGCTCCGATCCCCGCCGGCAGGCTGTAGCCGAGTGTGCCGCCGCCGGCCGGGGACAGGGAGCGATCGCCCTCGCGCAGCCGCACGCCCAGCTGCAGGCCGCAATAGCACGACATCGACGAA
>CABTZE010000087.1 GCA_902489215.1 uncultured Brevibacterium sp.
CCCAGTCGTGGGTGAAGCGGTGGACGTCGACCAGCTCGGGAGCATCGTCGCGGTCGTGAATCAACAGGCTGAACGCACCACCGGCATCGACAGACTGGAGCTGTGCGTAGTCACCGACCAGCAGCACCTTCACCCCCGCTTCCTCGGCTGCCTGCGTGATCCGGTCCAAGGAGAGGGTGCCTGCGAAGGAGGCTTCGTCGATGATGACCAGCTGCCAGGGCTGGAAGGTGGCGCCGGTGTGTTGGTGGGTGGTCCACCACTTCGCCGTGTTCTCCGTCTGAATGCCCAGATCGTCGGCCAGCACTTGCGCCGCCACCGCCGACGGGGCCAACCCCACCACCGACCCAGCACCATGCGAGGTCTCCCACGCCCGGCGCAGCGCATTCATTGCCGGGCTGATCCCCGAAGCCACCGGCCCCATGACCCCCGACATGCAACAGGCCCTGACCGAGCGCCGCCACCTCATCGAAACCCGAGCAGAAGCAGTCCTCGACACCGCCCTGCAGACGCAAGAACCATGGGCTATGGCACTCGGTCCGATACCCGCCGGCGGTCGGGAGCGGCAGCAGTGGCGACGCCGCGCCCTGGTTGTAGCCGCTTACCGTGACCGGTACCAGATCAGCGACCCGGCCCCGCTCGGCGCCCAGCCCGAGGGCACGACGCAGAAGATCGACCGCGCCCGCGCCGAAACCGCGCTCCGGACGCTGACCCGCCCGACCCTCCAGGACGAGCGTCGGCGCCCCGCCTCCCAAGCGACGCGGCACCTCCACCTCTAACCCGCCAACGGTTGGCCTGTGGAGGCCGTCGACCGCTCCGAATGATTGTTCGCGGGGTAGGCGGTGAGTTCTCATGCTTGGGCTGCAGCCCGATGCTCACGCCACACGTCGCCATGAAGACGGGCTCACTCGCATCCCGTAGTCGTGTCGTGGCCCCATGGGGGCCAACTTGTCGAGATACTTGTGGGGGACATGAATCTCTGACACCAGGCGATTTCGCGCAGCCGAGCCATCGCCAGAGAGCGAGGCAGGCTATGGCGGCGACACTTCCACAGATCCGGCTATGGGACGACAACCCGAGCACACTAGACCTCCTCGGGTTCGACGCCGTGGTCGAGCCGATCGTCGCCGCGGTCCGCGAACGCAGCATTCACCCGCTGACGCTGTCGGTGCAGAGCCCGTGGGGCGGCGGAAAGTCCACGATCCTGAAGCTGATCGAGGCCGAGTTCCAGGACGACGACAGCTGCTTCGTCGTCTCGACCAACCCGTGGGCCTACGACGACCAGGCGGATGTCAAAGGCACTCTGATCTCTGAGATTCTGCACGGCATCGAGAGCCAGATCCCCGATCCAGGCATCAGGGCCAAGGTGGCCGACAAGGCGAAGGAACTGCTCGGACGCATCAGTTGGAGCCGAGCCGCGGTCGCCATCGCCAAGGGCGCGCTGACCTTCCAGGTCGACCCGCAACAGATCGCGGACATCTTCCAGCCCAAGGACCCGGGCGGGCCGGACTCGATGGCCAGCTTCAACGACGCCTACAAGGAGCTGCTCGCGCTCATACCGAACGTTGAGCGTGTCGTGGTCTTGGTCGACGACCTCGATCGATGTTTGCCGGATGCGGTGACCGCTACATTGGAGGCGATCAAGCTCTTCCTCTCGACCGAGAAGATGGTCTTCGTCCTGGCAGCGGACCAGGACATGGTCCGAGACGCTATCTCGGTGAGCCTGGATGGCGCTCGCCGCGGCGACATCTTCGCCCAGCGCTACTTGGAGAAGATCGTTCAGCTCCCGATTGCACTACCGCGTCTGTCCGCCGCCGATGCGGAGGCCTACATCGGCCTCCTGATCGCTGGCCGTTCGATGGAGGAGTCGGACCTGCAGGCCCTCGCGGAGCACGTCCGTGCCCGACGCAACGCTAACCAGTCTCCACTGCTGCATGGCTTCGACGACCTCGCCGTCAAGCCATCTGACGAAGACCTCGCGCTTGCGATTCAGCTTGCCGAAGGGCTCAGCGCGGATCGGCGGTCGAACCCGCGCCAGATCAAGCGTTTCCTCAACGCGTTTGGCGTTCGCGAGTCGATCGCCCGCGCTCGCGGCGTCACGATCCCCCCGGCCGTGATGATCAAGATGCTGCTGCTCGAAGAACTTCACCGCACGTCCTTCAACGCGTTGGCGGGAGCGTCGGTTCAAGAGCGCAAGTCCATCGTGGCCCGGTGGGAGGCGTGGGCGAACCCCTCCGGTGAGGAGGGCGAGGACGCGACCCTCCCAGAGGGCATCGACGAAGCGACGAAGGAATGGGCCGCTGCCCCTCCGTCACTGCGAAGCGAGAACCTTGACCCGTATCTCACCCTCGCTGCGAGCCTGATCAACGTGAGTATGGGCGCTCAGGTCTCCGACGAGGTGCTGGCGCTGATCAACGATCTGCTCGGCGAGAGTGATGCTGCGCGGAACGTGGCCGCCGACGCTCTCAGCGAGCGCGGGGAAGACGAGCAACGGGCAGCTCTCGATGTTCTGTTCGCCACGGCCAAGCGCCTGGATGACGGCGAAGCAGTGGTCCGCGGCGCAGTGCTTTGGGTCGGGAAGACGCCCGCACTGGAGCAGGATGTGGCAGCCGGAGTTGAAGCACACTGCTGGGGATCACGACTTACTCCAGGTGCGGTCGTCGAACTCGCGACAAGCAGACGATCTACCCTCATGCAGCTCGTGAGACGTGCCGCTCAGGACACCACACTGCACCCGTCGACGCAGACCGCCGCGCGCGAGGAGTTGGAGCAGGTCAGTGGGAACTAGTGGCGCTTACGGCGGCAGCAACTCTGCTGAATGGAACGACTTCCGAGACGCATGGTCCGACCTCGGCTCAGGGCATGCCGGCACCGGCGGTGACACCGGAGAGCCGGGCCCTTCTCAGCCTTCCGATCAGCTATTTGAACCGACGCAACCCGCGTCCGACCTCGACCGAGTAGGGCAAGCACTTATCAATGCCCTCTGGCGCGACGATCCAGCCACCAGAGGCAACGTCGTACCGACAATTCCGCGCCCACGTGTTCCCGGCCGCCGCGGCGCCGGTGCAGGAGGTGCAGCAGGCGCAGGAGGAACAGGCGGGGGATCCGCAGGCGCCGGGCGGTCCGGGAGCCGGTCCACTCGGCAGGTGATTGGTGGAGCCTCACGCGGTGGCGCGACGATCGGTGCGGCCTACGCGCTGCGGAACCGCGACGCCCAGCGGCTGGCTGACTACGGCCTGTCACTCGCCGAGTTCGACTCCCTCGGCCCTCGCGCTCGCATCAGCAGACTCGTCACCCTCATGATCGGCGACGACGGACACCCCGATGACCGAGCCATCCGCCAAGCGGCCACGGAACAGGTCAAGAAGATCGTGAGGACCGAAGGCGAGCCCCCGACCGCCACCGAGGCAATCAAAGGCTTCGTCAGCGCGTACATCTTCCAGCTGGGACTTGTCGAACTCCAAGACCAAATCATCAACGGAACACTTGACGGCAACGAAGCAGTAGTGCGCGAGCGCATGCTGCGCGGTTGGATCGACGCGAAGGTTCGTTCTCTCGACATCGACGCCAGCCCCGCGCTCTCAGCGAACGCCCTTCACCAGGCGGCCGCTGACCTTGCCCAACGAGCCGTTCGCGTTCTGAGAGCGAGGTAAGCGACAACATGCCGCTCACACACTTCTATGTCTCTGGTGAGGCCTCCACCAACCAGCCCCCGGCGGATCGTCACCATCTTCGGTGGCCCACCATGGCCGGTGGGACGGACACCGTAAGAAGCGCTGTCGGCTGGTGGTTGCCCTCGCTGGGCCCAGTCCCGACGCAGGCGATCGATCTGGTCCGCATCGCGGGCGGCGCCTACCTCGTCGACCGACTCTCTGGCAGACCCAGCGCCTTCACTCGGCGACTTCATCTCACGGTAGAGGTCGCCGATCCCGAGCCGTGGGAGGGCGAGGCGATCGACCAACTCGCTCAGCTACTTTTCTGGCTCACAGGCGACACCTGGGAACTCCAGCTCGTCCAGGACCCCACCACCCCGAATGACCCGATCGCAGGACCCTCTGGTGGCGCGGACTCTGTCGCGCTGCTCAGCGGAGGGCTCGACTCATATCTTGGAGCGTTGCACCTGCTCGCCACTCTGGACGAGGAGCCGCTGTTCGTGGGTCACTACGACACCGCCACCGCTGTCCGTCGAGCCCAAAACACCGTTCACAGCTGGCTGGAGGAAGCCCACACTCCACCGCCCTCGTACACGCAGATCGAGTTCACCCAAGTCGCCGACAAGAAGGAAAGCTCCAGCCGCAGCCGCTCGTTGCTCTTCCTCGCGCTCGGAACCGCCGTTGCCACCAGCCGTGGCGCCTCCAAGCTCTTCGTGCCGGAGAACGGATTCACCAGTCTCAATCTCCCCCTACACCCCAACCGGGCCGGCGCGCTCTCGACTCGTTCTACCCACCCCGAGACCTTCTATCGGGTCAACCTGCTCCTGCAGAGCCTTAACCTGTCACTCGCCGTGACTAATCCCTTCGCCACTTTCACTAAGGGGGAGGAGATGCGGCTGGTCGCTGATAGCCACCCACCGGGTGGTTGGGACCGCATCGCTGGGCTCACTGTGTCCTGTAGCAAACTCGACGGCGCTCGGATCAAGGGCGGAAACTCGACCCTCAACTGTGGCCTCTGCTACGCATGCGTCACTCGCAGGGGTGCATTCATCGCGGCGGGGGTCAACGACTCGACCAGCTACCTGTCCGACGGACTCACTGGAAACGCGCGGCTCGAACTCCTTGAACGGCGCTACAGCGACCGCGCCGCCATCTCGTACGCAACAACTCGCGGCATCGACGACGACGTGATCGACGCAGGAACCTGGCCCCCAGACGCCGACCTGGACGAAATCAGCGACCTCGCCCGCCGAGGTCTCGCCGAACTTGGAAAGGTGACCCTGATATGAGCAGGTCTGCTCTCCCCGCACTAGACGCCCACGCCCACATCGCGCCGGACGTCACACCGACACAGATCGCGGCCCTCGGACAATCCGTCGTGTTCGCCATGACCCGGAGCCTGGACGAAGCCCGCAAAGTCAAGAACCGGCGAGATCCAGCGCTCGTTTGGGGGATCGGCGTCCACCCCGGCCTAGCGACAGCGCGCGAGGCATGGGACCCCGAACATTTCACCGCTCTGCTCGGCTCGTTCGCCCTGGTCGGGGAAATCGGTCTCGACCGCCGAGGCGGCGACCTGGTACGCCAGCGTTCGATCTTCAAGGACGTACTGAGCATCGTCCGCAGCGAACCGGTACTCGTCTCCATCCACAGCAACGGCCTCGCAACCGAGGTCGTCGAACACCTCCAGGCCGCCGGCATGCGCGGTGCGATCCTGCATTGGTTCAACGGTGATTCCACCGACATCGCTGGCGCGATTGAGACCGACGCGTACTTCTCGGTCAACGCCGCGATGTCCGAGGACCAGATCAGGCAACTGCCCCCGGAACGAGTCCTGTGCGAGACAGACTTCCCGACTCGCAAGATCCGGGCCCGCAAACCTGCCGACACAGAGCGCATCGAACACCTGCTCAGCCAGATCTGGAACAAGACACCCGAAGAGGTCCGCGCCCGAACGTGGTGGAACCTGCGCACCCTGAGCGAACGCTCCGGCGCCATCGAACGCCTGCCAGAGGCAGTCGCCGACACCCTCCTCTACCTGTAGACGTGCGACGGCATGGTCTACCCAATGGGGACTGCCCGGCCGCGGCGTCTTTATCTGTCACGCCCCTGGGGGTCACGCAAAGCCACCCCCGCAGCGATCAGATGATTCCGAACTGTGCCCGCTGAGAACCCCTGGCGCTCACCAACACGTTCGAGCGACTCTCCGTTCGCATAACGCTGAACCATGTCGCGGACCTCTGCAGCGGAAGGGGTCGCCCGCCGTATGCGGACGCCTCGCTCCCGGAGCAATGCCGCCAGCCCGTGACGACTGAGACCGACATCGGTGGCGATCGCGCGAAGAGTCTCTCCAGCGCGGTAGCGCGCTACCGCAGCTTCGAGCGCCTCGCCGGTGACTCTGCGTTGCATGCTGTCCGGCGCCACTCGCCGATGGGTGGCACGTGCCGCGCGGGCGCGGATCGTTCGGTGCAGCCGCCCCATACGAACCAGCGCAGGGGCAAGTTTCGACAAGCCTCCCGCTAGGTCCACTTTGTGAAGCCCCGGGACATCGTTCACTCGATGCCCCCCGGGACGCCTGCTTAGTCGTCTTCCGAGAGCGTGTACGAAAGCCAATCCGCGATTTCGTCGCGCAGCTGCTCATCAGTCGGCAGAGGGCTAAAGAGCATCAGCTTCAGCGTTTCGATCCAATAGGTGAATCTGCTGTTCGCCGCGACGTATGCACCCGAAGAGTACCCGCTGGGGAACTCTTCACTCGGGCAGGTCAGCCAATCCACGTGCTGTGTCCGTGGGGTAGCGACGACACGAAAGTGGTGCCCCTCGACTTCGAGGTAGGTGGTGCGGCGTCTGCGGAGCTTCATGGATCACGTTGTATCACAGGTGTCCAAAACGCGATAGATTCCAATCCTGGCTTTGATGCGGCGCAAAACGCACGAAGAAAACAGCACCCGGAACCAAGCCGCGAAAGGAAACTCGCGTTGACACCGATCCTCCGCCGACTGCGCACTTCCGATGTGACCGCTGTTTTGGACGCATTCCGGTCCGCCCCGGATATGGCCCGGCAAGGCGATGTGACAACCCTTGCGGATGCTGAGCGCTATGTCGGCAAACTGTGCGAAGCTTCTTCCCCCCCCCCCACCGGCCGTGGGCAGTCTGCGACAGCGAGTCTCTTGTCGGTGTGGTCTGTGTGACCGTCGACGAAGAGAACCGTTCTGGCTGGTTCTGGTACTGGATGACTGCACGGGCCCGCGGCCGAGGCTGGACAAGCAGGGCAGCAGCCACCGAGGCAGATTGGGCACTCGACCACGAAGGCTTGGAACGGCTTGAACTCGGCCACCGGGTGAACAACCCTGCATCCGGACATGTGGCGCGATCCGCTGGCTTCATCAAAGAGGGCACCGAGCGAGCAAAGTTCCTCATTGACGGCCAGCGGATCGACGTTGACACCTACGGGAGGCTGACGACCGACCCGCACCCGACATACGACAGCATCCCTATGCGGATTGAATAATGACGGCTGTGAACCTGTGCCTTCAACACAGCAGTGCGAGTGGGACAACGGCCACACCGTCCGGTCTTCGGTAAGCATCTGTGCCCGTTGTGACCACGACCTTGTCCGCCAAGCGCGGACCGATGTGATCGCCCAACCAATGCAGGTGGCGAACGTCCCTGTCCGTGGGTGTTGGCTTCAACTTCACTTCGAAGGCAACGACCCTGCCGTCGTACCGTTCAAGAATCAGGTCGATCTCCTGTGCTCCGCCTTGTGTGCGCAGATGTGAGACCTTCGCCTCGGAAGCCTGTCCAGCCGCGCGAACAGTGAGAGTGACCAGCGATTCGAAGAGCTGGCCAAACAGCTCCCACGAGCCGGGCTCGCCGGAGGTAAGGATGTTCGGCGTAAGACCGAGCAGAGCGGCCGCAATGCCGGGATCAAATATCTGATGCTTCGGGGCGGCAGTGAGCTTTTTGAATGGGGAGGGGTTGGGGAACCATGCCGGTACCGGATCCAACAGCCACAGTTTGCTGAGGATGTCGCGGTAACCCAGAGCCGAATCTTTGGAGATTTTGGCAGCGTCACCCGGAGAGGCGGCATTCAGAATTTTGGTGTACGAGGTGGTGGTTGAGGATGCTGCTGCGTATGCCGCCCACCACGCACGCAGCGATTCTGGTTTGCGCACCAGGAGTCCCTGCTCTGGAACGTCGCGGTCGATAACGCGCTGAACATAGGCGTCGATGAGCTGGCGACGAAGCCGGGCTGGCTGTCGGCAGACGCCCGGCAGTCCGGTCGCGGACAGTGCTTCAGCATAGTCTGTCAGCGAATAGTCTGTGTGGCCGGAGATTGTGGCTGTGCCTGTGAAGAGCTCAGCGATTTTGACCGTTGGTGAGGTGTCAGCGCGCTCAGACAGGGCGAGTGGTCGCATCCGTAGGCTGATCACACGTCCGGCGCCTGAGTGCGTATCGACGCCCTGCTTGGGTGTGGCGCTTCCGGTCAGCAGGTAGCGCGTGGTTACCTGCTTGTCTACATTCCTCCTCACCGCATCCCAAACTTGAGGCAAGTGCTGCCATTCATCGATGCACAGTGTGTCTTCGGCAACCAATAGGGCGTCCATGTCAGCCCGAAGGAGCTCCCGTTCGCTGTCACGGTCGAGGAAGTATGTTCGATTCGCTCGCCTTGTGGCCGTCTCGGACTTGCCCACTGCTTTTGGTCCGTCGATGGCGATGGCAGA
>CABTZE010000088.1 GCA_902489215.1 uncultured Brevibacterium sp.
CTTCCTCACCGAACTCGGCATGGGATACCGATTCGCACTGTGACCCCTCCCCCGGCAACCCCAACCGCCCCCCGGTGCGGCTGACAGCGGGAGCCGAGCGGCACCTCGGCAGCGGCTGCTCGACTATTCTGTACGGGAACGATTTCGAGGAGGCCCGATGTCCTGTTTCACGGTCGGTGTTGCCGGCGGCACCGGCAGCGGCAAAACAACGCTGACGCGAGCGCTGCTTGACCGCTTTTCCGGGCAGTCCTCGGTTGTCTTCATGGACAACTACTACAAGGACCAGTCGCACCTGACGTGGGACGAACGGGTGGTGACGAACTACGACGCGCCCGAAGCGTTCGACGTCGAACTCATGGCCGAGCACCTGCGGCAGCTGCGCGCGGGGCACGCGATTGACTGCCCGGTGTACAACTTCGCGGAACACAACCGCGCCGCCGAGACCGTCCGGGTCGAGCCCTCCCCCGTTTTGGTTATCGAGGGGATTCTGCTGTTTGCACTGCCGGAGCTGACCGAGCAGCTGGACCTCAAGCTGTTCGTCGACACCGACGCCGACGTGCGGATTCTGCGCCGTATTCAGCGCGACGTGGTGGAACGCGGCCGGTCACTGGCTTCGGTCGAAGAGCAGTACCTCAAAACGGTCAAGCCGATGCACGAACTCTACGTGGACCCGTCAAAGCGCAGTGCGGACCTCATCATCCCCGAAGGCGGCCGCAACATCGTCGCCCTCGACACGCTCATCAACCGGATCGAACGCGAAGTCAGCTGAGGGCTGCTGGGTTTCCCGCCTCGGCGACGCCTCACCGTGAGGAGTGAGTGTCTTCGCTCAGCCGGCCATACAGCTGTCGGGTGACATCATCCATGCCCCTGAAGTGCACCTCTGTGCCCAGCTCGGCGTACTTTGTGACAATCGCATCCAACGCGGTGACGGTCGAGGCGTCCCACACCCGCGTCTTCGTCATGTCGATCACCACGAGGTCGGGGTCTTCTGAATAGCCGAACTGGGTTGTCAGGTCATTGCTCGAGGCGAAGAACAGCTCACCGGTGACCGTGTAGCGGGCGCGCTCCTGACCGCTGTCGGGATCACGGTCGAGGTGCCGCTCAACTTCCGCAAAGTGCGCCACCTTGCGCACAAAGAGGATCGCGGCCGCGATGACACCGGCGCCAACACCCACCGCCAGGTTGCCGCTGATGACGACGAACACGACGGTGATGAGCATGACCGCCGTTTCGGACTTCGGCATGCGCTTGAGCGTCTTCGGGGCGATCGAGCGCCAGTCGAAGGTCTGGTAGACGACGATCATCATGACCGCCACAAGCGCTGCCATGGGCACCTGGCCAACAGTGTCGCCGAGTGTGACCACGAGGATCAGCAGGAAGATTCCGGACAGAAATGTGGAGATCCGCGTGCGAGCACCGGAGATCTTGACATTGATCATCGTCTGGCCGATGACAGCGCAGCCGCCCATCGCACCGAAGAACCCGGAAACCATGTTTGCGATTCCCTGGCCCATGCTTTCGCGGACCTTCCGGGAGTGCGTGTCCGTGATCTCGTCAACGAGTTTGGCTGTCAGCAGCGACTCCAACAGCCCCACGACGGCCATCGCCAAAGAGTATGGCGCAATCGTTGTGAAGGTCTCCAGGGTCAGCGGAACATTGGGCAGGAAGAAGCCGGGCAGGCTGCTGGGCAGTTCGCCCTGATCACCCACGGTCGGCACGTTGATGCCGAAGGACACCACCGCGATCGTCATGAGCACGATGGTGATGAGGGGAGCCCACACGCTCGGCAGGAGCCTGGGAATCACGATCAGCAGCACGAGTCCCGCTGCCACCAGCCAGTAAACGGCGCTGGGCACATTGAACAGGTGCGGCAGCTGGGACATGAACACGAGGATCGCCAGTGCGTTGACGAAGCCGACCATGACGCTGCGCGGGATGAACCGCATGAGCTTCGGCGCACCCAGCAGCGCCAGTGTCACCTGAAAGATTCCGGCGAGGATGACGGTGGCGATGAAGTAGTCGAAACCGTACTGCCGTGAAACCGGCGCGATGACGAGCGCAACCGCTCCCGTTGCCGCGGAGATCATTGCGGGCCGACCGCCGACGATTGCCGTTACGACCGCCATGATGAAGCTGGCGAACAGACCCACTTTGGGATCAACACCCGCGATGACGGAGAACGCAATGGCCTCCGGAATGAGGGCCAGAGCGACCACCAGGCCGGCCAGCACCTCGCGCGACAGAATCTTCGGCGAGCGCAGCGCTTCCAAGACCGTCGGCTTGGCGCGATAACGGTTCGGATCTTCCGGCAGCGGGGTGAGGGTCTCCATGGCTCTAGGCTACGAGCCTGAGCCGTTTGGCACGCACGAAATTCTACTGAACGATCGTTTGGTTTGTGTTAGCTTAGACACAAACTGCTCCCCAGATCGGAGGACACCGATGTCAGACGCGTACATCTATGACGCGGTGCGCACCCCGCGCGGTAAGAACCGCGGCGGCGCACTGCACGGAACCAAGCCCATTGACCTCGTGACCGGCCTCATCGACGCCATTCTCGAGCGCAACCCCGAGGCTGACCCCAAGGAAATCGACGACATCGTGCTCGGCGTTGTCACCCCCGTCGACGAACAGGGCGCTGTCATCGCCCGTACGGCAGCGATCGCGGCCGGCCTGCCCGACACCGTGGCAGGTGTCCAGCTCAACCGGTTCTGCGCCTCGGGCCTGGAAGCCGTCAACACGGCCGCCCAGAAGACCTCGGCCGGCTGGGACCAGCTGGTGCTCGCCGGCGGTGTCGAATCCATGTCCCGCGTCCCCATGGGATCCGACGGCGGCGCATGGTCAGAAGACCCGCAGACGGCCTACCACTCCTACTTCGCCCCGCAGGGCATCGGCGCTGACCTCATCGCCACCACGGAAGGCTTCAGCCGCGAAGACTGCGACGCATACGCCGTCGAATCGCAGAAGCGCGCCGAAAACGCCTGGCAGAACGGCTACTTCGACAAGTCGATCGTCCCCGTGAAGGACATGAACGGCTTCACCGTTCTGGCAGAAGACGAACACCGCCGCCCCGGCACCACCGTGGACGACCTCGCAAAGCTCAAGCCCTCCTTCACCAAGCTCGGTGAGGAAGTCGGCTTCGACGCTGTCGCACTGCAGAAATACGCGCACATCGAAAAGATCGACCACGTCCACCACGGCGGAAACTCCTCCGGCATCGTCGACGGCGCTGCGCTGACCCTGGTCGGCAACAAAGCAATCGGCGAAAAGCTCGGCATGAAGCCGCGCGCCCGCATCGTCGCCACCGCCGTCACCGGATCGGACCCGACGATCATGCTCACCGGCCCCACCCCGGCCACCGAAAAGGTGCTCAAGACCGCGGGCCTGCAGGTTGAGGACATCGACCTGTTCGAACTCAACGAAGCTTTCGCGGCCGTCGTGCTCAAGTGGATGAAGGACCTCAACATCCCGCATGACAAGGTCAACGTCAACGGCGGCGCCATCGCCATGGGTCACCCGCTGGGTGCCACCGGCGCCATGATCCTGGGCACGCTGCTGGACGAACTCGAGCGCCGTGACCTCAAGCGCGGCCTCGCCACCCTGTGCATCGGCGGCGGCATGGGCATCGCAACCATCATCGAGCGAGTCTGAGGGGAAGAACCATGACTGAATACACCGGATACGACTGGTCGCAGAGCCCCGACGGAATCGTCACCATCACCATGGACGATCCGAACAGCGGCGCCAACATCATGAACCAGCACTTCCTCACCTCGCTCGAAGGAACCGTCGAGCGTCTGGAAGCGGAAGTCGACTCCATCACCGGCGTCATCATCAAGAGCGCCAAAAAGAAGATCTGGTTCGCAGGTGCTGACCTGACCGGCTTCCTCAACATGCCGGAAGAGTCCCTGGAACCCGAATTCGAAAAGCTTGAATACACCAAGGCCCTCATGCGCCGTCTGGAGCAGCTGGGCAAGCCGGTTGTCGCAGCCATCAACGGTGCGGCACTCGGCGGCGGCTTCGAACTTGCGCTGGCCTGCCACCACAGGATCGCCGCGTCTGACAACGGCCGCATCCAGCTGGGTCTGCCCGAAGTCAGCCTGGGCCTGCTGCCCGGCGGCGGCGGTGTCACCCGTGTCACCCGCATGCTCGGCCTGCAGAAGGCACTCCAGAACGTCATCCTGCCGGCCAAGCCGTTCGACCAGGAAAAGGCACTGGCCGCCGGACTGATCGACGACGTCGTGCCGCTGGACCAGATGGACGAAGCCGCTCGCGCTTGGATCAAGGAAAACCCAGCACCCGTCAAGCCGTGGGATGAACGAGGCTTCAAGATCCCCGGCGGTGCTCCGAAGGACAACCAGGGTCTCGTTGCGGCTCTGCCCGCACAGCTGCGCAAGCAGCTCAAGGGTGCGCCCATGCCAGCCCCGCTTGCCGCAATGTCAGCGGCAGTCGAAGGTGCCCGCGTGGACTTCGACACCGCCTCGACAATTGAGTCGCGCTACCTGATCAGCCTGCTGGCGCACCCCACGTCGACCAACATGATCACGGCGTTCTTCTTCAACATGCAGGCCATCAAGGCCGGCAAGTCCCGCCCCGAGGGCTACGAGAAGTTCCAGGCCACCAAGGTCGGTGTTCTCGGTGCCGGCATGATGGGTGCCGCAATCGCCTATGTCAGCGCGAAGGCCGGCATCGACGTTGTGCTGAAGGACGTGTCGAAGGAAGCGGCCGAAAAGGGCAAGGACTACGCCCGGAAGCTCGAGGCCAAGGCGCTTGAGCGCGGCCGCACAACCGAAGACAAGTCGCAGGCTCTGCTTAACCGCATCACCACCACTGGCGAAGCGGAAGACTTCAAGGGCGTTGACTTCGTCATTGAAGCTGTTTTCGAGAACGTCGACGTCAAACAGCAGGTGTTCCAGGAAATCCAGGATGTTGTCGAACCCGACGCTGTTCTCGGTTCCAACACCTCGACCCTGCCGATCACCACGCTGGCGGAAGGTGTCGAGCGCAAGGAAGACTTCATCGGCATCCACTTCTTCAGCCCGGTCGACAAGATGCCGCTGGTGGAGATCATCCGCGGCGAGAAGACCTCGGACGCTGTGCTTGCGAAGACCTTCGACTTCGTTCAGCAGATCCGCAAGACCCCGATCGTGGTCACCGATTCGCGCGGCTTCTTCACCTCGCGCGTCATCGGCACGTTCCTCCTGGAAGCCATCGGCATGGTCGGCGAGGGCGTCGAACCGCAGATGATCGAACAGGCTGCCCTGCAGGCCGGCTACCCCGCTGGTCCACTGCAGCTGATGGACGAACTCACACTCACCCTGAACAAGAAGATTGCGGACGAAACCCGTGCGGCCAACCAGGCTGAGGGCAAGCGCTTCGAAGAGTTCGGGCTGGACGTCGTCGAGTGGATGATCGACGAAGGTCGCACCGGACGCAAGGACGGCGCCGGCTTCTACGAATACGAAGACGGTCAGCGCGCCCGCCTGTGGCCGGGTCTGCGTGAGAAGTACAACTCCAAGCACGAAGGCGTCGACATTCACGAACTCGGTGAACGCATGCTGTTCGCTGAGGCAATCGACTCCGTCAACTGCCTGGAAGAGGGCGTTCTCACGACCGTGGCCGATGGCAACATCGGTTCGATCCTCGGCATCGGCTTCCCCGCCTGGACGGGTGGTGTGCTCCAGTACATCAACGGCTACCCCGGCGGTATGAAGGCCTTTGTTGCTCGCGCTGAAGAGTTTGCGCAGAAGTACGGCGAACGCTTCGCACCTTCCGAATACCTCAAGAAGCGCGCAGAGGCCGGCGAAGCCTTCCTCTGATTCGCGTGTAGTGCACGTTCCTGCGTGAACTGAAACAGCTGCGGGGGCGGTTGCGGACTTTTCCGCAGCCACCCCCGCAGCTGTTTTCTGCAGATTAGGGCGCATATGGGCAAAATCGCCGTCGTGCCTCGATAGGCGCCCTAATCTGCACAGCTGCCGAGGTGCCTGTCGTCTTTCGTCCTAGACTTTCGGCATGTTCTCCGCCGGGTGCGGGCTTGTGCAGCTGACAACCGACAAGACCCGCACCGACGCCCACCGGTTCTACGACCGGCTGGGCTTTGAGGCCACCCACGAGGGCTACAAAATCATCCTGTGATGACTCAGCCGGAGTCAGCCCGTGAACGCCCGGACCGCAAGGTAGAACACGCTCGGACCCAGCAGGCAGCCCAGCCCGGTGTAGAAGGTGGCGGTCATAGCGCCGTAGGGAACCAGGCGTTCATCAGTGGCGGCCAGGCCGGCTGCAACACCGGAGGTTGTGCCCATGAGCCCGCCGTAGATCATGGCCGACTTCGGGTTGTTCAGTCCGATGAGCTTCGCCGCGAACGGCGTGCCGATCATGACAAGCACTGATTTGACCAGGCCGGCGGCGACCGACAGGGCGATCACGGTTTCGGATGCGCCGACTGCGGTTCCGGTGACGGGGCCGACGATGTACGTGGCGGCTCCCGCACCGATCGTTGCAATCGATTCTGCATCGCGGTAGCCGAAAGCAAGGGCCACGCCGGCGCCGACGATAAACGACAGCACAACGCCGATGATGAGCGACAGCGCACCGGGCAGTCCGGAACGTTTGAGTTCACGCACGTCGATGCCGTAGGCGGTTGCCACGATCGCGAAGTCACGCAGCATGGAACCGCCCAGCAAAGCCATGCCGCCGAAGATCGCGATATCGGAAATGCCCTTCTTGCCGCCGGTCGCCAGTCCGCCGAAGTAGGCGAGCACCAGGCCTAAGACGATTGCGATGGCAGAAGCCTGCAGGCGTCCCTTCGTGAGGGTTTTCGACAGCCAGCCGGAAACGATCATGATGACTGCGACGACAACAAATGCCACCAGCAGGTCGAGGTCTTCAAGAACTGAGACAACAGTGTCGAGCATCAGCGACCCCTGCCTTCCGTCGCTTCGGCTCGTTCTGCTGCCTCAGCTGCTTCTTCAACGTCCGGCAGAGGCTCGGACGGAGCACCGATTTTCGACAGCAGCGGCACCATGGCAAGGCTGACGACAGTGGCAGCTACACCGGCCGCCAGGGCGACAGGGCCGGCGCCAACAGCCGCGTACACGTTTTGGATTGCGGCCATGGCAACGACGATGGGGATGTACATGGCGTTCCAGAACAGGACGCCATGCTCTGTGGGTGCGGGCAGTTTGCCTTTGCTGCGCAGCCAGGTGGTGAGCGCGATCAGCAGGATCATGCCGAAGCCCACACCTCCGACGTTGGCGTCGACGCCCAGAAGCTGGCCGAGGATTTCGCCGATGATGGTGCCGGCCAGCACGCTTGCGGCGAGCGCGGCGACTCCGTACAGAATCATCGCTCGCTCCTTTCGGATTGGTGGTTAACGGTTGGAAACACACATAAAAAGCCGGTCCGCGGTGGGCGGACCGGCTTTCAGCTCAACTAGTTCAGTTGGTGGTCTTTGCCAGCTGATCAACCTTGGACTGGTGCGCGGCGTGGTTGAAGAACGCGCGGCGACCGAGTTCGTAGATCCAGCAGATAACCCAACCGATTGCGACGCAGAGTGCGGGCAGAATAACCCACGAGGCGGCGAAGACGATGAGGGCGATGATGGCACCGATGACCTGCATAAGTGACCTCTTCACTAAAGCGGATTAGGACGTTTGGCGCCAGTCTACCCCGTCCAGCGTTTATCCACACTTTTCTGGGTGGGCTCTCAGGTGCCGGTTCGGTAACGTTCCGAGGCCCGAGGTGCCGCCCGCCTCCCGCTGCCAGGTGCCGCTCGCTGGCCGCCACCACACCCCAGTCCGTCACCGCGGCATGTTTGCAAAGCGCGACTTCGCGCCCTGGAATGCGACGGTGATTTCGCCGGTGGGTCCGTTTCGGTGCTTGGCGACGATGATCTGCGCTTCACCTGCCGACGGTGATTCGGGATCGTACACGTCTTCGCGGTGGATCAGCAGAACCATGTCGGCGTCCTGTTCGATCGAACCGGATTCACGCAGGTCGGACACCATGGGGCGTTTGTC
>CABTZE010000089.1 GCA_902489215.1 uncultured Brevibacterium sp.
CTGTGTGAACAGTTCCGGGCCGCTGTTGTTTCGTTTCAGTTGGCTGAGAGAACCAGCCTCAGCCAATAGGCCGGCGCCCTCAGTCGTTCCAGGCCCACACGTCTTCGCCGCGCAGGGAAACTTCTGCACCGCCGTCAACGTAGATGGTCTGGCCGGCCATGTGGGTGTTGGCCGGTTCCGTGAGCCAGATGAGTGCGTCAGCCACGGATTCCGGCGGCTGGTGGTAGTTCAGCGGCATGGGAACCTGCTGGTCAACATGCGCCACCATTTCCGGCGTGGACAGAAGCTCTTTCGTCATGGGGGTCAGCACGGTGCCCGGGGCAATTGCGTTGACCGGAATGCCGGCGCCAGCCCATTCGTCAGAAATCGAAACGCGGCGCACCCAGCGCGACAGTGCGCGCTTGGACGACGGGTAGGACACATAGCCGGTCATCGGATCATCCGACACGTGGCTCTGCGCAATCTCAAGTGCCTTTGCTTCGTCGCCGGTCAGCATCGCCTCGACCAGTGCGGGGTCGTTCGGCTGCAGCGACGCCATCGAGGACACAACCGCAACCCGCGGGGCCTCTGACTTCTTCAAGGCAGGCAACAAGGCCTCAAGAAGCTCAACCACGCCGAAGTAGTTCACCGACACGGTCTTCGGAATGGGCGCGGAAATACCAGCGCAGGCGATGACAGCGTCAACTGTCCCGCCGGCAAGTTCAACAGCGGAAGCGGCAGCCTGCAAGCGGCCCTCCCGGGTGGACAGGTCAGCTTCAACATCAGCGTTCTTCAGGTCGATTCCGACAACGCGGTCACCGCGTTCACGCAGAATCTTGGCGGTTGTGGCGCCGATGCCCGAAGCCGAACCGGTAACAACATAGGTGCGGGTCATGGTCTCTGCCTTCCTCCGCCCGGTGATCTTCGGGCGGTATGCATTGTGACGGCGGTCTGCCGTCGATTCCAATCTAACCGGTTGAAGGCGAACGCGGGCTGAAAATCCAGCGCGCAGACCACGCTCGCTTACGCAGTGGGACACATTGGCTCAGAACCCTGCTCAGAACTGGGTTGAGCAGCCCAGGCTTCGCTCAGTACCCCAGTCGTGCGTTTTCGAGAACCGGCAGCGCGCTCTTGGCCTTGTCGATCACGCCGAAATCAAGGTCTGCGACTATCAGCTGCTCACCCTGACCGTCTTCCTGCGCAATCGGCGCGCCAAACGGGTCAACCACAAGAGAACCGCCCACACCCGTCGGGGCGTCAGCCGGCACTTCGACCCCCGAAACCTTCGGATCAGCCTGATCAACGGCAGAGACGATCATGTTGGAGTCCAGCGCCCGCCCCCGGGCCAGCAGATCCCACTGGTAGAGCTTGCCCGGGCCCGCGCCCCACGATGCCGACACCAGCGCCAGCTGCGCACCCGCGCGGGAAAGCTCCGCAAACAGCTTCGGGAAGCGAACGTCGTAGCAGATGGCAAGACCAACGGTGACACCTTCCACGTCGACCGTGACAATGTCATTGCCCGGCTCCACCGTGTCGGACTCACGGAACCCGAAGGCGTCGTACAGGTGGATCTTTTCGTATGCCGCCCGCCCGCCGGCGGGGGAGTAGAGCGCCAGCTGATTGACCACACGATCCCCATGCGCCAAGAACTCACCGGCGACAATCGTCAGCCCGTGCTCATCTGAGAGCGCCTGCATCCGCTCCTGCCACGCCGCGGCGTGCTGCCGGGTGTCCTCACGCAACCCCGGGCCGAACGACCGCATCGTCGCCTCCGGAAACTGCACCAGGACAGCACCTGCCTCAGCGGCCGAACGCACATAGCCCTCGACCTTGCTCACATTGGCAGAAACATCGGGAGTCGTATTGATCTGTGCAAGCGCAATCTTCATAGGCTCACCGTACCCCCGCCGAGGTGGAAGGGGCAGATCTGCCGACCTCCGCCTCGTGCGGGTGGGAAAGCCGGCTCCGCACAGCGGAGCCTCAGAAGATCCGGCCGCGCAGATCCTCGACGGCTGCCCGGTACTCGCCTTCCAGACGGTCTACGAGTGATGCGACCGGCAGCTTTTCGCGCACCGCGCCAATGCCCTGACCGGAGCCCCAAATGTCTTTCCACGCCTTCGACTTCGACGACCCGCCGCTGCCGAAGTTCATCTTCGAAGGATCAGATTCGGGCAGATTGTCCGGGTCCATCCCGGCAGCCTCAATCGAACCGCGCAGATAGTTGCCGTGCACTCCCGTGAACAGATTCGAGTACACAATGTCACTGGCCCCGGAATTCACAATCATGTCGCGGTAGCCCTCAACAACATTCGCTTCCGGGCTGGCCAAGAACGCCGAACCGACATAGGCGAAGTCCGCTCCGGCGGCCTGTGCAGCCAAAATCGAAGTGCCGTGAGCGATGCTTCCCGACAGCAGCAGGGGACCTCCGAACCATTCGCGGATTTCACGGATGAGTGCAAACGGCGACAGCGCACCGGCGTGCCCGCCAGCTCCGGCGGAGACAGCAACCAGGCCATCCGCGCCCTTCTCAATGGCCTTGTGGGCAAAGCGGTTGTTGATGACATCGTGCAGCACAATGCCGCCATAGGAATGGACGGCCTCATAGACGTCTTCGCGTGCACCCAGCGAGGTGATGACAATCGGAACCTTGTGGTCCACAACAACGCCTAGGTCGTGCTCAATGCGGTCATTGGAGCGGTGCACGATGAGGTTCGCAGCAAACGGACCCACGGGAGTGCCGGGATTGTTCTTCGCGAACTCGGCATTGGATTCGCTGATCTCGTCAAACCAGTCCGACAGCGCTTCCTGCGGGCGGGCGTTGAGAGTGGGGAAAGAGCCGATGATTCCCGCCTGGCACTGGGCTTTGACGAGCTCGGGACCCGATGCGATGAACATGGGGGATGCCACAATCGGCAGGCGCAGATCAGCGCGCAGCTGTTCGGGAAGTTCAGTGCGTTCGACAGTCATGAAGCTCCTTCGGTCTGAGTGTCCGACATCACTTTAGACGACAAACGCCCCGCCGGTGGGCGGGGCGTTCGCATGCTGGTGAGGATGAGCTGCTCAGCAAGTTCTTTGAGGGGCAGCCGGGGCCGGCTGACGCTTCGGTCTGTTCACCGGCTTGTTTTCCCGTTTCTCAGCGGTCCTTGAATTCGGGCTTGCGCTTCTCAACGAAAGCGCCCATGCCTTCCTTCTGGTCTTCCGTGGCCAGCGAGGAGTGGAAAAGGCGACGCTCGTACACCAGGCCCTGGTCGAGCGTGGTTTCGAATGCCGCGTTGACGGCTTCCTTCACCATGGCCGAAGCAATAAGCGACTTCGATGCGATGACGCCGGCTGCTTCGCGGGCGGTGTCCATGAGTTCGTCATGCGGCACAACGCGCGCAACCAGGTTCGATTCGAGGGCTTCGTCAGCCTTGATGAAACGGCCGGTCAGGCACAGGTCCATGGCCTTGGCCTTGCCGATCGCGCGGGTCAGGCGCTGCGATCCGCCCATGCCCGGCAGAACGCCGAGGTTGATCTCCGGCTGGCCGAACTGAGCGCGGTCCGAGGCGATGATGAAGTCGCACATCATCGCCAGTTCGCAGCCGCCACCCAGGGCGTAGCCGTTGACGGCTGCAATGATCGGCTTGCGGACCTCACGCAGGCGGTTCCAGCCGGCGAAGAAGTCTTCGCGGTAGGCCTCGGCGAATTCGAGCGAAGCCATTTCCTTGATGTCAGCACCGGCTGCGAATGCCTTGTCGCCGTCACCGGTGATGATGATCGCGCGGACATCGTCAGAGGCGTCG
Source organism: uncultured Brevibacterium sp. (assembly GCA_902489215.1). Classification (GTDB taxonomy): domain Bacteria; phylum Actinomycetota; class Actinomycetes; order Actinomycetales; family Brevibacteriaceae; genus Brevibacterium. Next base: position 3,762 of record CABTZE010000089.1, read on the forward strand.
AATTCAGCAAGAGCTGCCGTGACGTCCTTCATGACCTGCGAGCTCAGCGGGTTCATAGGTCCCGGAGCCAGGGTGATGGTGCCGATCTTGTCCGAAATGTCGACCTTGATGGTTTCGTACTGGGTCACTGGAAAACCTTTCGTGCTGCGGGTTCTGTCAGGACTTCCTGGACGAGTTCGCCGCTGACTTCCTCCAGGGTGGCCGGCTTCCACTGCGGGTTGCGGTCCTTGTCGATGACCTGGGCGCGGATTCCTTCGGCCAGGTCGTTGTGCTTGCCGAGGTTGATGCCGGTGCGCAGGTCGCGCTCGAGGACCTCTTCGAGGCTCATGTCGCCGGCGGTGCGGATCGATTCGAACGTCACCTTCAGGCTCAGCGGCGACTTCGTTTCGATGAGGTCAGCCGTCTTGGTGCCCCATTCGGTGCCGAGTTCGCGCAGGCGCTCAAGGATTTCCTCGACCGAACCGGCAGAGAATGCGCTGTCGATAGTTTCTCGGTGCTCGGCGAGTTCATCGGCCGGAGCCTCCGACGCGAACTCCTTGAGAACAGCCTCAGCCTCTGCCGGGCGCTTGGCCAGTTCGGCTGCGACTTCATCGAGCTTGGCGTCCTCGATGTAGTAGTCAGCAAGACCGGCAGCGAGTGCGGTGCCCGCGCCGACCGGCAGACCGGTCAGACCCAGGTACATGCCGACCGCGCCGGGAGCCTGTGCCAGCAGGTAGGTGCCGCCGACATCCGGGAACAGCCCAATGGTGGTCTCGGGCATGCCGATCTTGGTGCTGTCGGTGACCACGCGGTGCGAGCCGTGCGCCGAAATTCCAACGCCGCCGCCCATCGTGATGCCGTTCATGAAGGCTACATAGGGCTTGGGGAAGCGGGCGATCCGGTCGTTCATCACGTACTCTTCGCCGAAGAACTGCAGGTTCGCGTCGGTGCCGTCGAGCAGTGATGCGTGGATGGCCTTGATGTCACCACCGGCGCACAGGCCGCGCTCGCCGCGACCGGTGACGAGCACAGCCTTGACCGAATCGTCATCCTGCCACTTGACCAGGGCCTCGTTGACGATGTCGATCATTTCCTGGTTGAGGGCGTTGATAGCGCGCGGTTTGTTCAGTTCAATGCGTCCCAGCCCGCCTTCGGTGCTGAGAACGACAGGGGTTTCTTCAGTCAACTTATGCAACTCCTGTGCTCTTGCGCGAAATGATGACGCGCATGATTTCGTTCGTGCCTTCAAGGATCTGGTGTACGCGCAGGTCGCGGACCAGCTTCTCCACACCGTACTCGTGGAGGTAGCCGTAGCCGCCGAACAGCTGCAGGGCGCGGTTGGCGACATCAAAGCCGGTGTCGGTGGCCTTGAGCTTGGCCATCGCCGACAGCAGGGTCGTGTTTTCGTGCTTCGCGTCGTAGGCCTGGGCGGCGCGCCACAGGAGCGAACGGGCGGCTTCGAGGTCGGCCTGCATCTGGGCGACTTCAAAGCGCAGTGCCTGGAACTGGTTGAGGTCCTGGCCGAATGCCTGGCGTTCACCCAAGTACTGCACGGCCTTTTCCAGTGCCGACTGGCCACCGCCGAGCGATGCGGCGCCGATGTTGAGGCGACCGCCGTCCAGACCGCTCATAGCGGCTTTGAAGCCTTCACCTTCCTCGCCGACCAGGTTTTCCACGGGAACGCGAACGTTTTCCATGATGACCTGGCGGGTGGGCTGTGCGTGCCAGCCCATCTTGATTTCGTCGGGGCCGAAGTCCAGACCCTCCATGCCCTTCTCCAGGATGAAGGCCGAGATTCCGCGGGCGCCGTCCTGGCCGGTGCGTGCCATGACCAGGTAAACGTCGGATGCGCCTGCACCGGAAATGAACTGCTTAACGCCGTTGAGGATGTAGTGGTCGCCGTCGCGACGGGCCGAGGTGCGCAGACCGGCCGCGTCGGAACCAGCGTTCGGCTCGGTCAGGCAGTAGCTGGCAAGTTTTTCGAAGGTCACGAGCTTCGACAGGTAGCGCTCGTGCTGGTCTTCGTTGCCGAAGCGCTCGATGACCGAGGCGACCATGTTGTGAATCGAGATGTACGAAGCAACTGCGGGGCAGCCGGTCGACAGGTTTTCGAAGATGAGAGCCGCATCCATACGGCCCAGGCCGGAACCGCCCTTGTCTTCGCCAATGTAGATGCCGCCCATGCCCAGGTCCGCGGTCGACTTGATGACGTCGACGGGGAAGTGCGAATTGGCATCCCATTCGAGAGCGTGCGGTGCCAGCTGTTCGTCTGCGAACTCGCGGCACATGTTCGCAAGTTCGAGCTGGTCATCGCTCAGGCCGAAGGGCAGAGAAGCCGCAGTGCTGCGTGCCATGTAGTTGCCTCCAAAATTTAGTAGGACGTCAAACAAAGTCGCCGCCAGTGTAGCCGGTGTCACACCTTTTCGTCACACGCGCCGGTGTTGGCCATCTGCCGGGGGAGTGAACATTCGGTGCACGAGGCGCCGGGAGGGTCGAGGTGCCGCTTGCGGGGCCGGGCGCGGAGAGAGGCGAGGGAGGTGCGGGCGGGGGAGTGCTCAGTCCTGTGCCAGCGCTGTACGGTGCTCGGCCAGCAGCTGCAGCAGCAGGTCCATGCGCTCGCCCTCGACGCCGGGGTGGGTGAATACCTCGCGGTTCAGGGCGTCTGTAGCGGCAAGTGAGAGTTCACGGCCGGCTTCGGTCAGCTGCACAATCGTCGACCGGCCGTCGTCCGGGTGCGGGGTGCGCTTGACGAGCCCCGCTCGCTCAAGCCGATCCACGGCGTTCGTCGTCGAGGTTGGGTGAACCTGCAGGCGGCGGGAGACCACGGACATCGGGAGTTCGCCGTGGCTGCTGAAGCGCAGTAGGGTCAGCAGCTCATACCGGGCGAAAGTCAGCTTCAGCGGCCTAAGGGCACGGTCGATGCGAGCCATGAGCAGCTGTTGGGAGCGCATGATGCTGGTGGTCAGCGTCATGCCGTCAGCCGCCTCGGCATAGCCGTGGGCTTCCCACTGGCGCCGTGCTTCCCGAATCGGGTCGAAGTTCTCAGCCATAGTCGGGCTGAGTCTATGGCGCTTGTGTGGTCGAGCGCACATCCGCGTGTTTGGGCGGGCCGCTGCGCCACGTCATAAGCAGGTCAATGCGCCCAGATATAAGCAGTGCGATGATGGCTGTATGTGTGGTCGCGTGAATATGGCGGTGGATCCGGCATCTTTGGTTGATGAGCTCGATGTCGACTCTTTCCGCTGGAGCGTGCCCGAAAGCTATAACGTGCCTCCCGGCTCACCCTTGCCGATCATCCTCGACCGCGTCGATGCGGACGGGCAGGTGAGCAGGCGGTTGGAAGCTGCGCGCTGGGGTCTGGTTCCAGGCTGGGCCAAGGACGACAAGATCGGCTTCCGCGCATTCAACGCCCGGTCGGAAACCGTTGACTCCAAACCCATGTTCCGGTCGGCCTTCACATCCAGGCGCTGTGCGGTTGCCGTCAACGGCTACTACGAATGGGAAAAGACGGAATCCGGCAAACGGCCTTGGTATATGTACGCCGATGGTGATGACTGGATTTTCATGGCGGGTCTATTTGAACTGCGTCAACAGCCACCGGAGCTGGTGGAGCAATCGGCGGCAGACCCGTCGGTGCTCGACGGATGGTTGGTGTCGACGACGATGCTGACCCTGCCAGCGCGCGGCCATTTGGAACAGGTGCACCACCGGATGCCCCTTTTTCTAGAGCGGGATCAGATCAGCCAGTGGCTCAACCCGGCAGTCGATTCCAAATCCGATACCGGGCAGCTGCTTGAAGGGCTCCTGAAAGGTGTAGACCCAGACGGGATCAAAAGACACGAGGTGGGTGCCGAGGTGGGCAATGTCCGCAATAACTGGCCAGGTCTCGCTGATCCCGCTTAAGTGAGGGGTAGGACGGTGTCTTCCCTGGTGGCGGCATACGAAGCGTGGCGCACCTCACTCGAATTCGGCTTGCAAAGCTGAATGCGGTCGGTCTAGAGTTATATCTCGTTCCCAGGAGCGCGGAAGCGGTCCGGAGCGGACGAAGATTAACTGCAGCGAATCAAGGATTTGCACGCAGATGAACTTCAGGCTAAGATAGCCAAGCGCTCAAATTGCTGAGCGCGAGACTTTCACCTTTGATGAAGTGCTCACGGTTGTGGGTGTGGATTTTTTGTGTGTCTGTTCTTTGTCAACTCAATAGCGTGTTTGTTTGTTTCGTGGTGCCAGATATTTTTTGTTTCTGGC
>CABTZE010000090.1 GCA_902489215.1 uncultured Brevibacterium sp.
TGCTTCTGCCCGCCGGAGAGTTCAGAAATCTGCTGTCCTTCGAGATCCGCAATCCCCATGGTGTTCAGAGCTTCATCAACCCGCTGACGCCGGCTGGCGTTGATGCGGCCGAACAGCCCGACTTCGCCATACAGGCCCATCGTGACGACATCGCGCACTGTTGCCGGGAAGTCCCAGTCGATATCCGCAGATTGGGGCATGTAGCCCACGCGCCTGCGCCTCTGCGAAAGCGACCCACCGAAGAACTGCACCGTACCCGCCAGGGGTTTGAGCAGTCCCAGGGCGGCTTTCAGAAAAGTCGACTTGCCTGCACCGTTGGGGCCCATGATGGCAAGCACTTCCCCAACGGGAGCCGCGAGATCAACGCCGTCAAGTGCGAGCTTGTCGTGATATGCGGCTGTCAGTCCGCGCGCTTCCAACGCTGGGGCTCCCGCAATGGGCTTAGCTTCCCGAGCTCTGTTTGTCATCGATGCTCCGTTCAGCTCAGGGCTTCTGCAATTGCATTTGCGTTGTGTTCAAAAACACCGAGGTACGTGTCAAGCGGGGCTGATTCGCCCAGCGAATCGGCGTAGAGCTCCTTGTCGGAGACCTCAACGTCCCACCCCTTTGCCTTGACAGCATGTTTGAGGTGCTTAATCGCCTCCGGGCTCTTCAAGTTGTCCTGGAAGATGACCGGCACCTTGTGGTCGGCAATCGTCTTTGCAAGTTCATCAATCTCGGGAGCCGACATTTCGGATTCGGATGACACGAAGTCTGTTGCGTAGATTTCCATGTCGTAGGTCTTACCCAGGTAGTTGAACGCGTCGTGTCCGGTCACAAGGATGCGATTCTCTTTGGGAATCCGCTCGAGCTTTTCTTTCGCATCCGCGGCAACTGCATCGATTTTCTTGTTGTACTCTTCCGCGTTAGTCGTGTACTGATCCGCGTTTTCGGGGTCGATCTCACCGATCTTCTCTGCCGAGGCCTGCACAACCTGCTTCCACAGGTCGGGTGAGTTCCACACGTGCGGGTCATGGCCTTCGATTGTGCCGTCCTCTTCCCACGGCAGCAGCTCAGATTCGTCAAGCTGTCCAGCCGCGGCAAGCTGCTTGTCACCGAGTTTGTCCAGCTGGTCCATCATCTGGTGCTCCATGTCGCGGCTGGTCCACAGCACGACGTCGGCCGAATCGAGCTTTTCGGTGTCGCGAGTGGTCAGCGGCTGAGTGTGCGGGTCTCCCCCGGGCTTGACGAGCACGGTGACATCGGCGTCGGGGGCGATGTTCCTTGCCGCGTCCCCCAAGTAGCCGGTGGTGGCAACGATGCTGAGCTGCCCCTCTTCACCGTTCCCCGTCGTGGAGGGGGCACAACCTACCGCACTCATTGCCAGTACCGCACCTGCGATGCCCGCCATTGCGCGCTTGAACCCGAGTCGCTTCATTCTCTGCCTTTCGTTGCCGCGAAACACGCATGCATTAAGTTCGCTTAACTTACATTAGGCGCACCTAACGCCACGAACAAATAAGTGTCCGTTTATCCAGATCCGACCTGAGTCGAGCGCTCCCAAAACTCACGAGGCGGAACTTGAGTTCCGCCTCGTGTTCTGTTTTCGGGGACTACAGTTGGCATATGGCACTCGAACACACACAGGTCGCCCTCCAACTGCCCTCGGGACAGGCACAAGCACACATCTGGACCACCGGAACGACGTCGCAGCGACAGCCGCTGCTGTTCATCCACGGCTTTCGAGGTGACCACCACGGCCTGCAGTTCATCGCCGAAAACGTCAGAGGCCGACAGTCGTTCATTCCCGACCTGCCCGGCTTCGGTCAGACCCCTCCCCTGCCCGGAAAGCAGACGCTTGAGACGTACACGTCATTTGTTCGCGGCCTTGCCGACTGGATTGAAAACCAGACAGGCCAACAGCCAGTTCTGGTCGGGCATTCCTTTGGTTCGATCGTGGCGGCACACGCTGCGGCAGCGGCCGAACGTGCACGAGGTGCCGCAATAGTGGGCGCGGAAGGCGGAAATCCCCTCGTGCTCATCAACCCGATTGTCAGCCTGCCCGACCGAGGGCCGGGTCGTCTGCTCACGGTCGCGGTCGACAACTATTACCGCATTGCCGAATCCGCACCGGAGAAAATCGGCAATTTCCTGCTGAAGAACCGACCGACAGTGCGGCTCATGAGCGAAGCCATGGCCACCAGCCGTGACCGTGACACCCGTCGTTTCATTCACGATCAGCACCAGCAGCACTTCAGCAGCTTCAGCGACCGCAAATCACTGGCAGATGCCTACCGGGTATCAACTCACCACACGGTCCGCGAGGTGGAAAAGCAGCTGACGATGCCAGTGTTGGTCATCAGCGGCCGAGCGGACGCCATTGCTCCGCCCCGGGCCACCCGTGTGTTCGTCAAACGCCTGCCGAACGTCGAACACCATGAGTTTCCTCGTGTGGGCCACCTGGTGCACTATGAAAGGCCAACCGAGACCGCCCGGTGCATAGAAGAGTGGCTAGACTGAAGGCACACGCGCAGACATCAGGAGGAACCATGTCGGTAGTGAAGATCAACGTTCTGTCAGTGCCCGAAGCACAGGGCGAAGAGCTCGAAGCCCGCTTCGCAAAACGAGCCCACAGCGTCGACCAGGCCCCGGGCTTCGAAGGCTTCCAAATGCTCCGCCCCACAGCGGGAACCGAGTCCTACTACATCGTGACCCAATGGGACTCCGAAGAGTCCTTCCAGGCGTGGGCAGCACAGCGCACCCACCGCGGGCCCAACGAATCCCTGTCGAAACAGGAAGGCCTGCTGGAGTTCGAAGTCGTCGAATTCGACTGAAGACTCGACTGAAAGTCCCTCAGCTCTAACAGACCAATGCCGGCGTCCTCATGGACGCCGGCATTGTCATGTGTGGGTGGGCTGCGTTAGCTGACTCTGTTATATAGGCAGACAGCAGCCGGGTGCTCGGTCCCCTGTTGATCAGACGCAGTGGTGATCAGACGCAGGCAGTCAACCTCAGTCGTACGGCGTGAATTCGTCAACGTCTGCGGCATCCCGCAGGCGCCCAGGTTCAGCCAAACGGTTGACCACGGTGGTGCGGCTGACCGGCGAACCGGACACGTAGACAGCACGCGACAGCACGTTGGACGCAACACTCGACACGACGATCAGAGCGAGAAAACCCAAGATGGCCATCAGCAGGTGCAGAATCCTGAAGCCCTCAGTGCTGAGCGTGTAGACATAGGCCGCGGCCAGAATCATCGGCATGGCGAGACCGGTGCCCGGCGAGAACACGTTGATTCGGCTGAGGGCATCACGCGTCCGAAACATTGCGATGACAGTGCCAAGCAGGATGAGGCTTCCCCCGATCCCGAAGATGCCCACGAGAACTACGGCGACGGTTTCCATCAGCGGTGCCCCCTGGTGAGGATACGAGAAAGCGCAATTGTCGACAGGATGCCCAGCAGTGAGGCCAGGAAGATCACGTCGAGCAGAATGGACAGGTTCACCAGCATCGCGATGAACACCAGAATGCCGATTGCACAGAAGTAGACGAGGTCGCCGATGATTGCCCGCGAACCGCTTTCCTTGGCAGTGAGAACGCGGATGAGACCCAAAACAATCGTGAAGGCGAGAATGCCGATGCAGATCCAGATGATGAAGGTCACTGCTGATCGCTCCTTCGCGGAGGAACTTCGCCGCGCAGGGCTTTGAGCAGCCTGTCCTCCATGTCGTAAAGGCCGTCGAGCACTTCCTGTTCGGAGTCCCCGAACAGCGAGTGGACGAACAGCGTCGGCGGCGTCTTCGACGTGCCGGATGCCGTTGCGACCACGAGGGTGCCCGGCGTGATCGTAATCGACTGGGCCATGGACGTGATTTCAAAATCGGTGACGCAGCGCAGCGGCAGCTGAACGATCATCGGGTTGCCGTAGGGTTTGCGCGGCAGGTTCGACAGAACGTCCCACGTACCCGACAGGATCTCCTTGAAGATCCACAGGGCGTAGGCAATCAGGCGCAGAGGCTTCATCATCGTCCCAGCACCGCCTCGACATAGGGAGCGTAATCAAGCATAGATTCGGCCGCCGAGTTCGTGACCTCCGCAAGAGCGCCCGCGCCGAAGAACAGCGCCACGGACACGACGATGAGCGAGGCGCCCGGAGCCAGAAGTTTGGCGGGGATCCGCACATCAGTCGGCAGATCCGTCAAAGCTGCACGACCGGTGCTCGAAGAGTCAGGACGGTAACTGGTCATTGCACCACCCCAGAAGGTGTTGCGCCACATGCGCTGCAGGGCCAGCACAGTGATGCAGGCACCGAGCACGATGACTCCGATGAAGGTGAAGCCGATCGGCCCTGGGTTTTCCGCGGCGGAGCGAACGATGCCCAGCTTGCCCCACAGGCCCGAGGTGGGCGGCAGGCCCACAAGAGACAGCAGACCCAGCACATAGAACACCGCAGTCCAGCGATCGCGGAACGCCAGGCCAGACAGGCGGCGGAAAGCGCCAGTGCCGTATGTCTGCTCAATAGCACCGGTCAAGAGCAGCAGGCCAGCCATCGTGATGATGTGGTGGACCATGTAGAACATGCCGGCAGACAGCGATGCGACTGTCAGCAGAGAAGCACCGATGAGGATATGGCCGACACCGTCGGTCATCATGAACGCAAGCACATTGCGCATGCGGTTGATGCCCCATGCCGACAGGGTGGCGGTCAGAATCGTGACAACGGCGACGATCGCAAGCGGGATCTGCCACGAGTTCGTCGTACCGTAGGCCACGGTGTACACGCGATAGATTCCGTATAGGCCGACCTTTGTGTGCAGGGCCGAGAACAGAGCCATCATGCCGGCAGACGTGTCCGGGTAGGACCGAACGAGCCATCCGTGGACGGGAACAAAGCCCGCTTTGATGCCGAGAGCAGTCACGACAATCGCCAGCCCCAAACCGCCCTGGGCAGTGATATCGCCGTTCATGCCCATCTGCGCGAGCACGGCGATGTTGACGGTGCCCAGTGCGGCATAGACAAATCCAACACCGATCACCAGAAGCGTCGAGGTCAGCAGATTGACCATGACGAACATACGGCCCACGCCCAAGCGCTTCCACGTACCCGTCACAGCGATGAGGGCATAGCTGGGAAGCACCATGACCTCAACCATGACGAAGAAGTTGAAGAGGTCGCCGGTGAGAAACGCGCCGGTGACGCCCGCCATCATCATGAGCACAAGTGACGGCAGGAACCTGTACTGATCTTCGCCGGTCACAACGAGGAACCAGCAGCACACCACCGCGGCAAGTGACGTGACCAGCACCATGAGAGCTGAGAACGCATCGACAACAAACGGAATAGCCAGACCGCCCTCATAGGCGCCGACGTTCTCTGCGTAGACGCTCCCGTCGATCGTCGCCATCAGCATGTACACAGCGGCTGCCGCATTGATGAGCGGAATGCCGAGCATTGCGACGATGTCGAGCCAGCGGCGACGGATGAGAACAGTCAGGGCGGTGCCGAAAAGCGGCAGCCCAACAAGAACAGTGAGAAGAGCGGCACTCATGCTTCGCCCTCCCTGAGTCCCTGCTTCACCTCGGCAAGAGCCGAGTCGCTCAGCAGTTCGTCCTCAGTGACATCACCTTCGCGGATTTCCCCCGTTTCGGGGATCGTCTTCTGGTCGTCGTCGTGGCCGAGAACAGCCAGAGCAAGCATGAAGATGGTCACCGCCAGCGTAATGACGATCGCAGTAAGCACAAAGGCCTGCGGCAGCGGGTCAGCCGCATCAGCCGGAAGGGACCGGCCGCCCAGCGGTTCGTGGCGCCACGCAGAAACACCGGAAGCCAGCAGTGCGAAGTTGGCGGCGTGCGAAACGAGTGCCAAGCCGAAAACGGCGCGGACCATCGACCGCTGCATCATGAGGTATACCCCGCCGGCGGTCAGGATTCCGATGGTGATCGAAAGAATCACTGTCGGCCTCCGTTCTTCTGGTCTGCTTCCTGCTGATCAACAACGCCCAAGCTCCTGCCGGGCCGCAGGCGCTGCCGGGCTGTCGGCCTTTGCGCCCGGACTGCGTCGAGCGGACCGGAGAGTTCACCGTGAACCATTTCGTCTGTGCGTTCGCGCGTACGTTCGAAGTCGACGTCACGGTGCATACGACCACCGGTGAGAACGTCCGAACCGGCCGGCGTGAAGGCGGAGTCCGAGGTGCCCAGCAGGTTGAAGGACACGAGGATGAGGCCGACAACCGCGAGGTAGACACCGACATCGAAGATCATCGACGTGGTCCAGTGCTGCCCAGCGAAGTGACCGTGGGCTGGCTCGAGGAACGAACCCGTCATCACCAAGTTGAGGAAGCCGGTCATCACCGCAGTCATGACACCGCCGCCGATCAGGTACAGCGGCAGGCGCGGCGGACCGATAGCACGGTCGTTCGATGTGGCCATGTAAGCCAAGCCGATAATCGCTGAACCAACCAGAGCGGCAATAAAGCCGCCACCGGGCTCATTGTGACCGCGCATGAAGATGATGAACGACGTCAGGGCAAGAATCGGTGCCGCAACCTTGAACGTCAGGCGCAGAGCAACGAGGTTGGGCCAGGCTTCGAAGACCGCGCGGTGCGCGACGGTGCCCTTGGGCCGCACCGCAACCCACGGCTTGCGCGGAACTTCCGCGATTTCGGAGGCCGGCGGGTCGATGTAGCGGTCCCGGACGGACGACATGACAGCGACGATCGCGATGCCGGCCATACCGAGAACAGTGAGTTCGCCGAGGGTGTCCAGAGCACGGAACTCCACGAGGATCGTGTTGACGATGTTGTCACCACCGGAGATTTCGGGAGCTTCGTGGAGGTACTTCATGGCGATCTCGGACCGCTCGCGACGACCGGACACGAGGAACGTCACAAGCGCCATGGCGCCTCCGACGACAACGGCGAAGACAGCACGGCCGAACTGCTTGCGCTTGGGATAGCGCCAGAAGGTCTTCGGCAGCTTCTGCAGAACGAGCATGAAGACGATGATCGTCATAGCTTCGACCAGCAGCTGAGTCAGCGTGACATCCGGTGCGCCAAGAGCCATGAGCTGCACGGTGGCCAGAATGCCGACGGCGGAAAGAGAAATCGTGGCGGTAAGGCGCGAACGCGCCATACAGACCGACAGGACCGCAAAGCCGATGACGAGCATGAGCACAACGTCCATCGTGCGGTTGAGGTTCTTCTGCAGGGGCGGCACTCCCCCGGACGCAAACACCGCGATCGCTCCGCCGTAGACGACAAGCGCAAGCAGCGTGAACGAAGCTGTCAGGTGCGGCAGTGCGCGTTCGGAGCCGATGAGACGGTTCAGCCCAACACCGCAGCGGCGGAAGACACCCTGAATGCCGCGCAGAACCTGCGCGGTGGTGATGGGTGGGCCGGACTTGGCAAAAACGGCAAATACCCTGGTGCGGAAAGCAATGACGATAAGACCGGCAATGATGATGACGATGCTCGCTGCAAGTTCCAGGTTGAATCCGTGCCACAGCGACAGATGCACATCTGCAGGTGTGCCCAGAGCAGCAGCCACGCCGGGAGTGAGGAGCCGCTCAAGGCTGCCAAGAGTGAATACCAGCGGAACCGAAACGAGGATCGGCAGGGCCGCGAAGGTGAACATGACCGGGTCGGAAGGGCTGAGCTCCGACTTGTCGACGACCGGACCGTCGATGAAAGCCCCGAACACAATCCGCACGCAGTAGGCGATCGTAAAAATCGATGCCAGCGCCGCCGCGACGAGTGCGACCACACCGGCAGTCGAACCTGCAGAAAGCAGACTCGAGAAGATCGCTTCCTTCGACACAAAGCCCATCAAAGGCGGAATACCCGCCATGGAAGCCGCACCGATGACCGTGACGGCAAAGCTGAAGGGCGCCACGCGCGCCAGCTTCGGAATGGAGCCGAAGATCCTCGTGTGCCCGATGTGGTCAATGACGCCGACCA
>CABTZE010000091.1 GCA_902489215.1 uncultured Brevibacterium sp.
GCCGATTCTCAGCGGCAGGGGTGAACGATGTCCTGAAACCAGACACCCCTCCGCGCACAGCGAGAAAAGGCCCGGAACTTAAGGTTCCGGGCCTTGTGCTCTATACGGCTGAATTGCATGAGCCCTCTTGCGTCCCGCGGTACGCTTGGAAATCAGCTGAAAGAGCGCTGGGATGAACGGAGAACGCATGACAGAAGCGCATCTCGAATCGGAGCTGACCACCGCTGCGGTTTTGGCAGCCTACGCGCGCATCCACCGGCTGTCAGCTCATGAAAGCGCACATGTTCTCGCCCCTGAGGTGCGCAGTGCACTTCTTGAGCGCTTCGCGCGACAGGGCACACCAGAAGAGAAGATCCGGGAAATTGAGGGCCTCATCGCGGCGGCCCAACAGCACATCGGCTCCAGTGAAGCAAAACCGCTCAGCGCTGTTTCCTATGACAACTCACGCCGACAGTTTGTTTCCCGTCTTGTCCGCGCCGGCAGTGCGGGAGTCCGCCTGTGGCCGCCCACCAGCCAAACCGTGCGCGCCCAGCTTGGCGGCCAGCAGTGGAACACGGCTATGCGCAGCCTTGGCATTCCCATTTCCTCGCGAGGCAAAGCTCCCGGGCCTACACGCTTCAGCAGAGATCAGTACGTGCAGGCTGTGACGGACTTTATTGCAGAATCTTCCGCCGATCAGTCCTTCCGGGCATACGGTGAGTGGGTGGCTCGCCAGAACGCCGCGGGAGCGCACCGCCCCTCAGGACCGGCGCTGCGCAAGTTCTTCGGCAGCTGGTCCGCCGCAAAGGAAGCACAGGCTGACGAAACACAGGAGTAACCCATGACTATCGACTTCTCTGCCGCTCAGTCCGAAGTTGTGCAGATCTGTTCGGATCTCATCAGGATTGACACGCAGAACTGGGGTGAAGGCAAAGCCAACCCGGAACGGCCCGCCGCCGAGTACATCGCAGAGAAGTTCCGCGAAGTCGGGCTTGACTCCAAAATCTACGAATCAGCCCCCGGCCGGGCCAATCTCGTGGCACGCATCAAAGGCAAGAATCCTGATCGCCCAGCACTCGTCATGCACGGGCATACGGATGTCGTCCCCGCTGACGCCTCTGAGTGGAGCGTTGACCCGTTCGGCGGCGAAGTCAAGGACGGTCTTCTGTGGGGCCGAGGTGCCGTCGACATGAAGAACGGCTGCGCCATGATCATTGCCGTAGTGCGCCAGATGATGCGCGAGAACATCGTCCCGGACCGTGACATCCTCGTGGTCTTCTTCGCTGACGAAGAAGCCGGCGGCAAGTTCGGCTCCGGCTGGATGGTCGATAACCACCCCGAGGTGTTCGCAGGCGCGAGCGAGGCGGTTTCGGAAGTCGGCGGCTACTCCGTTGATGTGCGCGGTGAGAAGGTCTACTTGGTCCAGACCGCCGAAAAGGGCCTGCAGTGGCTCAAACTGGTAGCCAAGGGCTCCGCCGGACACGGCTCGCAGCGCAACGACGACAATCCGATTGTGAAACTCGCCGAAGCTGTGGCGCGGATCGGGCGCTACGAATGGCCCGTCGAGATTCCTCAGGCGACCCGTGAACTGCTCAAGGGCGTCGCCGACCTCACCGGGATCGAATACACGGAAGACAATTTCCCAGCGCTGCTGAAAGAACTCGGCTCGGTCGAAAAGTTCGTCGGCCCCACATTCGCGACGAGCGCCAATCCGACCGCTCTCGGTGGGGGATACAAGCACAATGTCATCCCCGGTTCTGCTGAGGCGCTCATTGATTGCCGTCCGATTCCCGGCCGGACAGAGGACGCGCTTCTCACACTGAAAGAACTTGCGGGCCCTGACGTGGACATCGTTCCAGTCGTTCAGCACGTGTCATTAGAAACGCCGTTCGAAGGCGATCTGGTTGAGCAGATGAAGAAGAGCGTCCACGCCTACGACCCTGAAGCTCACGTTCTGCCCTACGCGCTGTCTGCCGGTACTGATAACAAGGCTCTGAGCTTTTTGGGGATCACCGGCTACGGTTTCATTCCGCTGCGTCTGCCGGCTGACCTTGACTTCCCCGCAATGTTCCACGGGGCTGACGAACGGGTGCCGACCGAAACGCTGGAGTTCGGCACCCAGATCCTGGGAGATTTCCTGGTCAACGCGTAACCACCACGCGTTTGCCCTTTAAGCCTGACGGGCGCTGAACACAGGCTCAGCCCTCGACGTCGATTCTTGAACGCACTGCCCGGCGGCCGCCGAAAACCGGCCTGCCGGGCAGTGTCGCTATCACAACTCCGAGTACGACCAGCGCAATCGAGGTCAGAGCGGTAAGCGTGAACGCCTCTTCATTTCCGGCCATCGCATCAATGATGAGCGAACCGCCCATATTGCCGACCAACGTGGACAGGCTCAGTATGAGCACACCCAGGCGGGGAACGATGAGGGCGGACACGAGGATGAAGGCAACGCCGAACACACCACCGGAGTACAGCAGCGGCTCGGGCGGGAAACGCAGCGGGGGAGTGCCGGAGGCGAACACCACAGCGCACGCAACGGCCAGAGCCGTAAAGCCGACAACAAAGTTCATGGTTGTCGCAGCAAGCGCAGAGCCCGAAGCGGCTGACAGCCTGCCGTTGAAAGCGTGCTGCAGTCCGGTGAGAACGCCGGAGGCAAAGGGAACGAGCGGAATCCACCACTGCAGTCCGGACGTGAAGGCTCCCGCACTCATGATTGCAACACCGGCCAGAACAACGGCGACGCCTACAAGGCGGCCCAGAGTGATGGGCTTCGGTCCGCCGGCCGGCAGCCGCGTGCTGTCGACGACGAGCGCGCCGAGCAGCTGCCCGGATGTGAAGCTCATGGTGAATACGGCAACGCCGAAAGCGGGAACCGTGATACCCTGAGCGATGACGATCGTCGCTCCGCCGAGCCCGCCCAGGCACATCCACCAGGGGAACTCCCCAGAACGCAGAAGTTTGATGGTCCTGGCAATGGCCCGGCGGCCGGCAGGCAGCGCTGCGGTGACTGCCGCAATGATGATGAGTCCACCGCCGAAAGACACTGACGCACTGTAGATCCAGTGGCCGATTTCAACGGTGAGTTCGCCGTTGTACTTTCCCTGCAGGGAAACAGCGAGTCCGGTCGCAATCGCCGGAAGAATGAAGAGGAGATTTGCGCCGGACCTCATGCGGTGCGCACGACCGTCATAACCCGGCGACGCAGCCAGACAGTCTTCTGCCCGCCCATACCGACGACCGTCCGTGCCAGTTCCCACCGACCGGTGTCGGCCGCCTCGGTCAGAGCGCGCAGCGATTCACTGCGTGAAATCTTCGGGTGGAACGTCACCTGACGTACTTCGTATTCGACTTCTCGCTTCACCTGGGCTTCCGCTCCCTCCCTAGGGTGGCCGTCACTGTACCATCGCGCTAGCCTGATTCTATGGTGAAGATCATCTTCTCGCGCCACGGACAGTCGGAAGCGAACCTCGCGGGTGTCCTCGCGGGCCGCCGAGGCGCCAATCCGCTGACCGAGGTCGGTCGCCAGCAAGCGTGTGCTGCAGCTGATCTTCTGCCTGCCCATGTCACGCTGTGGCGGGTGTCCACCATTGCACGCTGCGGCGAAACAGCTGATCTTCTGATGCGCACTCACGCCGAAAAACACGGTGCCGGCGTACCTGCCGCCGCTGTCATGGAGGATTTCTCAGAAGTCGACTACGGCGACTGGTCCGGCCGGCGCCTTGAAGAGCTGCGCAAGCTGCCGGAGTGGGAATGCGTCCAGAACAGTCCACAGGACATGGTTTTTCCCGGCGGGGAAGCACAGCACGACGCCTGGCTGCGCACTCGCCGCGGGGTCAACAGCGTTCTCGATGAGCTTTGCGAACACAGCAGCGATGGTGTTGCAGTTATCGTCACTCATGGAGACATCATCAAAATGGCCGTCGCAGATGCCCTGGGCCTGCCGCTGCAGAACTTCCAGCGAACGGCGGTCGCACCCGGTTCACTGACGACAATCGACTATTCGGGCGCGATTCCCGTGCTCACCGCACTGTCTGTGACCCCGGCCGGGAAGACTGGTCAAGCAGGCGCCCTCGGGGGCGGGGCCTGAAAAGCCGACAGGCGCCTCGTGATCAGGAAGCGGCGAGGACTCCGGTTCCCAGCAGAACGTAGATGAGCAGGCCCAGCGCAATGCGGTACCACACGAACACCGCAAACGACTTCGTCTGCACGAACTTCAGAAAGCCGACGATGACGGCGTAGCCGACTGCAAAGGACACGGCGGTGGCCAGCAGAGTGGGCCCCCAGCCGATCGTCATCGACGCGGTCCCGTCAACCTGGTCCTTGACAGCCTTGAACAGACTGTAAGCGCCGGAGGCCATGACGGCCGGGATCGCCAGCAGAAAGGAATAACGGGCCGCAGCCGGGCGCGTGAAGCCCATGAAACGGCCGGCCATGATGGTGCCGCCGGAACGCGAAACACCGGGCACAAGAGCCAGCGCCTGGGCAAAGCCGAACATGAGCCCCTGACCCCAGTGCATCGACTCAAGGGTGTTGACCCGCTTGCCGAAGGCATCAGCAAGGCCGATGAAGATCGCGAAGACGATCAGCATCGTCGCGACAATCCACAGGGAGCGGAACGTCGAGGTGATCTGATCTTCGAACAGCAGGCCCAGCACACCAATCGGGATCGAGCCGATGATGATCAGCCAGCCCAGCCGCACCTCGGGATCGCGCCGGTCGTGCTTGCCGAAAAGGGCCTTGAACCATTTGGTGATGATCGTGACGATGTCGTTCCAGAAGTACACGAGCACCGCCAGTTCGGTGCCGATCTGGATGATCGCGGTGAAGAACGCTCCAGGTTCACGGCCGGGCATGAGGAATTCGCCGACGATCCTCAGATGTGCAGACGAGGACACCGGCAGGAACTCGGTGAGCCCCTGCACGATTCCCAAAATGGTCGCCACTAGCCAGTCCATGCGATCCCTTCTGAAACGACAGTCGTTCCCGCTGATCTCAGCAGGCCCTACGGGACTCTAACGGACAAGACCGACCGGCGCGCGGAAACTCGCCCACGGACGGCTTAGAGCTTGCACACAGTTGACCGGCAACACCGGCAAGGATCAGTCGTCCTCTTCGTCGTCTTCGTCGTAATCATCATCGTCGTCATCGAAGTCGTCGAAATCATCGTCGAAGTCATCGAAGGTGCCGTCTTCGCGGGCGTCTTCGATGTCATCGAAAAGCTCGAACGGGGTCACTTCGTCGTAGGCGACGTAGAGGGCGTCTTCGTAGATTTCATAGGCGTCAGCCAGCGCCATGTAGGCGGCTTCGACGCGTTCGTCGGTGTCGGAGGTCCGATTGACTGCTGCCGCATAGTGTTCGCGGATCGCTGCGATGAAGGCGTCGAGTGCGACTTCCGGTTCTGAGCTCATGGCTCCATCGTAACCGCGCGGGCGCAAAGCGACTACCCTGTTGACCATGGCTGAAAGAGAATATGTTTTTCCCGCACCGGAACGATTCATCGTCGGCACCGTCGGCCTGCCGGGAGACCGTTCTTTCTACTTTCAGGCAAAGGACGCTGACAGGGTTGTCACGGTTGCTGTCGAAAAAGAGCAGGTGGAGCTGCTGGGTGAGCGCATCAACGAGCTGTTGGACATGGTGCGGTCGCGTTCCGCCGACGGCTACATGATCCCTGCCGGGCCCGATCCTGCAGATGCTGACAACGCCAACCTCGAAATGCCGGTTGACCCTGAGTTTCGCGTCGGCACTATGAGTCTGGGCTGGGATACACGTCGACGGCATTTGGAAATCGAGTGCTCGGCCATCAACCTCGGGCAGGACAGCGAAGATTCCGAATCACCGGTTCTGCGGGTCATTCTTTCCGCCGAAGCCGCTCGGGAGTTCGCTCGTCGTGCCGACCAGGTGGTCAATGCCGGGCGTGCTGACTGCCCCTTCTGTTCGCTTCCTCTGGACCCGGACGGGCACCTGTGCCCGCGGGCCAATGGGGTGCCCCGGTGATCGAATCGGCTTTGGCCGAAGCACGGGTGACGGTTCTCGGCCGGGTGCCCGGCGCCTCGAATACGGTCTTCCTGTGCCTGCTGGAAGGGGACTTCGGAACCGGGCCGGCCGTAAGACGAGGCATCTACAAGCCGGTGCGCGGCGAAAAGCCGCTGCACGACTTTCCCGCCGGAACACTCGCGCGCAGGGAAGTCGCCGCCTACCGCTTGGCTCACCACTTGGGAATTAACGAGGTGCCGCCGACAGTCTTTCTCGATGAGGGGCCCCTGGGGCCGGGGTCTCTGCAGGCCTATGTGCTGTCAGACGGTGAGGACGAGCCGCCCGTGACTATCTGCCTCCCCGCGGAGCTTCCCGAGGGCTGGCTGCCGGCTGCGGCAGGTGAAACCGAAACGGGCGAGCAGGTGGTCATCGCCCACAGTCCTGATGAGCAGATCCTGCGCCTGGCAGTTTTCGACATTGTGGCCAATAACGCCGACCGCAAGGGCAGCCACGTTCTCTCCGGGGCGTGGGATCCGCAGGCGAAAGCCCAATTCTTCGGAATCGACAACGGCCTTACGTTCCATACGGAGCCAAAGCTGCGCACCGTTTTGTGGGGATTTTCCGACACTCCCGTGCCGGATTCTCTGCGAACAGGTCTCGCCGCGCTGGCTGACTCAGTTCCGGATGACCTTGAAGCACACCTGACGGCAGATGAAAGCCGCGCACTGGCAATTCGCGCCGATCAGCTGGCCCAGAGCGGCGTCATGCCGCACATGCCACAGGATCGAATGCCGATTCCCTGGCCACCGGTGTAGACACTTGACGGCTATGCTGGGTGGCGTGAAATCTTGGTCAGCTCCCGCAGTCCCGTCCCTGTCCGACTTCCCGGTCCTTCCGGCCGCTCCTGCCGACAGCACTGTCTACAGCACATCGGCCAGGGGTCCTGTCAGCGGCCTCCTTCAGGATGGAAAGGCCCGGCTCTACGTGTGCGGCATCACCCCGTACGATGCAACGCACTTGGGACACGCATCGACCTACGTCGCATTCGACGTCCTTCTGCGCACCTGGATTGATGCCGGAGCTGACATCGTCTACGTCCAGAACACAACGGATATTGACGATCCGCTTCTCGAACGCGCCGAGGCAACCGGAGTCGACTGGCGCGAACTCGCTGACAGCCAGATTGAGCTGTTCTTCTCCGACATGGAGGCCCTGCGCGTCATCCCGCCGAAGCACTACATCGGTGCGGTGGAGTCGATCCCAGACGTTGTGGAGGCCGTAGAGAAGCTGCTTGAGCGGGGTGCGGCCTACAAGCTTGACAACGGCGACGTCTATTACCGCATCAGCACGGAGGTTCAACCGCCGTTCGGCTCAGAATCACACTACAGCCGCGAACAGATGCTTGAAATCTTCCCTGAACGCGGGGGAGACCCTGACACGCCCGGCAAAGAAGATCCACTCGACGCCCTTCTGTGGCGCGCCGCCCGCGAAGGCGAACCGCAGTGGTCCGGCGGAACACTGGGGCCGGGCCGACCCGGTTGGCACATCGAGTGTGCTGTCATTGCCGGCAAATATGCCGGCTACCCCCTGACAGTGCAGGGCGGAGGCTCCGACCTGATCTTCCCGCACCACGAAATGGGTGCCGCACACGCAATCGCCCTGACGGACACACCTTTTGCCGACGCCTACATGCACACAGGCATGGTCGCCTACGAAGGCGAAAAGATGAGCAAGTCCCTTGGCAATTTGGTCCTCGTGTCGAACCTGACCGCCGCCGGAACCGATCCCATGGCCATCCGCCTGGCGATACTCGGCAACCACTACCGGTCGGATTGGGAGTACAGCGACGGTGTGCTGGTCGCCGCGGAAAACCGCTTGGCGGCGTGGGGGGGGGGCGCCCGGCGGCGTGAATCGGGCTTAACGGCAGGCCATCATGTCCGGATATGCGCCGA
>CABTZE010000092.1 GCA_902489215.1 uncultured Brevibacterium sp.
CAATAGGGTGGGAGGACAGCTGCATGGCAGCCGCCGCGGGAGTCACCAGCAGGGCCATGACCAGCAGAACGCCGACAACCTGCACCGACAGCGCGACGGCCAGGCCGAGAGTCACCATGAACACGACCGTGAGCGTGCCGGTGCGAACGCCTTTTGCCTTGGCGATCTCAGGATCGACGGAAGCGAACTGCAGGGGCCGCCAGATCACGAAGATGACGGCCAGCACGACAACCGCGCACACCATGAGCAATTTGGTCTGGCTGGGGCTGATCGCAACGATCTGTCCGGTCAGCAGACCGAACTTGTTGGCCGAGCGGCCGTCGTAGAGCGCAAGGAACAGGATTCCCAAGCCGATGCCGAAGGGCATGAGAACCCCGATCATCGAATTCGCCTCTGAAGACCGAATGCTGCCGATTCCGATGATGAGCGCTACCACCAGTGAGCCGATGATCGAGCCGTACACCACGTCATAGCCGATGAACAGCGCAAATGCGGCTCCGGCAAAAGACAGTTCGGCAATTCCGTGCACTGCCAGGGCTATGTCGCGCATTTTGACGAAAACCGAGACGACACCGCCGACGATGCCCAAAAGCGCTGCTGCGATGATCGAGTTGGACAGAAGCGACAGCAGTTCGCCGTAGTCTTCGAACGTGAAGAGACTGTTCACAGTCCGGCCTCCTCGGGGTGGTGATGATCCGCTTCCGTGCCGACGACAACAAGCTGGCCGCCGACGGTCACCACCTCGATCTTGGTGCCGAAAAGTGAGCTGAGAGCTTCGGAGGTCAGCACCTCGTCCGGGGTGCCCACCAGGAAATGACCCCCGGCAATGTACAGAACCCTGTCCACGTATTTCAGGATTGGGTTGATTTCATGGGTGACGAACAGAATCGCCATGTTCCGTTCGCGTCGTTTTTCATCCAGCAGCCGGGCAACCAGATGCTGGTGGTTGATGTCGAGGCTCAGCAGCGGCTCATCGCACAGCAGCAGCTTTGGGTCGCTGGCCAGCGCCTGGGCGAGCCGCAGACGCTGCAGTTCACCGCCGGAGAGAATGCCGACGGGGCTGTCGGCGAAATCAGTCGCTCCGACTTGCGCGAGGAGCTCATCAACCCGCCGTTCCTTTTTGCGGTTGGGCAGGCCGAATCCGAAACGGTGTCCGTCGATTCCGAAGCGGACGAGGTCGCGGGCGCGCAGCGGAGTGTCACGGTCGACACCCCGCTGCTGGGGTACATAGCCGACATCCGCATCGCCGCGGTATGCCGCGTGGCCGTTGACCTCGACGGTTCCCTCATACAGTCGGTACTGCCCCAGCAGGGTCTTCAGCAGCGAAGTTTTCCCCGTGCCGTTGGGCCCGAGCACGGCAATGAATTCGCCGGGCTCAACATCAATGGACAGGTGGTGCCACAGCACCCTTTCGCCGAAGCGAAGCTGGCCGTCTGTGATCGACAGTGCGGGACTGGAAATGAGGGAACACGTCCTTTCGGAGGGCTGGGCCTGATCAGCCCTTGAGAGCCTTTTCTACGTCGTCGATGTGCGATCCCATCCAATCGACGTAGTTTTCGCCCTCGTTGAGAGTTTCAGGCAGTTCGACAACCGGCACGCCCGCATCATCAGCGGCCTTGCGCAGAGTTTCAGCCTGCTCGTTCACTGCCTGCCGGTTGAAGCCGAGGACAGCGACTTCCTTGTTCTTGACCTGGTCCTGGGCCTGCTTGAGAATCACGGGAGCCGCGTCCGAACCTGCCTCAACTGCCGACAGGAACTTCTGCGGAGTGGTGGTTTCCAGACCGAGGTCTTCGAACAGCCACAGCGCGACGGGTTCAGTTGCCGCGCTCTTCTTGCCTTCACCGGTCTCCTTGACCTCATCGGCCTTCCTCATAAGACCGTCAAGCTCACCCTGAAGCTTATCGGCATTCTCTTCGTAAGCAGCCTTGTTGTCAGGATCTTCCTCAGACAGAGTTTCTTCGATTGAGTCGACGACGTTCTTCATAGCGCTGACGGAGTACCAGATGTGCTCATTGAACACGCCGTGCTCGTGGCCTTCTTCGCCATGGTCGTGGTCATGGCCCTCTTCACCATGGTCGTGGTCGTGCGGTTCGTTAGCGGAGTTTCCCTTCGCGCCCGGCAGCCCTGAGACCTCAACGCCGTTGACGACCTTCGGGTCCTTGTCCGCCGCTTCAAGCAAAGTGGTCATGAACGCGTCGTAGCCGCCGCCGTTGACCACGACAACGTCTGCCTTAGACAGCTTGAGCTGGTCATTCGACGTCGCTTCGTAATCATGCGGGTCCTTTGAAGCATCCGAAATGATCGGCTCAACATCAGCTGCGTCACCGGCAACCTGGGATGCAAGGTCGGCGTAGACATTCGTCGAGGTGACAACTTTAAGCTTGCCGCCGGAGCCCTTCGATTCGGCGTCCCCGGCTCCACAGCCGGCAAGGACCAGGCCCGCAGCAACGGCCATTGCCGCAATGCGCACAGACTTCATGAGCCTTCAACTCCTTTGCGTAGAGGCAAATGACCTCACTGTAGGTTTCGCGCTCGAGTATCTACCAATAGACATATGCGCACGCGGGCATGAGAAAGCGGGTGGTGAGCGGCACCTCGACCGCGCACCACCCGCCGTGAATTCAGGCGACTGCGCGCGTCAGCGATCCAAAAGAGCTGCCAGCTGAACCGTGTTCAGAGCCGCGCCCTTGCGCAGGTTGTCGTTCGACACGAACAGAACCAGGCCCTTGCCCGCAGGCGCGGACTGGTCGGCCCGGATGCGGCCAACAAGCGACGGGTTGCGGCCGGCGGCCTTGAGCGGCGTGGGGATGTCAGCCAGTTCAACACCGGCGGCCTCTGCAAGGATTTCCTCGGCGCGCTGCGGCGTGATGTCGTTTTCGAACTCCGCGTGGATCGCCAGCGAGTGGCCGGAGAACACCGGCACACGCACGCAGGTTCCGGCCACCAGAAGCTCGGGCAGACCCAGAATCTTGCGGGATTCGTTGCGCAGCTTCTGCTCTTCGTCGGTTTCACCCGAACCGTCATCCACGAGCGAACCTGCCATCGGCAGAACGTTGAACGCAATCGGGTCGGTGTACACGTTCGGCTTCGGGAAGCGCACGGCCGTGCCGTCGCGCACAAGCTGCTTGGAGTCGGGAAGGACGTCTTCAGCCTGACCGTAGAGTTCGTTGACACCGGCCAGACCGGAACCCGAGACCGCCTGATAGGTGGCGACCTTCAGCCGCACAAGCCCCGCCTCGTCGTGGAGGGGCTTGAGGACCGGCATGGCGGCCATTGTCGTGCAGTTGGGGTTGGCAACGATCCCCTTGGGGATCGAGTCGAGGGCTTGCGGGTTGACTTCCGAAACCACGAGCGGCACCTGGTCGTCACCGCGGAATGCCGATGAATTGTCAATCACGGTCACACCGGCTGCGGCAAAGCGCTCGGCCTGCGCCCGCGAGGTAGCTCCGCCCGCGGAGAAAAGCGCCACGTCGAGGCCTGTCGGGTCGGCTTCGGCCGCGTCCTCTACAACAATCTGCTCGCCGCGGAACGGCAGAGTCTTGCCTGCCGAACGGGCCGAGGCGAAGAAGCGTACGCCCGCGATTTCGAAACCGGGTTCGGTTTCGAGAATGTCGCGGATGACCTCGCCAACCTGGCCGGTTGCTCCGACAACGCCGACGTTAAGGCTCATCGTCCTGTACCTCCGTAGACAATTGCTTCGCTTTCAGATCCGTCGAGATCGTATGCGGTGTGTGCAGCGCGGACCGCGTCGTCGAGAACGTCTGCGCGGGTCACCACGCTGATGCGGATTTCTGAGGTCGAAATCATTTCGATGTTGACCTTGGCCTCTTTGAGCGCTTCGAACAGCGTTGCTGTCACACCGGGGTGTGAGCGCATGCCGGCGCCGACCACGGACAGTTTGCCGATCTGGTCGTCATACCGCAGATCTTCAAAGCCCACGTTTTCACGCTGCGCTTCGAGGGCCTTCATGGCCTTGGCCCCGTCAGACATGGGAAGGGTGAAGGAAATGTCAGTCCGGCCGTTCTTCGTGGTCGAGATGTTCTGCACGATCATGTCGATGTTGATCTCTTCGCTGGCCACGATCCGGAAGATCTCCGAGGCCTTGCCCGGAATGTCCGGGACGCCGACCACGGTCAGCTTGGCTTCGGAGCGGTCGTGCGCAACACCGGAGATGATGGCCTGTTCCATGGCTTCCTTCTTTACGTCGTCTGCGAATTCGGGCGGTACGGGTTCGTCTGTCACCCAGGTGCCGGGGTGAGGGCTGAAGCTGGAGCGCACGTGAATGGGCACTCCGTAGCGGCGCGCGTATTCAACGGCGCGCAGGTGGAGAATCTTGGCCCCGCTGGCAGCCAGTTCGAGCATTTCGGCGTAGGAAATGGTGCCGATCTGGCTGGCAGTGGGGACGATTCGCGGGTCGGCGGTGAAGACACCGTCAACGTCGGAGAAGATTTCACACACGTCAGCGCCCAGTGCCGCCGCAAGTGCTACCGCTGTGGTGTCGGATCCGCCGCGGCCGAGCGTCGTGATGTTCTTGGTGTTCTGGGAAACGCCCTGGAAGCCCGCGACAATCGCGATGTTGCCTTTGTCGATGGCCTGCTGGATGCGACCGGGAGTGACGTCGATGATGCGTGCACGACCGAAGGCCTCATCGGTGATGACGCCGGCTTGGGAGCCGGTGAACGACTGCGCCGAGTAGCCCAGGTTGGCAATCGCCATGGCGAGCACGGCCATGGAGATGCGCTCTCCCGCGGTCAGCAGCATGTCGAGTTCACGGGCTGGCGGCAGCGGCGAGACCTCTTTTGCGAGATCGATGAGGTCGTCTGTCGAATCGCCCATTGCGGATACGACAACTACAACGTCGTGTCCGGCTTTGCGATACTCGACAATTCGTTTGGCAACGCGCTTGACGCCGTCAGCGTCAGCTACGGAGGACCCGCCGAATTTCTGGACGACTAGGCTCACTTCACACACTTTCTCCCGGCAGCGCTGTTTACCGCTGATCAGTTTAGAGGACGGCGTTCAGCTGACTTTTGTGCGGCCTTGGAACGCTCTTCCCAATGTGACTTCGTCAGCGTATTCGAGATCACCGCCCACTGGCAGACCGGACGCCAATTTTGAGACGGTGACGCCGATTGAGGACAGCAGGCGGATGAGGTAGGTGGCTGTTGCTTCGCCTTCGAGGTTGGGGTCGGTGGCGAGAATGCACTCCTGGACGTCGTCGTTCTGCAGTCTGGGGAGCAGTTCGCGGATCCGCAGGTCGTCGGGCCCGATGCCGGACATCGGGTCGATTGCCCCGCCGAGCACATGGTAGAGCCCGCGGTATTCACGTGTCCGTTCGAGTGCGACAACGTCCTTGGGTTCTTCTACGACGCAGATGAGGCTGCTGTCACGGCGCGGGTCGGAGCAGATGGAGCACAGTTCGCCTTCTGCCACATTGCCGCACTGATCGCAGAAGCGGACGTGTGTTTTGACGTTGGTCAGCGCACTGATGAGCGAATCGACGTCTTCGCGCGGTGACTGCATCATGTAGAAAGCCAGCCGCTGCGCGGATTTGGGACCAATGCCGGGCAGCTTGCCGAACTCTTCAACAAGGTCGGCAAGCGCGCCTTCGTAAACACTCATTCGATGATCTCTTCGAGGATGACTCCGCCCAGCAGGCGCTGGACGACGGGAATGCCGACTTCTGGGGATTCAGATACGTCAAGGTCTTCATCGACGTTGAAGTCGGGGTAATCGGATTCAGCGGCCTCACCCCAGCCGTCAGCTGGCGGGGTCTGGCCGGTTTCCTGCCAGCTGTTCGCGGGGTCGACGTGGGCGGGCTGATCCGCGCTGTCGGATTGGCCCATGCTGCCCACGTAGGCGTACGGGTTTTCCCGCTGCTGCGGGGCCTGCTCCTGCACTGTCGATGCGGGCGGGCCGGCGAAGATGTCTTCGTCAGCATAGGCGCCGATGAAGTCGTAGTCGTCAGCCGCTGAGCCTTCCTCCGCGGGCTGGCGTTCTTCCGCGGGACTGTCCTGCTGTTCTGGTGTGTCGTCGATATCGGCTGGCGGCGGCACGACGACCGCTGGGGCTTCGACGGCACCATCGCCCCAGGACGTGCCGGCGTCCTCCGACTCAGCGTCCCAGCTGTCTTGCGAGGTGGGCTCAGACTCTGCTTCCCCGCTGCCCACCGAGGAGTAGTCGGCTTCCGCTGCCCCATCGCGGGCAGGCTCCGGTTCTGCCGTTTCACCGCCAGACGAGGCATCCTCCGGTTGAGGCTCCGGTTCTGCCGTTTCGCTGCCTGCCGGGGCAGGGTCAGGTTCTGGTTCCGGCGCGGGCTCACCGTAATCGACGGCCGGCTGATCGCCCTCCTGGTCGTCGTCTTCAGGGGTTTGCTGCCAGTACTGTTCGCGGTCGGGGACTTCTTGGTCCATAGCCTGCTGACCGACGACCGCCTGGATCTGTGCTTCTGTTGGCCGGCTGGGCGGCCGGGTTTCGCGGTTCCCACCTTCCCGAGGTGCCTGCTGCTGGTGCTGGCCGCTGGAGTTTTCGTGGGTTGAGGGCGATTGGTACCCGGATGCAGGTGCGTCCATGCGCAGGTTGACATGTTCGCCCACCTGCCCGATGTCGACCTTCACCGTCAGTCCGAGGACTTCGCTGACGGCGGCTTCGAGTGCCTGAGGATTGGATCCGCGTGTGAATGCACCGACCGCACCTTGGTTGTTGAAGGCCAGGAGCAGTCGGCCGTCCTGCAGATCTTGCGGCACGGCGTTGCCTGCCAGTACTGCCCGAGCCAGCTTGGCGCTGCGGCCGACCACATCGAGAATCGCCTGCCACGAACGGCGGATGGCGTCGATGTCCTGCCCCGCGGGGCTTGCTGCCGCCTGCGGTTGGGCAGGCTGTTCGGCAGTCGGCGGTGCCGAGGCCGGAGCAGCTGCTCGCTGCGGCTCACTGGGCTGCGGCTTGCGGTTCTGCTGCTGGCCCTGTGGCGCTTCTGCGGCCGCCGCTGCCTGCGGTTCCGGCTGTTCGCCGCGCTGTTCACTGCGGGTGCCGCCGTCACGCTGTGGCACCGGTGAGGATTCCTGTGCTGGGGCCGCCTGTGGAGCCGATTCCTTCTGGCTTTCCTGCTGCGGTTCGGACTGTCCGGAGGCGAGCGCTTCAGCTTGCGAAGCGACATCGGCGAGATCGTCGAGATCATCCCAGGAGTCACGCGACTCCTGCTGAGCCGAGGATGCCGGCTGGCCGGAGCGGCTTCCCTGCTGGGCAGCGTTCTGCGAAGCAGGCGTACTCTGCTGTCCAGCCTGCTGGCTGCTGACTTCCCCTTGTTCAGTCTTCGGCTGTTCGGCTGCCGGCACAGCGCCCTGTCCAGCCGCCGTCTGGGGCATGCCCGGAACGGCTCCGGATGCCTGCATGCCAACCCTGCGTTCCATGCGCTCAACACGCGACAGCACGGAGCTGCGCGCCCCGTCCATGGCCGGCAGCAGGATGCGCGCGCAGATGAGTTCCAGCTGCAGGCGCGGCGACGTAGCTCCGGTCATTTCTGAAAGACCGGCGTTGAGGAGGTCACCGGCCCGAGACAGTTCTGCTGGACCGAGTGTCTGCGACTGCTGGACGAGCCGTTCCAGCAGGTCTTCAGGAGCCTGCGGCAGGAAGGCGCGTGCGTTCTGCGGGGAGGTGCTGATCACGAGGAGGTCGCGAATGCGTTCCAGGAGGTCTTCAACGAAACGGCGGGGGTCCTGACCTGATTCGATGACCCGGTCAACCACGCGATAGACCGCCGCGCCGTCGCCCGCAGAAAAAGCATCGACGATGTCGCCCAACAGCGAATCCGGTGTGTAGCCGAGAAGAGCTGTGGCTCGGCCGTAGTCGATTCCGTCCGGCCCTGACCCGGCAATCAGCTGGTCGAGAACAGACAG
>CABTZE010000093.1 GCA_902489215.1 uncultured Brevibacterium sp.
ACGGTCAGCGTGCCCGGCAGAGGTGATGTCGGCGATGAGCTCTTTGTCGCCCGGCCGTACGGTGACGGATGCGCGGGCGTGTGGTCCGCCGTGTTTCATTGTGTTGGTGAGGTTCTCATCACGGTACAGGCGGAAGTCGACCTTGCCGGTCATCGCTTCTTCCTCAGCTTCGGGAGTTTCCGAGGGCTCCGAGGCGGGGCTGGCCGGAGCTTCGGCGGCTTCCGAAGACTTGGGCTCTTCTGAATGTCCCGAGGCGGAGGTGTCCTTCGCCGGTTCTTCAGAAGAAGCTTCCTGGGCTGCCGGCAGAGCGGCAAAAACAGCTGTCGACGGGGTCAGCGTTCCGATGACAGCGGCAGCAAGAACAAACGCGCCGAAGCGCTGTGAGCGGGGCATGGGCGATCTCCATTGACGATCAGAGAGGGTCCCGCATACCCTCACAGAACAATCTGAATCAGCAGTCCCACCTGGTTGAATACAGAATGAACACAGGTCAGCGGCCTGGAAAGCGAGCGCAGACCCGAGCGGCACCTCGCCAGCCCACCCGCAGAGGCCTGACTCCACAGCACAGAACTCATCCCGCGGGACGATGAAAGCCCACCCTGGGGCTTCCTAGACTTACTGTCATGGCAGAACCGTGGCACGTGAGGGCATCGCAGTTTTTCTCGACCCATAAATGGTTCGTTGACTCGCTGCTCTTCGCCGCTCCCCTGATGCTCATCGCGTTCAGCTTTCGGTTCTATGAAGACGATGTGCGCGGCATCATCCACATGGTGCTCCTGGGCACAATGGGCGCCGCACTCACCTTCCGCCGCACATTCCCGCTGGTCACCGGCTGGGCAGTGGCAGCGACAGGTCTCGGTTACGCCCTGACAGGCGGATACCCACATCCCACACTGCTGGCAGTTCCCATCACGGTTCACGCAGTCACCGCATATGCTCCCCGCCGTTGGGGCAAGACCTTCCTTGCCCTGGGCGCGGCAGCATCTCTGATCTTCCTTGTGAGCGTCTCGGCCATGATGTACCTGGAGGGTGCGCGAATCAAGGACGTTACGCCAGGCGAGCTGCTGATGTACGTTTCCGCGTTCTTTGTGTTCCCCCTGGCTACAGTCGCATTCGCCTGGGCCACAGGCGACTACCGCCGCCGCAGAACCGACGAACTCCAGCGGATAGCCGAACGCAGTGCACTGCTTGAACGAGAACGCGAAAACGAAATCCGGTTGGCCTCTGATGCCGAACGCATGCGCATTGCCCGGGAAATGCACGACATCATCGCCCACTCCATGTCGGTCATCATCCCCCAAGCCGACGGCGGCCGCTATGCAGCGGCACGCTCACCCGAAGCGGCCGTGGCAGCCCTGGAAACGATTGCCGACACCGGGCGCGAAGCCCTGGGAAACCTGCGCGGCATCCTCGGGGTCCTGCGCGACAGAGAACCCGGACAGAAAACCGCACCCATGCCAGCCATCAGCGACCTCGGCACCCTCATCGACAACGTCCGCTCAGCCGGCCTTGATGTCACGCTGGAAGTTTCCCCCGACCTCCCCACCCTGCCGCCGGCAGCCGAACTTGCCGTATACCGTGTCGTGCAAGAAGCACTCACCAACACAATGAAACACGGCGGACCACACGCCCGCGCATCCGTCACCGTACGGCCGGGCGACAAAGAGCTCATCGCCGACATCACCTCTGCCGGGCACGCTGACCGTTCAGCCGTTCCGGGTTCCGGCGCCGGCATTCAGGGCATGAAAGAGCGAGCGCGCGTTCACAACGGCACGCTCACCGCCGAACCGACAGACACCGGATTCTCAGTTCAGCTGACACTGCCCGAGGACAACTCATGACCATTCGCGTACTTCTTGTTGACGACCAGGCTCTTGTACGGGCTGGCTTCGCGATGGTGATCGACTCACAAGACGACATGAAGGTCATCGCTCAGGCAGAAAACGGCCGTGAGGCCGTCAACACCGTTGCGGCACAGGCAGTCGACGTTGTTCTCATGGACATCCGTATGCCCGTCCTTGACGGACTGTCCGCCACAGCTGAAATCATGGCGCTCGGCGATGCCCGGAAGCTCCCCCGCGTGCCCACCGTCATCGTGCTCACCACATTCGACACAGACGAATACGCGCTATCGGCTCTGCGATCAGGGGCCAGCGGTTTTCTGCTGAAAGACGCCCGCCCCGAGGTGCTGCTCGACTCCATACGACAAGCCCACACGGGTGGCGCCGTCATCGCACCATCGACCACCCGCAGGCTGCTGCAGACCGTCATCGCAGAACCCGCCCCACCCACCGAACACGCCCAGAAACTGGAGCGGCTCACAGCGCGCGAACGCGAAGTCTTCCAGCTGATCGCGCAGGGGAAGTCGAACGCGGAAATCGGGGACGAACTGTTCATGGCCGAACCCACAGTCAAAACCCACGTCCGGAACATCCTGGCAAAACTCGGAGTGCGCGACCGCATCCACGCCGTCATCCTGGCGTACGAGACGGGAATCGTATGAACCTCATCCTCAGGGATGAGGAACACCTTTCAGGAGCATCCCGCGGGCCGATGATCTGAGCTGATGAGCTCGCGAAAGTGGAAACATGACGATTTCCACAGCGCACACAACCGCGATCAGCGCCCGCGGCATCAGCAAGTCCTACGGCACCGGCGAAGCCCGCCTGACCGTATTCGACAACTTCAGCATCGACATTCAGGCCGGTAAGTTCACCGCGATCATGGGGCCCTCCGGGTCTGGCAAGTCGACCCTCATGCACATACTGGCCGGATTGGACAGCCCCGACAGCGGCTCTGTGACTCTGGCCGGACGGGCAATCACCGGCATCAGCGACTCCGCCCTGACGAAAATCAGGCGCAACCACATGGGGTTCGTCTTTCAGGCGTTCAACCTGATCCCCGCAATGACCGCCGATGAAAACATCATGCTCCCGGCCAAACTGGCCCGCAGCAAAGTCGACCAGGAATTCAAACGAGCAATCGTCGAAAACCTCGGACTGACCGATCGACTGAGCCACCGCCCCCACGAACTTTCCGGCGGCCAACAACAGCGCGTCGCCGTTGCCCGCGCACTCGTCAACCAGCCTGAAGTCCTGTTTGCCGACGAACCCACCGGCGCACTCGACACACGCACCGGCACCGAAGTCCTGCAGACCCTGCGCAGCTGCGTAACCGAACTTGGCCAGACCGTCGTGATGGTCACCCACGACCCATCAGCCGCCGCCTACGCCGACCGCGTCGTGATGCTCGCTGACGGATACGTGGTGGGCGAGCTCTACTCCCCGACTGTCGAGGCGATCTCCGACGCACTTCTGGAGGTCACCAAATGATCGTCAAAGCAAACCTGCGCTCCGGCGGTGCACGCCTGATTGCCGCGGCACTGACCATCATCGTGTCGGTCGCATTCGTCGTTGCCGTCACCGGTGTGCTGGCATCCTTCAACAAAACCATCCGCGGTGAATTCTCCGCTCAGTATTCAGGTGCGGACCTTGTGGTGACAAACGACTACGACCCCCTTGAAGAGTCGGCAGCAAAGAAGATCAACAGCATCAAGGGAGTCAAAGAAACACAGCGAATCGAATCGACCTTCGCACGCCTGCCCAGCGGCGGATTCACCGAAGTCTCCGTGTGGCCCAAAAACAGCCACATCGAAGTGACAACAGGCAAAGCGCCTACCAAAGCCGACCAGATCCTGTTCGACACCTCAGTCGCCAAACAGGAAAACAAGGAAGTCGGAGACCAAGTTGAGCTGAGCGTTCCCTCCTTCGAGGGCGGGCAGGACACCAAACGCACCTACACCATCACCGGCATCGGCCCCATGCCCTCAGCCGCACTCCAGGTGACCAACCACGGCATTGCCGACCTGGACCCGGGTTTCAACTACCTGCGCGTGTTCACAGACAAGTCAGCCGACACCTCGAAAGTCCAGTCCGCGATAGCAGACGCCCTGGCCGGCTCTGAAGAGGTGGTCAGCAACACGTACGGTGCGAAACTTGCCGGTGACTACAAAGTCGCCACAGAAGACCAGTTGATCGAAGAGCGCATGAACGACGTCACGGGAGACTCCGCAACCGTCGTGACATTCATCGGCGCCTTCATTGCGGTGGCGCTGTTCGTAGCCGTGCTCGTCATTTCGAACACCTTCCAGGTTCTCGTCGCCTCCCGCACCCGTTCCCTGGCACTCCTGCGGGCAGTTGGCGCCACACGCTCTCAGCTGCGCAACGCAACCCTGGCCGAAGGTGCCGTGCTGGGTCTTGTCAGCTCCGTCATCGGAGTGTTTGTGGGCTGGGGAGCCGCTATGCTGCTGCCCATTGCCCTGCGCGCATACGTCCAGGCGAACTTCCAGACCGCACCCCTGCCAGTCCTCGCCGTGGTGCTCGGCCTGGCAGTGGGCATCACCGTCACCGTCGCAGCATCCTTCGTCCCCGCGCTCAAAGCCACACGCGTGTCCCCCATCGACGCGCTGGCACCGGCAGACATCCCCGCACCCGATTCGCGCTTCCCGTGGATTCGTCTGGTGCTCGGCACAGTGCTCGCCGCACTCGGCGCTGCGGCCACCGTGGTCGGGGCCAACGCTGGCGACATGACGCTCACCCTGCCCGGCGCTTTCATGGCCTTCTGCGGTGTGCTGCTGCTCAGCCGCGTGTTCGTACCGCCCTTGGTAGAACTGACCGGGCGGGTCGGCGAAAAGATCTTCCGCTCACCGACGCTCGGTCTTGTTGCGCGCAACGTGAAGCTGGCCCCGCGCAGGACCGCTTCGACAACCGCGGCGCTGCTGATCGGCGTAACCCTGGTGGCGACCATCTTCATGGGCGCGCAGACCACTCGCACAACCATCGACACGACGCTGTCAGAAGACGCACCGATCGACCTTGCCGCACAGTCAGGCTCTGACAAGACGGTCAACACCCTGAAGAACTCCGAGATCGTCAAGGACCTCGTCACGCTGCCCGGCACGCAGGCAGAGGCCTCTGAGCCATTGGGCCAGGACGATGATCCGGAAAGCACACACACGCACCTGGTCGGCGTTGAAAAGCAGAAATACAGCGTGCCGCGCAGCACGAAGCTCCTGCCACCACCAGGTGTCGTGTACATCAAGTCGGGCCCCAACACCGAAGACATTGCCGGGAAAAAGGTCACGTTCACGGCTGGGCAAGCCGGCGAGGCTGGCGACGCCGGGAAGAAATCCGTCAAGCTCACAGTGAAGGTCCACAATGCCGTACCCGCTGAAACGGCGCTTGCCAACGCAGACGACATCGTTGCCCTCGGCCTGACAAAGGCAGACGGTCAAACGTGGGTCCGCCTGGCTGACGACGCGAGCATTTCGCAGATCACAAAACTCAAGGCTGACCTCGAGAAAGCCGGTGTTTTCAGCGACGCTGACGGCGCACTCCAACGAGCATCGTATGCGCAGATCATCAGCGTCATGATGGGAATTGTGCTGGGCCTGCTGGGCGCGTCGATCATCATTTCGATCGTCGGCGTGGGCAACACCCTGTCCCTGGCAACAATTGAACGCAAACGCGAAACCGCGCTGCTGCGCACCCTGGGACTGTCCCGCTGGGCAGCGGCCCGCATGGTGGCCGGCGAGGCGATGCTCATGGCCATCGTCTCACTCATCGTGGGCACGGGCTTGGGTGTTCTGTTCGGCTGGGCTGGAGTTCGTTCGCTGCTGACCGCCGAAGGCATCACCGTCGCACCAGACATTCCGTGGGGGATGTTCGCAGTGGTGGCAGCTGTGACAGTGTTTGCGGCTTTGGCTGCATCACTCTTTCCGGCGATTGCGGCATCCCGCACACAGCCCGCACAGGGAGTCGCTCAGCGCTGAGAGCGCTAGCCGGCTCTGAAAGGCCGAGGTGGAGCCCGGCTCCCAGCTGTTCGTCAGCTGGGAGCCGGGCTTTTCTGCAGGGCAAGGCTGACGAGGTGGTGGAACCGGTCAGCTTTTCACTGCCGACAGGACAGTGAACCTACGATCCCTCGCCCACTGTTCGACGCTGTCCTGTCCGAAAAGCCCTTCAAGTTCACGCCTGTACCGCAGCGCGGAATTGAACACGACGACCACACGACCGCCCGGCCGCAGCACCGCGTGGGCACTGTGCATCATCCTCTTGGCAGTATCGCTTTCGATTTCATGCCCAGCGTGAAAAGGCGGGTTGAGAAGCACAACATCGAAAGCCTGCTGCGGGAGCCCCTCCCCCGCATCCGTGTACTCAATACGCCAGTCAACGCCCGCCGGCATACCCGCCTCGGCAGTCAGCTGAGCCGATGCCAACGCCGCCGCCGACGCATCAGCGCCCACGGCCTGCCCTGCACGCAACACGTGAGCGGCGGCCGTCAGCAACCAGCCATTGCCGCACCCCAAGTCGAGGATCCGCGGGCGGCCAGCAGGCACCTCGTCAGCTGATGTGGAGGAAAAACTAGCCGATCCTGCGTGACGCTCAGCGAGCGCACGCAGCAGCAAAGCGGAACCCGCGTCAATCTCCGGCCCGCCGAAACAGGCACCGTACGCGGACACCTCGAGATCGGGAGCACCCGGAATATCCGTCCGCGCAATGCGCTGGTGCGGCTCAATCCGCGCCGTGTTGAACCCCATGCCGGATTCCGGCGTCGAGCCGATGATCATTCGCGACTTATAGCGGCCCGGCGACACATCGACCCGCTCGAAACCGCGCGCCAGCTCCGCATTGATGCCGCGAAACAAGTGCTTATCGCGGCCGACGACCATGAACTCATCCACCACTGGGCGGAGCGCCGCAACGTAATCGGCCACCGCAGCCTGGGCTTTCGGCGAGATCAGCAGGGCTTTCGCCGGGCGGGCGCCGCGCACATCAAGGCCAGCAGAAATATGAGGCGGAAAACCCGGCAGCGGACGAACACTCACCCGCGAATCACCGAACATCTCACGCAGCCGCTGGGCGTTGGGCAGAAAATCCGCATACACCGTGACCGTCCCCGTGGTCGCTGCGAGAACCGCCGCCGTCACCGAACCGTCCGCATCGTCAAGCACGACGAAAGACGCATCATCATCAAGCGGCACCGGATGCCGAGGTGGAACGTCGGGACGTCCCGAAATGTTCAGCTGGCCGGCGACTCGCCCCAACAAGTACCGCGACACAAAGGCTGACAGCGGAAAACCATTCGGCCACGCAGGGAAAAGCTCACGCATACGCTGCTCATGGGCTGTCCACGCGGGACTTTCAACATCAGGTTCCACGGCATCCACTGTAGTCGTGGATACACGCGGAGTGCGGGTGCCGCGTGGGTTGCCATAAGCCGCTGCGCGTGGTCTGCGGTCTGAGCGCTGAGTGCCGCTTGCACGTGGCGTGGCTTGAGTCTTACGTGGACCTGCCCGAAACTTCCGCGGCACGGATAGAGTTAAGGGTATGACGATTCTTGTTGGCTACACCCCCAGCACAAAAGGCCAAGCAGCACTGACGGCAGCCGTTGACCTCGCCAAGAAAACCGGCGACACGCTCTACGTTGTCAACGCCGGAGTCGGCGAAGCGATAGACGAACGCGAAGTCGCAACCGAAGACCAGCTGAACAAGGCCCGCGAATACATGAAGTCCGAAGGGGTCGAAGGCAAAGTCAAGCAGTACCTGCGCGGCAACGACGCCGCCGAAGAACTGCTTGCGCTCGCCGAAGCCCGCAGCGATGTGACGATGCTCGTCATTGGGCTTCGCCGCCGCTCCCCCGTGGGCAAGCTGTTCATGGGCTCGATTTCGCAGAAGATCATTCTCAACGCAAAAGTCCCAGTGCTGTCCGTTCGCGAAGCCGAAGAATACGAAGTCTGAGCAGCAGGCCCGACCCGGCCCGGCGCCTCGTACTCTAACCGGGGCGGCCGCCCGCGG
>CABTZE010000094.1 GCA_902489215.1 uncultured Brevibacterium sp.
CACTGATTAACTCTGACTAAAGCGCCCCCGTGCACTGAGCACGGGGGCGCTTTGTTGTATGCCGCAGACTGGTACGCGGAGGGTGCGCAAGGTGACTCATAAGATTTGCAAACTGGATCTTTCTAGGCAGGTCGGACAGGTATACCGCCAACGGCGCAATGACAGAGTCTGCTTCTGAACGTCTAGAAGAAGTCGAACCTTAAGGCACATCCAGGGCTGCGTCTTTGAAGCGCTCGTAGGCGAGGCCTACTTGTTCCGTTTCTCGCATTGTTTTAGTTTGGGCCGCGGTCGGGGAGGCGCACGGCCCCAGACGCCCGAATAGTGGCGCGGTTTCCTTCAACGTACAGGAGAATGGCGTCCTTCGGGACACGTCTAGAGGGAGAGGGGTGCCGGTACACCCGCGATAGCAAGCCGTAGCACGGCTCAAAACGCGCTGTACGGTCTTGAGAGCGAGGCTTGTACTGCATTGGCCGATTTGGGGCAGTTCCGACCGCCTGCTGGACAACGTTTGGTGAATGCTGTTCAGAGCATCTGGCATGCGTTTGATCAATGGTTCAATGCAAGCGGTGCCGACAACTGCAACCGTGCTGTCTATTTGACGATGTCGCTCCGCGGCTTGTAACTCTGATCTCGCGTTGCGGCGTGCGGGGGAGAGCTGTGTCGGGCAACGAGCAACCTGATGCGCGAACTGGGCTGGGAGATGCCAGTGCTCGTCTCAGTCGCCCGAAGGTCAAGTGATTTTGGTGTGTGCGTGGAAAGGCAACGCAAGCCGCAGAACAACAACGAAGGCGGCGCTCGGACCAGTTGTCAATCGTAACCTGTCGTAGAAAAGATCCGAAGGTGTGGTGCAACGGGATTGAACGGCCGACTTTGGACTGTTTGCTTGCTGGTAGTCAGTGGTAAACAGGGCCTGAGGCGGGTTTGTGGGTTCTCTTGGGATGACAACAACATCCCAGGGCTTTCAGGTTTTGCCCGGGAGGGCGGCTCTCCATCTTAAATCGATTGGTCAATGACAACGGTTTGGACCATCTTGTATCTGCCGGTGCACTTCTGGATCGCTGCGTGGAAGTATGACCGGGGCTTACATAGCCGATCGAGAACAGCCAATCAGCAGACAAAGCAGAAGCCCCGCAGCCGTAATGGCTGCGGGGCTTCAGATGCCTATTGTCAGTTCAGCTTCTTGTTGTCAGCTGCTTCGACCTCTTCGTGGTCGTGGTGTGCAGCGTCCAGCTCAGCCTTTGTGACAGGTGCGACGCGGTCTTCGTAGAAGAATCGTGCAACACGTGCGCGGCGCTTCTCACCCTTGGTGATGACGCCATCTTCGTTGGGCTGTGCGGGGACATAACCCGGAGCTTCGAAGGCGGTCAGCTTCCAGAGCTGGTCGTCCGACAGCGGCTTGTGGCGTTCCTGGAACTCACCGTGCGGCAGACGGATGATTTCACCCGACTCGAAACCGTGCAGTGCGATCTCGCGGTCCTTGCGCTGAAGGGCCAGGCAGATGCGCTTTGTCACGATGTAGCCGACGATCGGTCCAAAGAAGAACAGTGTTCGGAAGATGTAGATCATGTCGTTAAGCGACATGTGGAAGAACACTGCGATGAGGTCACCCGAAGCTGCGGCCCACAGGTTGATGTACCAGATGGCTGCTGCCA
Source organism: uncultured Brevibacterium sp. (assembly GCA_902489215.1). GTDB lineage: Bacteria > Actinomycetota > Actinomycetes > Actinomycetales > Brevibacteriaceae > Brevibacterium. The sequence continues at coordinate 1,653 of CABTZE010000094.1, forward strand.
CACCGAACGCGGTGCGCGTGGGGTTGTTGCGCGGGCGTTCGAGGATGTGGTGTTCGCGGGTGTCCTTGGTCAGCCACTGCTCGAAGAACGGCCAGACGATCATCCCGACGAACAGAACTCCGGTGGCAAGAAGCGCGGTGTTGATGTTAACGGAGATCGGGTAGCCGAAGACGTAGAACTCCATCCAACCTGGCATGATTCGGAGGAATCCATCGAGCCAGCCGATGTACCAGTCAGGCTGGGTACCAGCTGATACTGGGGAGGGGTCGTACGGTCCGTAGTTCCAGATCGCGTTAATTGTGAACACACCGGAGATCAGGGCCAGCAGGCCGAAGATCATGAAGAAGAAGCCGCCGCCCTTAGCCGCGAAGGTGGGCAGAACAGGTTCGCCGACAACGTTGCGGTTGGTGTGACCGGCTCCGGGCCACTGGGTGTGCTTGTGAATCACGACGAACATCAGGTGGGCACCAATCAGTGCAATAAGCACTGCGGGAACAACCATGATGTGCATCGAGTACAGGCGTGACACGATGTCTTCGCCCGGGAACTCTCCGCCGAACAGGAAGAACGAAATGTAGGTTCCGACCAGCGGAATCGACTTCAGCAGACCGTCGATGATTCGCAGACCGTTACCTGACAGGAGGTCGTCAGGCAGGGAGTAGCCGGTGAAGCCTGCGGCCATACCCATAGCGATGAGTCCGACACCAATGATCCAGTTGATCTCACGTGGCTTGCGGTAAGCCCCGGTGAAGAACACACGCATTGCGTGAATCGAAAGTGCAGCCATAAACAGCAGAGCTGCCCAGTGGTGCATCTGACGGATGAAGAGACCACCGCGAACCTCAAACGAGATGTACAGGGTTGAGGCGTAAGCCTCGGAGATCTGCACACCCTTGAGCGGGACAAACGGACCTTCGTAGATCACGTGACCCATGGCGGGGCGGAACCACAGCGTCAGAAAGGTTCCCGTAAGAACCAGAATGATGAAGCTGTAGAGAGCGACTTCGCCGAGCATGAACGACCAGTGGCTCGGGAAGATCTTCCGGCCGAACTCCTTGACGGCCTTAGAAGCGCCGGTGCGGGATTCAACCCAACGGCCGCCGGCAATCAGTGCTTTGTTGTCAGTGAGTGTGTTGCTCATCAGGCGTCAGTCTCCCTCGTGTTGATCTCCCAGAAGGTCGGACCAACGGGCTCGTGGAAGTCGCTCTGGGCGACCAGGTAGCCTTCGCTGTCGACTTCGATCGGCAGCTGCGGCAGCGGACGCTTAGCAGGGCCGAAGATGACCTTGCAGTGCTGGGTCACGTCGAAGGTCGACTGGTGGCACGGGCACAGCAGGTGGTGCGTCTGGTGCTCGTACAGAGCAACGGGGCAGCCGACGTGGGTGCAGATCTTGGAGTATGCGACGACACCGTCAACGCCCCAGTCTTCCTTGCCCGGTTCGGTGTTGAGCTCGTCGGGGCTGATCCGCATAAGCAGAACGGCAGCCTTAGCCTTTTCGTTGAGAGGCTCTTCCGACTTGTGCATTCCTTCGGGCACCACGTGGTAAGCGGAGCCGATGGTGACGTCAGCGAGCTTGATCGGGCGTTCCTCGCCTTCACCGGGAACGCCGCCCGGGTCAATGACCAGACGGACACCCTTCTTCCACAGGGTGGTGAACAGCTTGTCGCCCGGCAGTGGTCCGAGGTCACGCAGGACAAGGACGGCAGGCAGGGGAGCGATAGCAACGGCCGCGATGAGCATGTTGCGCAGAAGGGGACGGCGCGCGATGCCGGACTCTTCCTTCGCCTGGTTGAGGATCTCCAGAGCGATTGCCTGGTCTTCTTCAGAACCTGCAATCGAGTGGCGCTCTTCAACGACTTCGGCGTCGGGCAGAAGCGTACGCGCCCAGTGGACAATACCGATGCCAAGGCCGAACAGTGCAGCAGCCGAGCCAAGACCCAGCATGAGGGTCTGGAGGCGCAGGCCTGCGTGGGTGGGTTCTTCTCCCTTGGGTCCGAACAGGAAGAAGGAGACGATGAACCAGATGGTTCCGATCATCGACAGCAGGAACCAGAGGGCGACCTGGCGCTCCGCTGCCTTTTCGGCCAGCGGTTCAGCGTCGGTGATCCTTGGGTTGTGCTGCGGCAGGCCGGGGTTTTCAAACCCGTTCACCGGCTCAAGCTGGCCGGTGGTGCCGGTGTTGTGACTCGAGGTCATGTGCATCCTCGTCTAGTACTCGAAACGGATAAGGACTTGGCTTATTTCGACCGGGCGGTGAGCCACACGGTGATGCCGATGACTGCGGCCAGTCCGAAGAACCAGATGAAGAGACCTTCAGCAACCGGGCCGAGGGCTCCGAGCTTGAAACCTCCGGGGGAGGGCTTCTTGGTGTCTTCGATGTAGGCGATGATGTCGCGCTTGTCTTCGGGGGTCAGGTTCGCGTCGTTGAAGATCGGCATGTTCTGCGGACCGGTCTGCATTGCCTCGTAGAGGTGGCGTTCGGAGACCTCGCTGAGGTTCGGAGCGTACTTGCCTCGGGTCAGAGCACCACCGGCGCCGACCACGTTGTGGCACATAGCGCAGTTGGTGCGGAACAGGCCGCCGCCTGCTGCAGCGTCGCCCTTGGAGGCGTCGAGGTATTCAGCGTCGGGAATTGCCGGGCCAGGACCGAGCGATGCGACATATGCAGCCATGTTGTCGATCTCGTCCTGGTCGAACTGCGGGCCCTTCACGGGAGCCTGGGGGCCGTGCATCTGGAGCGGCATGCGGCCTGTGCCAACCTGGAAGTCGACCGCTGATGCGCCCACGCCGATGAGGCTGGGGCCGTTTTCGGTGCCTTCGGCGTTCATACCGTGGCAGGTTGCGCAGTTGGTGACGAACAATTTCTGACCGGCGTCGATCTGGTCAGCGGAGTATTCGTCTGCGTTGGCGTCGCTTCCGCCGGTGAACAGCGCGTATGCCCCACCGGTGAACAGCAGTCCTACCAGCAGGAGAACAACGAGCGCCATGGGGTGCCGGCGGCGTTCTGCAAGAAACTTCACGAGTCTTGTCCTTTACTAAATTTTCGCTGCGGGGTGTGCGGGGTGTCCGCTTACTGGAGCAGGTAGATGATTGCGAACAGCGCAACCCAAACGATGTCGACGAAGTGCCAGTAGTAGGAAACACATACTGCAAACGTCGATTCGCGGTGGCCGAAGCGCTTAGCCCCGTAGGCGCGTCCGATGACGAACAGGAACGCAATGAGTCCGCCGATGACGTGCAGACCGTGGAAGCCGGTCGTCATGTAGAAGACGGATCCGTAGGCGTTCGAGTTGATGGCCACACCCTCGGAGACGAGCGTTGCGTACTCCATGACCTGACCGCCGACGAAGATCGAGCCGAGGATGAATGAGAGGAAGTACCACTCGATCATGCCCCACTGTCCGATAGCGAGCAGACCCTTGCCCTCGGGACGGCGGGGCTTGAAGTGCTCAGCGTGGTGTACACCGATCTGACAGGTCACGGAAGACAGGACCAGGATCGAGGTGTTCACAAGCGCGAAGGGAACCTCGAGCTTGGGTGTTTCCGCTGCCCACATGTCGGGGGCCACAGAGCGGAGCGTGAAGTACATGGCGAAGAGCGCGGCGAAGAACATCAGCTCGCTCGCAAGCCACACGATGAACCCGATGGTCGTCGTGTTCGGCCTGCTGATCACGGGATGAACCGGCGCTGTTTGAGATGAAGCTGCAGTTGACACACCACGATTATTACTCAGTCCGCAGGTGAATTTCATCTTTCACTCAGGATTCACTCATTAATTGAGAGTTCAACACCCCCGCTTCGGCGAGTTGGCGCGGTTCGTGAAGTTTTTCTTGGTGCGTCGCCTTTGCTGGCCTGCGTGTCGCACTACTGTGATGGCCAACACTAAGCATGCTTTCCGCTGCGAGTTCCTGAGTCGTGTCTTTATGCTGGTCACCGGCGTGGGACCTGGGTGTTGTATGCAGACTGTTCTATGCAGAAGACGTCCCGGCTCTTTCGGACGTCCAGTCTTTCCGTTCTCCGGAGCATCGAGGTAAGTGCATTCTTTCGGTCTTTGCTTGTCTGCCCCGAAACATTCGCGACCGTTCACGTGGATACACTGATGGAGTTTGCTCCAGCTCACACAATGCCAGAAGAAAGGCACAGTTATGACCGTTCCCTTCACCGCTAACGAAAGCAGCGTCATGAAGGACGTGCGTAACTGGTCGGATCTCATCGTGGGCCTCATGGACCACCGGCATATGGACCGCGGCACCGCGGCGTGGGCTATGGACCAGATCATGTCCGGTGATGTCCCCGATGTCACTATGGCCGCTTTCCTTGTGGCTCACCACGGCAAAGGTGAAACAGTCGAAGAGATTACAGGTCTCGTGTCGGCAATGATGGAGCACGCGGTTTCAGTCGAAGGGCTCGACGGCTATGTCGACATCGTCGGCACCGGCGGCGACAGGGCGAAGACTGTGAACATCTCATCGACAGCGTCGTTCGTTATTGCTGGATCCGGTGTGCCGGTGGCAAAGCACGGAAACCGGGCCACCTCCTCGGCCTCGGGTTCGGCCGATGTTTTTGAGCACCTCGGGCTGGCACTTGACCTAACCCCGGAGCAGACGGCGGCTGTTGCAGAAAAAGTCGGCATGGCGTTCCTGTTTGCGAATGTCTACCACCCATCGATGCGCTTCATCGCACCTGTTCGCAAGCAGATTGCTGTGCCCAGTGCGTTCAACATCCTCGGTCCTCTCGCAAATCCGGCGGGGACTCGTTCTACTGCCATCGGTGTGTCGGACCCGGCTATGGCGCCGCTGATCGCGGGAGTACTTGCTGAACGGGGTGATTCCGCTCTTGTCTTCCGATCGCAGGACGGCCTGGACGAACTGTCCAACACCGCAGTCAATGACGTGTGGGAAGTGCGCGGCGGACAGATTGAGCACTCGGTATTCGATGCGACGTCTCTTGGAATTGCACGAGTGACGAAGGATGACCTGCGCGGCGGCGACCCCGCCTACAACGCCTCTGTTATTCGCCGCACGCTGGAAGGGGAGACCGGGCCCGTGCGAGACGCTGTGCTGCTCAATGCCGCTGCAGCTCTTGTGGCTGCCTCTGACGACGCCGAGGCGCCGCTTGCCGACCGCTTGTCGGTTCAGTTCCAGCGTGCTCAGGAAACGCTTGATGCAGGAAAGGCCGCCGCGAAGCTCGACCAGCTGGTTGAAGAGTCAGCCGCGGCTTCCGCCTGAGCCCAGCTGCGCTGAGGCGTAGCCGAAACCTGTTCGCTGCAGAGCCAAGGGCGCAGCTGAGCTGATAAGCACGGTGCCTTCTGCGTAAAGCCACCCCGACAGGAGCGTGTGCTCTTCCATGAGCGTGTGCTGATCGGGCTCAACGTGAGCGGCCGTGGCCTCAAGAGACTGTGCCGCGCTGAGCACGCGAGAGGTTGTGGCCGCGGTCTCGGAGGCTGCCAGCCTTCCCCAGCGGATGAGTGCCAGGTCCCAGCTCCCGTCAGGCTGCGGGCGGGCGGCTGTTATTCGCTCTGTGTTCTTCAGCAGGTCCGCTGCTTCTGCGCGTGCTTGTACGCGCAGCATGTGCACTGCTGCGTCCAGTGTTTCTCCGGCCGATTCAAAGCGCTGATTCTGGGACAGCTGCCGCAGTCTTCTGTGCAGCTGCTGACTGAAATCCGCCGTGTTGCCCGCGGTGAACTGCTCAAGCCCGCGTAAGCCCTCCCGGTACGCCTGCTCGTCCGTTACACCAGAGCATGGACCGGCACACGCGTCGACCTGGCTTGCCGCGCAAGGCCTGAACTTGTCAGACCTGGGGTTCTGAGTGCAGGTTTTCAGCGGATACAGCTGCTCCAGCACCTGCTTGGCCTGGAGTGCGCTCCTGTGCGACGAAAAAGGGCCGGCGACGAGTAGATCTTGGGGTGGCCGAGAGCGCACGGCGGACACGCGTGGAAAAGCCTCGTCCGTGAGCTTCAGCCACGTCTGGCGTTCTGGTCGCTTCGATCGCCGGTTGTAGGGCGGGGCGAGTTCGCCGATCAGCCGCACTTCGCGCACCGAGGCTTCGATTTCTGTTGCGCAGGGGACTGTGGTGACTTCCTGTGCTGCTGTCACCATTTCTGTC
>CABTZE010000095.1 GCA_902489215.1 uncultured Brevibacterium sp.
TGCCGTCGAGTTCAGCAATCCGCTCCAGACGCGAGCGCAGGCTGGGGTCTGTGCCCGGGAAGTTCATGACGTCGGTTGCCGCACGCACGTAGAGGCCGGAGCCGCCCACCAGGATGGGCTGCACGCCGCGGGCTCGCATATCGGCGATGAGTTCACGGGCCTGCTGTTGGAATTCGCTGACGCTGGCATCTTGGGTCACGTCGAGAACATCGAGCAGATGGTGTGGCACTCCCCTGGTTTCGGCCGGCGTGATTTTGGCTGTGCCGATGTCCATGCCGCGGTAGAACTGCATGGCGTCGGCGTTGATGATTTCACCGCCGTAGTGTTCGGCAAGGCGCACCGCGAGGTCAGATTTGCCGGTTGCCGTTGCGCCGACGATGTTGATGACCGGACGGGCTGGCGCTGTCACGGAAACTCCATCCGCAGCACGGCGGTGCGAGTGCCGAGGGTTTCTGCGTCGTAGTCAACGTGGACCTCAGGTTGGCCGTGAGCGCTCAGAAGTCTCTGCAGCGACTCGGTGTTGGACGCGAAGGCGCGGGCGTCCCGTGCTGCTTGCGCCAGGGCCTGGGCTTGGCCGGCTTTGATCGCTTCCATGAGCGACCGGTCGTGTTCTGCCGCGCCTTCGACGGGGGCCAGGGGCCCATCTGGGGTCGAGGTGGCAGAGAAGTCGAAGGTGATGAGCGCGGCTTGTGCTCGGTCCAGTGGGACGGGGGTTAGTCCCGCCTCGACCGCCAGCAGTGCTGCGGAGCCGGCGCGGGCGCAGGCGTCTTGGACAGCCTGCCGAGAGGCATCATCGGCCAGTTCAGCGACTGCGTCCTGCCACGCGCTTCCGGTGAGGAGCTGTCCCGTGCGCATGTCGACACCTCGGTCGATGCCGTAGGGGCCAAGCCCCACGATCGGGGTGTCAGCGTCTATGCCGAGTTCTGTGCTGCCGCCTGCGGCCCACACGATCGCTGTGAGCATGGCTTGGCGCAGCGTGTCTTCCGCTGGTGTCCGGGTGCGTGTCACGTCGGCCGTGTACACCGGCGCGGCAGGGACAACGGCGGCGCGGAAAGTCATCGTGTGCGGATGGTCGGCATGCCCAGGACAGTGGGACCGGCGGGGCCTGCTGAGTTCGAGCCTGCACCGCAGCTGTCTGCCTGCGCGAGATCCCAAGCGTCACCGGCCGGGGATGTGCGCAGTGTGTACGGGGCGTCCGCGATGAGGAAGTAGGGCTTGGCCTCCGTCAGAGTGGTGGTGACGAAGTCACCCGGGCGTACGGGAGTGTCCGGGTCAGCTTTGACGTGGACCAGCCGGTTGTCCCGGGCACGGCCTGAGAACCTGCCGTGTTCTTCATCGGGCAGTCCGGTCACGAGGATTTCGGCTTCCGTGCCGACCAGCGCCTCGTTCTCCTCCAAGGAGATGCGGTCCTGCAGAGCGGTCAGACGTTCGAAGCGCTCCTGGACGACGTCCTTGGGGATTTGGTTGTCCATTTCTGCTGCCGGGGTGCCGGGGCGGATGGAGTACTGGAACGTGAAGGCCTGGGCGAAGCGGGCCTGTTCGACGATGTCCATTGTGCCCTGGAAGTCCTCTTCGGTTTCCCCGGGGAAGCCGACGATGATGTCGGTGGTGATGGCGGCGTTAGGGATACGTTCGCGCACTTTGTCGAGGATGCCCATAAACCGCTTGGTGCGGTAGGAGCGGCGCATGTCTTTAAGCACTTTGTCCGATCCGGACTGCAGTGGCATGTGCAGCTGCGGCATGACGGTGGGGGTTTCGGCCATGGCGTCGATGACGTCGTCGGAGAATGCCGCCGGGTGTGGGCTGGTGAAGCGCACGCGTTCGATCCCGGGAACTTGTCCGACGGCGCGCAGCAGCTTGGCGAATGCGCCTTTGTCGCGGAATTCGGTGCCATAGGAGTTGACGTTCTGACCCAGCAGGGTCACCTCAACAACGCCTTCGGCGGCGAGTGCTTCGACTTCGGCGAGGATGTCGCCGGGGCGGCGGTCTTTCTCTTTGCCGCGCAGGGCCGGGACGATGCAGAAGGTGCACGTGTTGTTGCAGCCAACCGAGATCGACACCCAGCCAGAGTGGGTGGATTCGCGGCGGGGGGGCAGGGTTGAGGGGAAGACGTCGAGGCTTTCTTTGATCTCGACTTGGGCTTCCTGGTTGTGGCGCGCCCTTTCCAGCAGAACCGGCAGGGATCCCATGTTGTGGGTGCCGAAGACAACGTCAACCCAGGGGGCGCGTTTGATGATGGTGTCGCGGTCTTTCTGCGCCATGCAGCCGCCGACGGCGATCTGCATGCCGGGGCGCTGTTCTTTGACTTCGGCCAGGCGGCCGAGGTTTCCGTAGAGACGGTTGTCGGCGTTTTCGCGTACCGCGCAGGTGTTGAAGACGACGATGTCTGCCTGTTCGCCGGCATCCGCTGGGGAGTATCCGGCGTCGTCAAGGAGCCCCGAGAGCCGTTCGGAGTCGTGCACGTTCATTTGGCACCCGTAGGTTTTGACCTCGTAGGTGCGCGGGTGTGCGGTTGTTGTGTCAGTCATCGTTGCCTCAGTCATCAGGCGTCATTCTAGCCGTTGGGTGTGCGGGTTCTGCAGTGTCGTATGGCCTGTGATGCCGATGTCACTGTGGAATACTGCACACCATGAGCAGCGAGTGCCCTGACGTTGTTGTCATCGGTTCGGGCCCGAATGGTTTGGCGGCTGCCGTGACTGCCGCACGGGCTGGTCTGCGGGTGGTCGTGTATGAGGCTCAGCCAACACTGGGCGGTGGAGCGCGCACTGCGGATCTGGGTTTGGCTGATGGGGTTGTGCACGATCTGTGTTCGGCTGTTCATCCGCTCGCTGTTGCTTCGCCTTTCTTTTCTGCTTTTGATCTGCCTTCCCGAGGTGTTGATCTGGTTCTGCCGGAAGCCTCCTACGCGCATCCGCTTGAGGATGAGCCGACCGCCGTTGCCTGGCACAGCCTGGATCGGACGGCTGCCGAATTGGGTGTTGACGGTTCTCGTTGGCGTGATCTGTTCTTGCCTTTGCTTGAAGCCCCCGATGCGGTAGTCGCCCTGGGTCTGGGGTCGAAGCGCGGGGTGCCGCGTGAACTTCTGAACGTCCGAGGTGCCGCTGCGGCCGCGAGCTTTGTTGGTTCGGTGGCCAAGGTCGCACGGACCGGAGGTTCGGGATTGTTTTCTGGTACTCGGGCGCGTGCGCTGTTGGGTGGGGTGGCCGCCCACTCCCCTGGGCGGCTTGGAACGCTGTCATCTGCGGGTGTGGGACTTATGCTCGCGATGACGGGCCACTTGGGCGGTTGGCCGATTCCACGCGGTGGTTCTCAGGCGATTGTGAATGCTCTTGTGGCGGATATTGAGGCCCATGGCGGTTCGTTTGTCACGGGTGCTCATATTTCCGATTCTTCCCAGTTGCCGCCGGCGCGGGCCTATCTGTGCGATACGACTGCAGAGGCTGCTGCAGAAATCTTCGCTGACCATTTGTCCGGCTCAGTGAAGAGAAGCATGCGGTCTCTTGGCCATGGCAGTGGTGCTGCGAAGGTTGACTTTGTGCTGTCGGGCCCTGTTCCGTGGCGTGATCCGGATGTCGGGAGGGCCGGTACGGTGCACCTGGGAGGCACGCGGTCGGAAATCGCTGCATCACAGCATGCGGTCTCCCGAGGTGTGATGCCGCCGTTGCCGCTGGTTCTTGCGAGTGATCCGACGGTTGCTGATCCATCACGTGAGGTGAGCGGTCTGCGTCCGCTGTGGACCTATGCTCATGTGCCCTTGGGGTGTTCCGTTGATGTTACGGAGCATGTGGTCCGGCAGGTTGAGCGTTTTGCGCCTGGTTTCCGCGATGTTGTTGTTGCTTCGCGTTGTGTTCCTGCATCAAGGATGAGTGAGCACAACGCGAATTATGTTGGCGGTGATATTGCTGCTGGCAGTGTTGACGCATATCGCCTTGTGGCACGGCCTCGGTTGGCGTGGGATCCCTATTCTTTTGGTTTGGTCCGCACTGTCGATGGGACGACGGCCGGGGCTGCGCTGTGTTCAGCGGCTGCCGTGCCGGGCCCCGGCGTGCATGGTGTTTGCGGTTATGAGGCAATGCGCACGGTACTGCGCAAAACCTTCGGCATAAACGAGCGCATCAACTTGAGTCCCCGGTCGGACAGCTGACCGTTGAGGGGTTGGCCCCAGAACACGCCCAGCCGGCGACGTCAAACTTCGTCGAGTGCTCGGCGAGTGACGTCGAGGCAGATGCCCGTGGGGAATCCGCGACGAGCGAGCATGCCGAGGATTCTGCGTTCCCGAACTTCTCTGGGAAGCCCACGGGTGCTGTGTGCCTTTTTCATGGCGACAGAGAACGCGAGTTCGTGTTCGTCTTCTGCTTGGACGTCGTCGAGGGCTTCTGCCACGGCACCGTCAGGCAGACCCTTTTTGCGCATCTGCAGGCGCAGTGCTTTCTTTGAAAGGCTGCGGCTCTGTCGTTGGGCGCGCACGTAGCCGTGAGCGTAGGCCCTGTCGTCGAGCAGGTTTGCGTTGGTGAGTTTGTCGATCAGGGTGTCGACGACGTCTTCTGGGTGTTCTTTCTTCAGCAGTTTGTCGCGCAGTTCAGCTGAGGAATGGTCGCGGGCACTGAGGATGTTGAGTGCCCGTTTTTTGGCCCGCTTGTACTCAGGGTCGTCTGAGGGGATGCGGTAGTCGTCGCGATTCCCCGCGGCGTGTTCCGCGGAGATCGCGTCGATTTGGTCCTGCAGCTGGCGAACAGTGCCAACTGTGTCAGGCATTGGCCGGAGCTTCCTCCTGGTCTTCCGCTGGTTCTTCCGAGCCGACGATGCCCAGCTTGGTCAGGATCTTCAGTTCGATTTCGTCACGCAGATCCGGGTTGTCCGCAAGGAAACGGCGCACGTTCTCCTTGCCCTGACCCAGCTGGTCACCGTCATAGGTGAACCAGGAACCTGATTTGCGGATGATTCCGTTGTCGACACCCATGTCGATGATGCTGCCTTCGCGGGAAATTCCCTTGCCGTAGATGATGTCGAATTCGGCCTGCTTGAAGGGCGGAGCAACCTTGTTCTTGACGACCTTCGCGCGGGTCTTGTTGCCGACTGCGTCCGCGCCTTCCTTGAGGGTTTCGATGCGGCGGACGTCAATGCGCACGGAAGCGTAGAACTTCAGGGCCTTACCACCGGAGGTGACTTCGGGCGAGCCGAAGAAGACGCCGACTTTTTCACGGAGCTGGTTGATGAAGATCGCGGTGGTCTTGGAGTTGGCGAGAGCACCGGTGATCTTGCGCAGCGCCTGCGACATGAGGCGGGCCTGCAGACCCACGTGGGAGTCACCCATTTCGCCTTCGATTTCAGCCTTGGGAACAAGAGCTGCAACGGAGTCGATGACGATGATGTCAAGGGCGCCGGAGCGGATGAGCATGTCCGCAATTTCGAGTGCCTGTTCACCGGTGTCAGGCTGAGACACAAGAAGGTTGTCGGTGTCGACGCCGAGAGCCTTGGCGTATACCGGGTCGAGCGCGTGTTCAGCGTCGATGAACGCCGCGATGCCGCCGGCCTTCTGGGCGCTTGCCACAGCGTGGAGGGCGACCGTGGTCTTACCGGACGATTCCGGTCCATAGATTTCGATGACACGGCCGCGCGGGAGACCGCCGACGCCGAGCGCTACGTCAAGAGCAAGCGAGCCGGTGGGAATCGCTTCGATGGGCGGACGCTGGTCGTCGCCCAAACGCATAACCGCGCCCTTGCCGTACTGGCGGTCAATCTGCCCCAGAGCCGAGTCAAGAGCTTTCGCCTTCTGTTCCGCCGCACGCTCTTCAGCAGTGCGGGATGCTGGCTTTTCTGCCATGGATCCTCCTCATTTGACGTTGTGCTCTGACTGTAGACCGAGGCACTGACATAGAAAATGCCGAACCGAAAGCTGTGGATAACTTTTTCGACGGCACGACAACAATACATCGACCCGAACACGTGTTCTATATTGCCCTCGGCGTGTCTGCGGGGAACACTGCCACGCAAGATCTGGGAGGCCCCGCTGCTCAGCAAGGCGCGCAGGGATACTTACCTGTTGGCACGGTTTTCATCAAGACAGTTCTGCTTCTTGCAGTGCTCGCCGACCACGTACTTTTCGTACCGGTAGATCGTCACATCACGCGGCGGGCTCGTCTTTTCGGCTGTTCCTTCAATGTCCGTCCACGGGCCATTGCCCACGCGGAACCTGCCCTCATACTTCACAGTGACTGTCACTTTCACGTGCTCAGCTTCGCTGTACACGTGATAGAAGCCAGCGCGCTCCAAACTCACCGGCTTACGCCACGGCGAATGCGTCCACTTGACTGTTCCGTCACCAAAATCCCACCGCCACGAAACAGGGACTGCTTCGACTGTCACTTCCTGGCCCAACATCGTCAGAGTCTTCGTCTGCGTGGTGTCATCCGTCCAAAACGCTGTGCGCTTGCCAGCAACACCCCAACCATCCGGCCATACATGAACCTCCGCGCCCGTCAAAGGAACGGACTGGAAATCCCGCTGCGTAACAACAGGAACAGCCGGTTCGGCAGGTTCACCCTGCACAGGTGCGCGCCCACCCGATGGCTTCCCGGGTTGAGCCGGCTGCCGCGGCTGCTCATACCGAACCCAACACTGACCACCATCGACACTGATCACGCGCCCGCCACACCGGTTATGCCAACGCACAGGAGGCGGAGACGGCTTTCGCGGACCCGACTTCTTCGTGCTGTCCGTTGGCCGCCGGTGTTCAGCCTGAGGCTTTCCCTTAGGTGAACTCCGCGGAGTTTTCGGCTTGTTCCCCTCCTTGTCCTTGGTGTTTACGCATTCGTACCGTCCCATGTTCAGCTGACAGTTTGCGGCCTGTGCGGGAACCGCTAAACACACTTCAACAATCAGCAACGCTGTAAAACCAGCGGCGACTTTTAACCAGCGCATTCTGCGTCCACGCTAGATATTTCATCAGCGGTCCACTCATCGCCGTTTTTGAGCATGTCGAAGCCAACTGTTGCACGCGGGCCAGGCTCGCTTTTTTCTTTGTTCTTAGTTCGCTCAGTGCGCCACTCGTCGTAATGCAAACATGCTGCCACGAAGACATGCCCCTCAGCTTCTTCGATATTGCCGACATGAATTTCGCTGGCCTCAAGAGAGTTCTGAGCGACGAATCCATCCTCTTCAGCATCTTTCCGAGCTTCCACCTGAACATCGCGCATCTGTCCGGAAGACAAATCGATCAGCCTGTCCCAGTACACGCCGCCGTCCTTAAACGCCCGGTTCGAGGCATCCATGTACTCGGTGAAGAAAAGAACAGCCTCATCAGCAAGCTGCTTTTCAGTAGACGAGAGCTGTCGCCCTTCCTCAACCGTGTACTCCGGAATCTTCGGGGTTGGATCTTCAGGTTCAGCAAACGGCGAACCAGAAGCAGTCCCGTCCACGCCTTCAGCCTCGGCACTCCCACTGGAACAGCCAGAAAGGACCAAGCACCCGACACACACCGCGGCCGCCAAACGCCGCACCTTGCGCACATGCGAGTTGCCAACCAGAGACTGCAAAGGCAGAGAAAGCATCATTGATTCCTGTTCGCCACATCTTCGTGTTCCGCAGTCCAGGCTATTGATTCGACAACCGCCTGACCAGACCCATTGCAAATCTGTGGACAAACTCTTCTCGAGAAGCTGCAGGCTCGCGGCACACCTGGCACACAACATCAAGCCGCATGGACCTTCACAGAAACGCAGAAGCGCCGGGCGAA
>CABTZE010000096.1 GCA_902489215.1 uncultured Brevibacterium sp.
AAGCCACGGGGCAGGTGATCGGCGGGGGGGCCCCGGCCGGGCCCACCAAGCCGCACCGCACGGTGATTTAGCGGGCACCCGCGGGCCATCCCACGCTCGGGGCCGCGCCCGCCGCCCCGCGGGGGGGTGGGGCGGGGGGGGGCCGGGTCGGGGAAGGGGGGAAGGGTTTTGGTGGGCCGGGCGGGGGCACCCCCGCCGATCACCTGCCCCGTGGCTTCCTTGACCATGTCCGCGTTGGCCCGGCTGATCTTCCCGCCGGTCTGCTCTTCGACAAAGCCCGTGTCCACGCGGTGTGCGCCGGAGGTCATGATGAGCACCGGTTCGCCGTCGAGGCGGAAGATGAGGCTGTTGGCAATCGCGCCTGTCTCAATGCCCAGGTGAGCAGCCGCATCGGCGGCGGTGGGCAGGTGCTCGGTGAAGATCGTGATCTCACCGGTGATGCCCGCTTTATCGAGGTCCGCCTGGACTCGCTGATTTCGTTCGTGCACGGTTCAGACCTCCCGAGGTGCTTCCGGGTGGGTTTCGGCAGGTGCCTCGGCAGGGGAGGTGACGGCGGGGGAGCCGGCGGCTGCCGAGGTGTCGGCGGGGGAGCCGGCTGGCACCTCGGCCTCGGTCTGTTCTCGGGTTGGCAGACCGCAGCGGCGCAGCAGCGGATCGACGGTGGGCTGTTCGCCGAAGAACTGGGTGATGGCCTGTTCCGGGTCAACTGAGAAGCCCGGCGCCAGAATGGAGCGGCGGAACGCCTGACCCGATTCGGCCTTCAGGCCGCCCTGCTGGTCAAACCATTCGGACACATAAGCGGCCAGCTGTTCCGACCACAGGTACGAGTAGTAGCCGGCCGCATAGCCGAAGCTGAAGGCGTGCATGAAGTACGGCGAACGGTAGCGCGGCTGCACAGATGGCGAGACCCCGGCGGCAGAAAGCACCTCGGATTCGAAGTCGAGCACCGCCTCGACCTGTTCGCCCGGTTCCAGACCGTGCCACGACAGGTCGAGAAGAGCAGCAGCCAGGTATTCGATTGTGCCGAAGCCCTGCCCGAACTTCTGCGCCTGCTTGATCTGCTCGACCAGGCTTTCCGGCAGCGGTTCGCCCGTTGTGATGTGGCGGGCGTAGTTCGGCAGAACATCCGGGTGGAGCATCCACATTTCGTTCAGTTGGGACGGGAACTCGACATAGTCCCGGGGGACCGAGGTGCCTGCCCGGCTGGGGTAGGTGGAATCGGCAAACAGTCCGTGCCACACGTGGCCGAACTCGTGGAAGAGCGTGTTGACGTCGTCCAGACTCAGCAGGGCCGGTTCGCCAGGTGCTGGGCGGGGCACGTTCATCGTCATGGTGATGATGGGCTGTTCGCCCGTCAGACGGGCACCGGTCACAAGTTCCGCCATCCACGCACCGCCGCGCTTGCTGGGGCGGGTGTACGGGTCGATGCAGACCAAGCCCAGAACCTTGGCGCCCTCGGAGATCTCCCACACCGTAACGGTTTCGTCCCACAGGCGGCCGGCGAAACGGTCGGTGACGTTTTCAAAGCTCAGTCCGTACAGCACGCTCGCGGCATAGAAAACACCGTCGTGCAGCACCCGGTTGAACTCGAAGTACTTGCTGATTTCGCTGTGGTCGATGCCGTAGAGCTGCGAACCTACGCGGCGCAGCCAGAACGGGATGTCTTCCGCGGCAAGCCTCTGCGGCTGCGCGGTCTTCTCAATCGTTTCGAGTTCACGCTGCAGCTGCTGATTGGCGGGCTCCAGCAGCGAAATGAGCAGACTCGAAGCCTGTTCCGGGCTGCCAGCCTGCTGGGGTTCGATCGCGTACTCGCTGAACGAGCTGTAGCCCAGCACACCGGCCAGAGCGGCACGCAGCGCCGTAATGTCAGCAACCAGACCGCGGGTATCGCCCTCACCGCCGCGACTGCAGCGATCAGCCGACGCAGCAAACAGCGCTGAGCGAGTCTCCGGATCGGTGAGCGCCTCAGCCGGCGGCTGCACCGTCGTCGACTCCAAAGGCAACACCCAGCCGTCAACACCGCGTTCCTGCGCCTGTGCCGCGGCGGCGGCCAGCTGAGCTTCAGTCAGCCCGTCAGGTGAGTACGGGCCGCCGCGTTCAATCACAAAAGCCGAAGCGTTGGTTTCGGCCAAGACGGTATTCGCAAAACGGTTCTCCAAACGGGTCAGCTCCGCTGACACCGCTTCGACGCGTTTCTTACCGTCATCGTCCAGGCGGGCACCGGCGCGAATGAAATCAGCCAGGAGGAGCTGCAGGTGACGACGGTCTTCCGGCAGAAGGGAAGCATCGCTGATCGCCTCAAGCCTGTCGAACAGGGCGGAGTTGAGCTCAACGCCGAGGAAAGCCGAGGACAGCTCCGCGTCGATTTCGGTAAGCGCGTCGCTGTTGTCCTCCGTGTGCGCCGAGCCCTGCAGGACACCTGCCACGGCAGACAGGCGGCGCAGCGGCTCCATCGCCTTTTCCAGGGCGACGACGGTGTTGTAGAAGTCAGCGGGTGATTCGTCCGAGGCGATCGCCTCGAGATCCTGCTGGAACTGAGAGAGAACGGCTGCCAGCGTGGCACGCAGTTCGTCGGCTGACAGGTGGAAGTCCGGCAGCGTCAGCGATGCCGGGCGGGTGATCCAAGCGAGCAGCGAATCGGCGGGTGTGCCGTCGTCGGTGTGTTCGGGGATGGTGGACACGTGCTTCTCCTCTAACAGGCTCGGGCGTCAGACTGTCCCTGCCGACGATGTCAGCCGAGCACTGAGTATCGTGAACTTCGTGAGCAGCTTCGACGGATATCCGCGCGGGCACCGGCAGACGAAGAAGATCGAAATCGGTCTGCTCGTCGCGGGCCTGGCAACCTTCGTGCTGCTTTACAACACGCAAGCTATTTTGCCCTACTTCACGCGGGATCTGCGGATCTCCCCGTCACAGTCAGCCCTTTCGGTGTCCGTTGCAACGGCGGGTCTTGCGGTTGGGCTCATTGCGGCAGCCCCCGTTTCTGAGAGGATCGGCAGGGTTGCGCTCATTCGCTTCTCCTTGCTGTCAGCCAGCGCATTGGGCCTGGTGAGCGCATTCGTCACCGACTGGCCGACCTTCCTCATTCTGCGCTTTGTCATGGGTGTTCTGCTAGCCGGGCTGCCCGCCACCGCAGCGGTGTATTTGAAAGAGGAAATCCACCCGGACTACGCGACGGCTGCTACGGGGATCTACATTTTCGGCACAACGCTCGGCGGTCTGAGCGCTCGCCTGATCACGTCCGGTGTTGTCAGTCTGCACGAACGGCTGGATCTGGGGTCACCCTTCGGGCTGGATGCGGCGCATTTCGCTTTGTTTGTCTCAGCACTTGTTGCCTCTGTGTGTGCTGTGGGTGCGTGGCTGCTGTTGCCGCAGTCGCGCGGTTTTGCGCCCCACCCGGTGCATCCGCGGCAGCTTGTCCGCGACTTCGCCAAGGTTTTCACCGACCCTGTCCTGGTGGGCCTGTACGTGCTGGCGTTCTTCGGCATGGGTGCTTTTGTCGGTACGTTCAATGTTCTTGGCTTCCGTCTTGAGGCAGCCCCCTACGGTCTGTCGGTTGCCGTGGTCGGTCTGCTCTACCTGGCCTATCCGGTGGCAGGTTTTGTCGGCGCTCGCGCGGCACGGCTGGCTAACCGCTACTCAATGCGGACGGTCATCGTGTTCGGCCCGCTGACGGCTCTTGTCGGGGTGGGCATTCTTGCGGCCTCGCCTTTGGCGGTCATTGTGTTTGGTCTGCTGGTGCTCGCCTCGGGGTTCTTCATCACCCACTCGATCGCGTCTGCTTGGGTCCCTTCCCGAGGTGCCGCCCGCCTCGGTCTGCCCGCTCAGGCCGCGAGCATGTACATGCTGTTCTACTACATGGGGTCATCAGCAGCGGGGAACCTCACGCCGGTTGCCTGGCAGGATTTCGGATGGTGGGGCGTCACCTCGATGACCGGCGCCTTCATGGGTGCGAGCCTGCTGATCGCCATTGGTCTGGCGAAGTCGGAAAAGGCCTGAGCGCTGCGGCCTGTGGGACCTAGACTGAACAGGTGAGCGCAATCACGATCAACGGCCGGAACGCGAACCCGTTTGTCATCGGGTTCCTCGGCATGCTCGGAGCAGGACTGGCCTACGGGCTTTTTCATCTGGTCGACGACCTCGCCGGTGTCATCGTCTGCATTGCCTGCGCGCTGTTCCTCGCACTCGGTCTTGAGCCGGTCATCCGCTTCCTCAACAACCGGGGAATCAAACGCGGATGGGCTGTCACCATCACGTCGCTGGCCGTCGTCATCGTCGCAGCCGGCGTTCTGCTGCTCGTCGTCCCGCCGGTGGTGCGGCAGGTGCAGCAGTTCATCGGCGACATCCCGCGGATCATCGACGACATCATGCATGAACCGTGGTTTGTGAAGCTTGAAGACAACCTGCCGTTCGGCATCGACCTCAACGAGAGCCTTGAGAACGCCGGCACCTGGGCCTCTGATCCCGCGAATCTTGCCAGCATCGGCGGTGGATTCTTGACAATTGGTGCGGGAGTGATGACGTTCACCACGAACACCATTATCGTCATCATCCTCACCCTGTACTTCGCTGCGGGACTGCCCCGCATCAAGTCCGCTTTCTACCGTCTGATGCCGGCACGCAAACGCGAAGATGTCGCTGACGTCACGGAGGAGATCACCGGTTCGGTTGGCCGCTACATCCTGGGCCAGAGCGCGCTCGCGGCCACCAACGGAGTGCTGTCGGCCGCGTTCCTCACCATCATCGGTGCTCCGCTGCCCGCCCTTTTGGCGTTCATTGCCTTCCTCGGTTCGCTCATCCCGCTGGTCGGCACGATCTCGGCATCATGCGTCATCGTGGTGTCGTGCCTGATGAGCTCGCCCACCCTGGCGCTCATCGCCGCCATCTACTACCTGGTGTACATGCAGATTGAGGCCTATGTCTTCAACCCGCGAATCATGAAGGCTGTGACCGACGTTCCCGGGCCGATCGTGATCATCGCCGCGATTGCCGGAGCGACGCTCGGTGGAGTGCTCGGGGCTATCGCATCGATTCCTGTCGCAGCGTCACTGCTCATCATCTACCGCAGGGTCGTCGTCCCACGCCAAGACGCCAAGCACTAGCGGAAGCCCTCTGAGCACGGGTGGCCGAAACGCGAGAGGTGTCAGTGCTGAACCTCAGCACCGACTCCTCGGGAATCAGTCGTCGACCGTGCACATGCCGTATTTCGGTTCGACGTTGAACAGGCCGTAGTGGTCGATGGTTGAGCCATTGCTCTTGCAGTGGCCAGTCCAGCCCGTGTATTCCTCATCGAGACTGTCCGTGGGGTGGCCGGGCAGGTAGAGCTCGAACTCCTCGCCTTTTTCAAAGCCGTACGGCTCAGCGTATTCGATCGTACGACCGTCCTTCTCGGTCTTTTCGCCCGTTGGGGTGGTCGTCTTCAGGTCTTTGAGTTTGAGCTTGTACGTGTATTCGTCAACCCGTTTGGCGACTTCGAAGCGACCGTTGAATTCAGCGGTGTGCTCGCCGCGGACGTTGGCATCTATGTATGAGCCGGTGAACTTGCCGTCCTTTTCCATGGTGATGCTTGTGTTCCACGCGCCAGCGCCAGACGAGAATACGAACATCTTGCCCTCGAGTTCGGCAAGGGCTTTCTTTCCGCCAGAGCCTTCGGGGTAGATTTCGCGTGAGTAGGCGTAGAGCTCCAGCGGCTCTTCTGCCTTGAACAGTTCGGCATCGACCATTTTCCGGCTCTTTTTGCCGTCAAACGGGTTGCCGGCTTTTTCGCTCGCGTTGAACTTGGCTTCCAGGGGTGCTGTCGCCTTCACATCGGCGCTTCCGGCGTAGGTGCCGTCAAGGCCGGGAAGCTCAATGAGCTCGGCTTTGTCGGATTTGGGTTCGGCCTTTTCGAGCGAGGCATCGAAGTCAGTGTCAATGCCGGTCTTGATCTGCGGCCCGGCGATCCCGAAGACGCTGCTGGTGAGGTTCACATTGACCGCGCCGTGCCCCGAAGCATCGAGGTTGTCCTGATCCGCCGCGGCGATTTCAAATGTCTGCTCGCTCTCTTCGTCAATGGGCGACAGACCCTCGCCGGACAGGTAACGGTACCCGACGGTCCGCTCGAGACTTGATTTGACGGTCGCATCCGCTTCTGTGTCAACACTGCCATTGGCCGAAACAGAAAGCTCGTTGACCAGAGTGACAGGGAAGTCATCGACGATGATCGTCACCGGCAGAACCTGCTTGGTGAATAGGTCTTTGTTCCAATCGCCCGGGTTCTGCAGCTTGAACTCACTGTCGAGGTCAAGGTCGGCTTTCGTCTCGAAGTCGATTTTGCCGTTCTTGGCGACCCTCATGTTGAGCGACAGGGCCAAAGATCCGGTGGCGTCGAGTTCGTCACCCGAATACGAAAAGATCTCCCCATCGGCTGCGGCCGGTACTGCGTGTGCCGGTGCCGCGCCAAGCGGGTTCCGTTTGGTCGGGCCGTTGTCGTGAAGCGTGTGGTTGCCGTCCGGGTCGATGTTGATGTCGAGGTTGATATCGGCCTTTTTGATTGCATCAGTCAGAGCAGCCTGCTCAGTCTCGAGCACCATTCTGCCGTCGTGCTTTTTAACGGAGGTGACTTTGCGCAGGAAGCCGTTCGGAGCTGCTTTGCCTGTCCCTCCGGCGACGATTGCGCCTTCTGCGATCGAGCTGTCCTCGTCGATCGTGACGCTGTCCTCGGTGACATCGTGGACGGTGAAGCCATCTTTGCCACCGGCGATGTGCACGCTGGGCTTGAGCGTGAGTGTGGAGGGTTTCTTTCCGAGGGCGGCGAACATGACCCCGCCTACGACGAGTGCGACCACTGCCACGATCGCGATGATGATGCCTTTGCGCATGACCTTCTATTCCTCTGTCTGGACACGACGATCGCTGCTGAAAATCGCAGTTCAATAGTCAACAGTGACGGCGGCGAAGATTTCTGCGCGATACCCTTCCTCAATTCTATGCCAGTTTCGAACTAAATGGCCCAGGTCTCCAGATGTGAAACGTTGCCTTCCAAACCACGTGACCGCATGTAGCCTGGCTCACATGACTGAGCGATTTCCTGACGCAGTTCTGACAGACCTGCCCGACGACATTCGACAGCGGATCGAAGACGAAGCCGAAAAGTCCGGCTTTGTTCCCAACGTCTTCATCAAACTGGCTCGCAGACCCGCAGAGTTCCGTGCGTTCTTCGCCTACTACGACGCGCTCATGGACAAAGACACCGGCAGCCTGACAAAAGCCGACCGCGAAATGATCGTGACAGCCACCTCGTCAGCCAACGGGTGCTTGTACTGCGTTGTCGCCCACGGGGCGCTGCTGCGCCTGTTCAAGAAAAGCCCAGACATTGCGGACAAAGTGGCCGTGAACTACAAGCACGCCGACCTTGAACCGCGCGAAGAGGCCATGCTCGACTTCGCCATGAAGGTTTGCACCGACCCCGCAGACATCAGCGACGACGACTTCACGCGCCTGGCCGAGCACGGCTTCGATGACGAAGACGTGTGGGACATCGCCGCCATCACCGGGTTCTTCGGCCTGTCCAACCGCATGGCCACAGTGTCGGGCATGCGGCCAAACCCCGAGTTCTACACGCTCGGCCGGGTGCCGAAAGACATCTACCAGCAGCTCAACAGCTGACCGAAACGCACGAGGGGGGGGGCGCCCCGGGAGGGGGGGG
>CABTZE010000097.1 GCA_902489215.1 uncultured Brevibacterium sp.
CGGCCAGTCGGTTGGAACTCTTATAGCCGGTGCGGCGGTAGTCGAAACAGTCTTCAACATTCCAGGAGTCGGCCAGCTCATCGTCAACTCTGTTGAACGACGCGACTTCATGGTTATTCAGGGCGTCGTGCTCATGATCACGGTGTCCTACATGCTCATCAATCTGCTCGTAGACATCCTCTACGGGTTCCTCGATCCGAGGGTGCGACTGTCATGACTCACTCAGCAAACAACACTCCGCAGCCTCCCGAGCTCGGCACCGAACCGACTCCGGAAAGCACTGGTGCTGCAAATACAGCAAACCAGGAAGGCCAGCCGCAGCCAGGCTCTGCAATGGGGCTTAACAAACTGAGCATGCGACGCCTGGTGTTTCGCCGCGTCACAAGCAACGGCCTCATCATGACCGGCGGGGCAATTGTCCTGGCAATCGTTCTCCTGACGATTTTCGGGCCGCTGTTGGTATCTCGCGGACCGCTTGACCTCAACATCCCTGACCGTCTGCAGGGACCGAGCGGCGACTATCTTTTGGGAACCGACAACTACGGTCGTGACCTGCTTTCGCGCACTCTGCACGGGGCGCGCGTATCGCTGTTCGTCGGTTTCGCTGTCGCCATCCTTTCGACTGTCATCGGATACATCATCGGAATGTACTCGGCATACTTCCGGTGGGCCGACGCCGTTCTTATGCGCATCTGCGATGGCTTCATGGCGTTCCCTGCAATCCTGCTTGCAATCGCTCTCATGGCAGTGCTTGGAGCAAAAACCTCAAACGTTGTGATTGCACTGACGGTCGTCTTCACGCCTTATGTAGCCAGGGTCGTACGGTCATCCGCACTTGTAGTCAAAGAGCAGACCTTCATTGAAGCTCTGCGAGCGCAAGGCGCGTCCTCGAACAGGATCATCTGGCTGAATATGGCCCCAAACGTAGTGTCGCCAGCAGTCATTCAAGCCACATTCATCTTCGCGGATTCGATTATCACGGAAGCTGCACTGTCATTCCTCGGCGCCGGAGTTCCACCACCAGCGCCATCGTGGGGCAACATCCTGCTGGATGGAAAGTCGCTCATATTCAACAACCCGTGGATGACCATCGTTCCCGGTGCAGCAATCGTCATAACCGTGTTGGGAATCAATCTCCTCGGTGACGGTCTTCGCGATCTATTCGATCCGCATACCGGCAGGGCACTGAAGAAAGGCGGTGGACGAAAGTGACTGCATCCATGAAAAACGGCACTGTGCACGAACCTACGTCAGCGAGCAAACCAGAACGAGTCATCACCGTGCAGGGCCTCACCACGCAGCTGGCTACCGAACAAGGCACCGTGACTGCAGTCGAAGAAGTTGACTTTCACGTCAACGCCGGCGAAGTACTCGGGATCGTCGGAGAATCGGGTTGCGGTAAATCCGTCACCGTTGAATCAGTCATGCGGTTGCTCGACGAAAAGACCACGGAGTATTCGGGCACCGTCGATTTCAACGGCAGCAATCTCCTGTCGGTCAGCGAAGCGAAGATGCGCAAGTTCCGCGGCGACCAGATATCGATGATCTTCCAAGACCCTATGAGCTCCCTTAACCCGGTCTTTACGATCGGAGATCAGCTCATTGAGACCATCCGGATCCACCACCCCATGTCAAAGGCGAAGGCAAAGAAGATCGCCATTGACGCCCTGGAGCAAACGGGAATCGTGGACCCTGACAACAGGATCAACGACTACCCGCACCAGCTGTCAGGGGGTATGCGGCAGAGGGTCATGATCGCAATGGCCCTGGTGTGCGAACCTAAGCTGCTCATCGCTGATGAACCGACAACAGCGCTCGACGTCACAACGCAGAAGCAGATCCTCAAGCTCATTGACGACCTGCGCACAAAGCACAATATGGCGACGATCCTCATCACGCACGACCTTGGTGTGGTTGCTGAAGTCTGCGACAAAGTGATGGTCATGTACTTGGGTGAAGCAGTCGAAGCAGGACGCACTCAGGAGGTTCTCGAACGCCCACTGCACCCCTATACGCGCGGCCTGCAGGCTTCAACTCCTGCCCTAGACACGGATCGGACTCAGCCGCTGCCAACAATTCCAGGGCGCGTTCCCACACTGTTCGACGTGCCCTCCGGATGTCGCTTCGCTTCGCGTTGCCCGTTCGTCGAAGACGCCTGCAGGAACAATCGGCAGGAGCTTTCAACCGATGAAACCGGCAGGGAAGTCCGGTGCTGGAAAGCGGCAGAGGGGCTGTTAAACGAAACACCGTCCGAAATCACAGCAGATCATGAGGCGGAAGCCGAAGCCTCGGGCCAGAAAAGGAGCACCGATGTCTGAGACTGCACCGGTACTAGAGGTTCGGGAGCTCACAAAGACCTTTACACAGCGCAACGCTCTCGGCTTGAAGAAAGCAGAAGTACACGCGGTCCAAAAGGTCAGTTTGTCCATTAATCCAGGTGAAACGTATGGGCTGGTCGGCGAATCAGGCTGCGGGAAATCAACTACCGGCCGGATCCTGCAAGGCCTCGAGGAGCCGACGTCCGGGGAGGTCCTCTTCCACGGCAAATCGGTTGCAGATTTCGACCGTGCCGAGAAGAAGAAGTACCGCTCGAAGGTGCAGATGATCTTTCAGGATCCCAACTCATCGCTCAACCCGCGCAAACGCATTGGACCGATTCTCAATGAGACCTTGGTCATCCAGGGGGTCCGCGACGCCGCTGAGCGCAAGAAGCGAATTCTCGCTTCAATCGAGGATGTCGGATTCGGTGAGGAACACCTGGTGCGCTATCCCCATGAATTCTCAGGAGGTCAGCGTCAGCGAATCGGCATTGCACGCGCTCTGGTCACGAAGCCGGAAGTGATTCTCTGTGACGAGGCAGTTTCAGCGCTCGACGTATCCATCCAGGCCCAGATTCTCAACCTGCTGAACCGCATTCAGGAGGAATACGGTCTGACCTACTTGTTTATTTCGCACGACCTTTCAGTGGTTCGCTACATCGCAGATCGAGTCGGGGTCATGCGGAGTGGGCAGATTGTCGAGGAAGCGCCAGTTGATGAACTGTTTGCCAATCCGCAGGACGAGTACACGCGCCGACTGCTGAGCTCCGTCCCGCAGGTAAAGCCTGGCGCTTACAGCGAAGCAGTCCCGGTAGGAACCACCACGGGCGGCACACTCGAAGGAGGCAGGAAATGAACAAGTGGCGTCGCACCTTGAAGCGCACCGCAGCGCTCGTTGTTTCAGCAGTGTTTCTTGCAGTCAGCGGCTGTGCCGCGAAAGCGTCAGACCCGCTCGCCGAATTCCACTATGGATTGAACACGCAGCCTGCGATCCTCGACCCGCTGATGAGTACAGCTACCGTTACTGCAGAGGTATCAAGGCTCATCTTTGAACCACTCTTGACCCAGGATGAGAACTTTGAAGTCCAGCCGCACGTTGCGGAGTCTTGGGAAGAGTCCAACGGTGGCAAAACAGTTACCTTCACCATCAGAAACGACTTAAAGTTTCACAACGGCGACCCGGTGACAACGGATGATGTCAAGGCGAGTATCGAACGCTGGATCGAAACGACAGGAGTCGGGCAGCAATTCTTCGAGGGTGTTGAGGTTGAACGGGTAAGCGACAGCAAGGTAGCTGTTCACACGCCTAAGAAGATGTTCACCCTGTTGGAGTTCTTGTCAGATGCCGGCGGTCAGATGACCGCGATCATGCCAAAGAAAATCCTAGATGACACTCCGGCCGAAGGGTTGACCGAGTTTGTCGGTACCGGTCCCTATGTTTTCGATCAGTGGAAAACAGACCAGTACATCGCGCTTCACAAGTTCGAGGACTACAAGCCGCCCAAGGGTGAGAGGAGCGGTCTGGCCGGTCACCGGGAGGCTAAGAGCGAAAAAATGATCCTGCATTTTGTGGCAGACCCATCGACGCGTCTTGCAGGACTTCAATCTGGGGAGTACAACGCGGTATCGCTTATACCCTTTGACAATTCAGGTTTGATTGAAAAGGACACCACCCTCAAGGCGATAACCGGCGAAAATGGATTCAATGGTGTTGTCTTCAATAAAAAAGCTGGCCTCATGGCCGATAACACGATGCGTCACGCTGTTGCCGCAGCACTTAACCATGACGATATTCAATTGGCGGCCTTTGCTGACAAGGAATTCTACGACGTCAATGGCGCCATCAGTCTGCCCTCGCAGCAGTATTACACAGAGGCTGGCATCGATAAGTTCAATCAGCACGACCTCAAACTGGCTGCCAAGCTTATGGAAGAAGCGGGGTACGGCGGCGAGCCGGTGCGCATTCTTACATCTCGTGAATATGAAGACCACTACAACTCTGCTGTTGTTCTTGAGCAGAATCTCAAAACAGCTGGCTTCAA
This sequence comes from uncultured Brevibacterium sp., assembly GCA_902489215.1. Classification (GTDB taxonomy): domain Bacteria; phylum Actinomycetota; class Actinomycetes; order Actinomycetales; family Brevibacteriaceae; genus Brevibacterium. The sequence goes on from CABTZE010000097.1 coordinate 4,361, forward strand.
TACTAAAATGATTGTGGTCGACTGGGCGACGGTTCTTAATATGAGAACTGACGAAACTGCCTACGATTTGTTTACAACTGCTTGGGCGGTGAACACTATTCCCTCCACTCAGGTGTTTCTTTTGGAATCCTGGCCGGGTTGGACAAATGACGACCAGTTGAAGCAGGCAATGAATGACTTGACGTATGCCGCTGACGAGAATGAGGCTAAAGAAGCCAATGATCGTCTGCAAGAGCGTTTCTTTGAATATCGTCCTATCGTTAAGTACGGGAACAAGCGAACTATCATCGGAGCATCGGCAGACGCGGAGGGTGTCGAATTCGTTACCGGTGCAGGTGTGATCTTGTGGGAAGCCCACATGACTGATTAAGCCACGGCAAGAACTGATTTCTCCTTCGCAGGGCGTCGATGTTCTAGGAAAGGGGCTGGTGTGGCGCAGGCAACTGTTCTAACCGGAGCCACTGTGTACGACGGAACTGGATCCCCGGGTCAGAAGCTTGATCTGCTGATCCAGGACAGTGCGATTGTCGCAGTCCGCCCGCCGGGCACCTTTCGCGGGCTTGTGCACTCAGCTACGACAGTCGATGTAACCGGAATGTGCATTGCTCCGGGATTTATCGACGCACACAGCCATTCCGACAGCTCTCCGCTCATTGGGATGGACGATACGTCCAAGGTTCTGCAGGGTGTGACCACGGAGGTCAATGGGAACTGCGGGTTTGGGCTGGCCCCGATCAACCCAGTGTTCTTGTCGGATTTCGTCACACTGGCAAAGCGCATCTTCCCTGATCTGAGCTTTGACTGGAATAGCCTTGATGAATTCCATAGACGTTGCGCCTCCGACGGTTTCATTACGAACTTCGCTTTCCTAGCTGGGCATAACACTCTGCGCATTGCGGCAATGGGTTCAGATGAGCGTGAGCCCACACGTGCTGAGCTTGGAGTGATGAAAGATGAGCTTCTGCGTGCGCTTGAAGCCGGAGCTGCTGGTCTGACAACCGGGCTGATCTATCCGCCCGGCATCTTCTCCACCTCGAGCGAGATCGCGGAGCTGGCGGCGGTTATGCCGGAAAGTGCCGTCTACGCCAGCCACATGCGCAATGAATCTATGCGTGTGAGGGAAGCTATAGAAGAAACAGTGGCTGTCGCAGCTGAGGCAGGTGTGCGCTGTCATGTTTCTCATTTGAAAGTAGCGGGACGCAAGCTGTGGGGGCAGATGGAGGAGATCATCGATCTCCTTGACGGCCATCGAGCATCTGGTGCTGCGCTGACTCATGATGTTTATCCCTACACAGCTTCTTCCACCATGTTGACGGCGGTACTTCCTCCGTGGGCGCATGATGGAGGGGCGCCGGCGCTGCTGCAGCGACTGAGCTCACCCACCGAGCGTGCGCGGATGGCCAGGGATATTGAAGACCCGGCATCGGGGTTCGATAACCACGTTCGTTCAACCGGGTGGGAGCACATTGTCATAGCCAGCACTGGCAGCCACCGGTATGAGGGTTTGTCGCTGGCTGCTTTGGCCGCCCAGAAGAAGACATCCCCGCTGGAGGCCATTGCGGAGCTGCTTGTCGACGAACAGCTGAAAGCCACGATGATTGTGCACGGCATCGGGGAAGTCGATGTGCAGACTGCGCTGCGCAGTCCCTTCACTGCGATCGGCTCGGACGGCCTGCCCGTCGGCACAGGAGGAAAACCGCACCCAAGAGGGGACGGAACATTCTCCCGGGGTCTTGACTACTACGTGCGGCAAGAAAACCTGCTGAGCCTTGAGGAAGCCATCCGGCGCATGACTTCACTGCCGGCCGATGTCTTCTCACTGCGCGGCCGAGGTCGGATCGAGGTCGGCTACGCTGCTGATCTTGTCGTGTTTGACGCTGTTAATCTGCGGGATCACGCCACATTTGATGACCCCGTGCGCTCACCGTCTGGCATCCACTCAGTGTGGATTGCAGGCGAGCAGGTGGTGTCCGACGGGGAGTACTTGGGTCGCCGGTGCGGATCGCTGCTCAAAGCCTCGCACTGACTCTGCAAAGCGAAGCCCAGCCCAGCAACCCCGTCCCTACAGAACTGCCCGCCCCACCTCGTCAGCCAGACGAATGAGCTTTTCCGGCAGTTCCAGGTGCCCCGACCCGTCGCTGTTCTCCACAACGAACGGCCGCACCTCGAGCACGTCACGATTGCCCGCAAGCACCTCGCGAACATCAGCGTGCCCGTACAGTTCGACAAAAGTGCACAGCTGAGGGGGCATCAGCTGCAGCTCGCCGGCGGCACTCTTCCGCACAGCGTCTTCAGGCGTGATCCACCCGTCGACAGTCGACTCAGCCGACACCCCAAGAACCTCCTGCCCAACAGGACAGGCGGCCAAGAAGAACCATGTGTGGAAGCGGCGCGGCTCAACCTCAGGGGTTACCCACACGCTCCACGGGGTGAGCCAATCCGTGCGCAGAACCAAGCCGTGCTTGCGCAGCAGATCAGCAAAGGACATTTCTCGGGCATCAACCGCCTCCCGGTCAGCCCGCCACTCATCAGTGTTCAGCGTCGTTAGATCGCTGCCATCAGCCGCCGTGGCCAGCAGATAGCCAGACTCCTCAAAAGTCTCCCGCGCCGCCGCAACCAACAGGCCCCGCGCTTCATCCGCACTGACACCCAGCCGCTGCGCCCATTCCTCAGGCGAGGGCCCATGCCACGCATCAATTTCTGCACTGTCAGCAGCGTCGACCTTCCCACCAGGGAAAACGGGCCGGCCTCCGAACACCATCGACGACTGGCGCTTCTGCAGGTACGCTTCCGGTCCGCGCTCGCCATCACGCAACAAGATCACGGTGGCCGACGGTCGGGGAGTGTCCGGCTCAACGCCGCTCATACGCTCTTTGATCTTCGCCAGCGACTCTGCTGAGAAGTGAATTCTGGGATCCATGCCCTCACTGTATGGCCCCGCCACCAGGCGCGCCACCAGCCAACCCGCCTGCCGGCAGAAGAAGACCGAGCCATCTGGCGCCTCGTAATTCTCGGTCACATCACGAGGTGCCTGCCCGGTCCGCCTATAAACTCCAGGTGAGGGTCCCTCACCAGGGCCCTCAGTGGATTCGACGCGCGGGCACAGCGCAGACACCGGATACAGCGTTGGCGTGCCGTTTGCCCACGTCAAGTGGTTCATGGGACAGGAAACACCCCACCGTTCGGTATCGAAGTGCCCGGACCCCAG
>CABTZE010000098.1 GCA_902489215.1 uncultured Brevibacterium sp.
CCCCCCCCCCCGCCCCCCAGGCCCACCCGCGCCTGACGCCCGGGCGGCTTCCACCACGGCGCAAAACCCGGGGGGGTCCCCGCCGTTGTCGGCGGGCACCCCACGTGTTTTCTGGGCTTCAGTCCTCTTTCAGGCGCACCATGCCCTGCTGGGCGACGGAGGCAGCGAGTTCGCCCTGCTGGTTGTAGATGCGGCCGATGCCCAGGCCCCGGCCGCCGTCGGAAGAGGGTGAAGACATGTCGAATAGCAGCCAGCCGGTTACATCGACGTGCGAGTGCCACCACATTGCGTGATCCAGGCTGGCAATCCGCAGACGCGGATCAGCCCACGTCAGACCGTGTACGCGCAGAGCCGGTTCGAGCATCGCAAAGTCGCTGGCGTAGGCCAGGATTGCGGCGGTCGCAGCTCTGCTGTCCATGCCGGCAAAAGGCTCTTTCAGACGCGCCCAGAAGCGGTTGATGGGTTCGGGCGAACCGAGGAATCCCGCGTGAATGTCCGGAGAAATGGGGCGGATGTCGAACGGGCGCTGCATAAGCCACTCCCGCATCCGCTCAGCGCGCGTGAAGCGGCTGATATCAAGCTGCCCGAGAATCTTCTCCAGGCTCGGCAGTGCTTCGGGGTGAGGGAGGGCCTGCGGCATGGGCTCGCGGTGCTCAAGACCGGGCTGCACTTTCTGGAACGACGAAATTCCCGACAGGATCGGCATGCCCCTTTGGTAGGCCTGGACTCGCCGGGCGGAGAAAGAACCGCCGTCGCGCAGGTCTTCAACGCCGATCGTCGTCTCTTCGTCAACAGCCCCGGCCCGCAGGAAATATCCGTGGAAGGAGTGGATGGGGCGGTCGTCGTCAACGGTGGCTGAAGCCGCCATAACACACTGAGCGAGAACCTGTCCGCCGAAGAGCCTGCCATCAGGCTTCGGCTGATTCCACACCCGGAATCCGAACTCTTCACCGCCGGCGGGAGGTTCGGTGAGCTTTTCGAGCTCGATGATCTTCTCGAGAACATTCTTTTCGCTGGTGTCGGCCATGCTGCTCCTTCGTACGTACCTTGGCTCAGGATACGCAGAAAACTCTCGCTGTGGTCTGCATCTGACAAACGGTGTGTGCCGGCATGCGAAGATGGCGGCATGACCGAACTTCACAATCCGCTGATCGACGGCCCCTTTACGCGAACGCTCGTGGAGCTGCGCTGGGGCGATATGGATGCCTATGGCCACGTGAACAACGTGACCCAGCTGAAGCTGCTGGAAGAGGCACGCGTCAAAGCTTTCGGCTCTCCGACTGCCGCTCGCGATGTCGTCCCCGGCGAACTGCCCGGCGGTGAGCGTACGGACGCCTTTGGTCTTGTCATGCCGCCGGTGTTCCGTGAGGCTTCTGCCGACGTGCAGATCCTGGTGTCCGGTCACGCGATTGAGTACCGCGACCCCATCCCTTACAGGGACGGCCCCATCGCGATTGACGTGTGCGTTGTCAAGGTCACCCCGGTCATCATCAAGGTTGGCTATGTGATTCTCGAACCGGACGGTTCGAAGGTCTATTCGGTCGCCGAATCTGATCTTGTGTTCGTTGATGGGCATACCGGCCGGGCGCGCCGTCTGCGAGACGATGAGCAGGCTGCTTTTGCCGACTGCACCGCGGGTCCGCTTCCGCTCAAGCGGAGGTGAGCGTGGAACAGCCGTCGTTTGAGCTGCTGTCGAAGGCCGATGCTGCCGATCTGCGGCAGTTCACGGCGCGTATGCAGCGCGTGGATTCCGGTGCCGCACTGCGGTTGACCGGAGTGGGGGATGTCCTGGTCGTTTCCGGTGCTCCTCTGTACCCCAAGGGACTCGGAGACGAACTTCCGCTTGTCATTGCGATGCGCGCTCTGCGGCTGCGCTCGGCAGCAGCCGACGGGGTTGATGCGGTGGTTCCGGCTTCCGGACTGACTGACCGCTTTGCCCGCATGGATCGCACCGGGGGATTGGACCTCAGTGTTCCCCCTGCCGAGGTGAGGATGCCGTGGGCGGCCGTGACTCCACCTCGTGCGGGGTGGGAGGCGGCAGCACAGCTGCCGGTTCAGCAGCTGCGGGAGGCCGCGGCTGAGGGTATTGCGGCTGTTGCGGAGGCTTCACCCACCGGTGCGGGAGCACTTGCCGTGGACAAAGTGCGCCGCATGGTGTGGTCGCGTCCCCTGCCCGGCTGTGAAAGCGCTCCGCTGGGTGCGGCTTTCGGCATGGATGCGGCTGGTTTTGCCGTGGGTGAGACCGCGATGGTCTACAGCAGCGGCCCGTGGTTGCGCTTTGCCACCCCGGCGGGGTTCATCATCACCCGTTCGATCGATGCAGGATGACGTTTGTGCCGGTGCCGTCAGAGCAGACGGCGGCTGGGATCGATGCGGTGCTCGTCTGAATCTTCGTCCGGTGTGTTGAGCATCGCCGTGGCGGCACGCTCAAAGTAGTCCCACATGAGGCTGTCGTACATGGGCGGCAGGCTCAGCTGATCGAGGGCGCTGCGCATGTGCTTCAGCCAGTGTTCGCGCGCTTTCGGTGTGACGGGGAATGGTGCGTGGCGCATGCGCAGACGCGGGTGGCCGCGCTCTTCCTGGTACGTGGTGGGGCCGCCGAAGTACTGCTCGAGGAACGTCTGCAGACGATGCTTGGCTCCTTCGAGTTCGTGCCCCTCCGGGTACATGGCGATGAGGTAGTCGTCCTGCGCCACACCGTCGTAGAAGGCGTCGACAAGGGTGGTGAAAGCCTCGTGTCCGCCCACCATGTCGAAAACGCTGGCGGGGTGCTCATAACCGTTCGTCATGCCGTCATTGTCTCCTATGCGCTTGAGAGTCGGGCCGGGCCGTCGACTTCAGCTGTGTGCTTCAGCTGCTCGAGGCGTGTGAACCGTCGTCGGCATCGGCTCCGGTCGCAGCCGGTGGTGCCTGACCCGGTGTCTCCTTGATGACCATCTGGTCAGGCAGGGCGATGGCGACCCCGGCCTTGTCGAACTCAGACTTGAGGCAGGAACGGAAGGCTCGGGCAATAGCCCACTGTTCGTTGGGGAGGGTTTTGATGAACACGCGGATGGTTGTCGACGAGCCGGTCAGCTCCTGAATGCCGATGATCTCCGGGTCTTCCATGATGACGGACGCGCGGTTCGGGTCACTCATGAGCTGGGTGATGGCGCGGGTGATGATGTCGGTCGCAGTAGTCTGGTTGATGTCGACGGGTACGGGTACATCGACAACGGCCCGCGACCAGCCCTGTGACTGGTTGCCCACGCGCAGGATCTCTCCATTCGGAACGTGCCACAGGGTGCCTTCGACGTCTCGGATGCGGGTGGTGCGCAGGCCAACCTCTTCGACGGTGCCGATTGCCTCGCCCAAGTCGACTGTGTCGCCGATGCCGTACTGGTCTTCAACGACGATGAAGAATCCGGACAGGTAGTCGCGCACAAGCGACTGCGCACCGAAGCCCAGCGCGATGCCCGCTACACCGGCCGAAGCCAGGATCGGCGCGGGGTTGATGCCGACTTCCTGCAGGATCATGAGTCCCGCGATTGCCACCACGATGATCGTTGCGAACGACGACAGCAGGGAGCCGACTGTGTTGGCACGCTGTGCTCGTCGGGCCCGTGAAACGGGGTCGCTGCGGCTTCCCTCGTCATAGTGTCGGCGTTTGTTTGCGGCGGTCGTGCCGTCAGCGATCTTCCGTGCGAACTTGCCGATCATTCGGCGCAGAATAAACGCTGCGATGACCGCGAACGCGACGATGATCGCAATGCGCAGGGGAGTGCCCAGAAGGGCTGTCCACCACGCAGGATCGGATGCTGTTTCAGCGATTTCGTCGATCGTGTCGGTTGGTGTCGGCGAAGGGGTCGAATGAGCTGATGTCAGTAGAGTCATACGCCCTCAAGTGTAGGAAGGGAACTTCAGAGTGAGCCCAACAAACGCTGGCCGTGGGCTTCGTGAGCGGTCACGGCTGTTCGCTGCGGCGCTGGACAGCCAAGGCCCTCCGTGCCCGGTCGAGGTTTTCCACCATGATTCGCTGCAGTCCGCGGTTGGATTCGGCGTGCTCTTCCAGCCATTGTTCGGCCTTAGCGACCGTCGTTTCGGTCGCGGGCGGGAAAAGCCACAGGGTGAGGGTCTGCGCGATCTCGAGGGTTCGGGTCGCCCACCAGTCTTCAGCGCGGTCAAAGTACTCAGCAGCGAAGTCTTGGAGCGGAGCCTCTGCCGTGATGAGTGAACCGTCAGGCTCCTGCAGTCCAGCGGCGAAGCCGCGAGCGGTTGCCGAGAGCACGGCGTTGGGCAGGCCGTTGTCTTCGGTCAGCGCTCTGAATGCCGCCGTCTTCGCCGCTGAGGTCGGAACTGAGGCTCGAGCTCGCGCCGCGCTGCGCTGACCGGCGGCAGTGTTATCAGCTTGGAGTGTGCTCTCGATGTCGTCTTCGCCAGCGCGGTTATGGCCGGCCAGGGCTGTCAGCATGTGCCAGCGCAGTTCCTCGTCAAGTTTCTGACCTTCCGGAAGCGGCTGTTCGCCGCTGAGCAGCTGGGCAAGAAGCTTCAGCTGTTCCTCCGACTGGGCGAAGCTGACAAAGCCACGGAGGAATTGGAACTGCTGGTCGCTTCCCTTCGGTGCGGAAGCCGCTGCAGTCCACAGCGCCTCTGCGGTGCGTTCGGAGGCGCCGCCCCGCAGAGCCGGGGGAGTGTAGGAGAACACCGCTGTTTCCAGCTGCCGCAGGTGAGTCTGCAGACCCGTTGAATGCACGAGGTGCTCCAGGTTGTCGCAGACCAGGGAAATGTAGTCCGTCACTGGGATCTCGGCATCGCGGGCCATGTCCCACACAGAACCCAACACGACAAGCTGCGTGAGAGAGTCATTGAGGTCGCCGAAGTGCGTGCGCACCGTTTCCAAGCCGCGTTCGTCCAAGCGGACCTTCGCATAGGTCAGATCACCGTCATTGACGACGATGAGGTCAGGTACCGGGGTGCCCTCATCGACCGGCACCTCGGCCGCCTCACCATCGACATCGATTTCGTGCAGAGCAGTCCGCTTAAGCCGACCTTCACGAACCGAGTACAGACCAACCCCCAGACGGTGCGGACGCAGGCTCGGCACCTCGTGACCGGGCAGAACACAGGGCTGCTGCACCACGGTGAGTTCTGTCAGCAGACCGTCCTCATCCTCGTACTGCGGACGGAGGATGTTGACACCGCTCTCCTGAATCCACATTCGAGTCCAACGCGCAAGATCACGGCCCGAAGCCGCCTCAAGCTCTGCCAGAAGATCAGCCAGACGAGTGTTCGACCAGGCGTGCTTATCGAAATAGGATTTCACGCCGCGGAAGAAGTTCTCACGGCCGACATAGGCCACCAGCTGTTTGAGAACCGAAGCGCCCTTGGCGTAGGTGATGCCGTCGAAGTTCGTTTCGATGTCCACAAGATCGCCCATACCGGCGGCAATCGGGTGAGTGCTCGGGAGCTGATCCTGTGCATACGCCCACGACTTTTCAGATGCAGCGAACGTCGCCCAAGCCTCAGAGAAGTCAGTGGCCTCTGCCGTGGCCAGCGTCGACATGAACTCGGCAAAGGACTCATTGAGCCACAGGTCGTCCCACCACTTCATGGTGACCAGGTCACCGAACCACATGTGTGCCAGCTCGTGCAGGATCGTGACCGCACGGCGCTCCACAGCAGCTTCCGTGGGACGAGAGCGGAAAACGTAGTCTTCTACGATCGTCACCGCGCCGGCGTTCTCCATCGCTCCGGCGTTGAACTCGGGAACAAACAGCTGATCGTATTTCGCAAACGGATACGGAGTGGCGAAAAGCTCTTCAAAGAAGGCAAAGCCCCTCTTGGTGATGTCGAAGATGTTCTCCGGATCCAGGTGCTCAAACAGGGAAGCGCGCGCGTACACGCCAAGCGGCACCGTAGAACCGTCGGAGCTCACCAGTTCATCGTGAACACTTCGATAGGGGCCGGCGACAAGCGCGGTGATGTAGCTGGAAATACGCGGTGTGGGAGCAAAGTGCCACGACTTCAGACCCTGTGCGTCAAGGCCGAGTACCTCGGCGTCGGCGTCGGGCTCAGCCGGAGTCGGGGTGGGGGAGTTCGACACCACGTCCCAGTGTTCGGGAGCGACGACAGCAAAGGAGAACTCCGCCTTCAGATCCGGCTGCTCGAAAACGGCGAAGACACGGCGAGCGTCCGGAACTTCGAACTGGGTGTAGAGATACACCTCGTCATCCACAGGGTCGGTGAACCGATGCAGGCCCTCACCGGTGTTCATGTAGAAGAACTCAGCATCGACAGTCAGAACATTGTCGGCGGCAAGGTCAGCAAGGAGAATGCGACCGGGACGGCACGCAGCTTCAGGATCAACAGAGCGACCATTGAGAGTGATGGAGTGGACAGAATCGACAATGGCATCAATGAACGTCGAAGAACCCTCGTGCGCAGAGAAGCGAACAGTCGTCACAGACCGGAACGTGTCGCCCTTCCCGGTCAGCCCCAGAAGAACCTCATAGGAGTCCACGCTGACAATCTCAGCGCGTTCAGCGGTTTCGGCTTCGGTCAGGTTGTACTGTGCCACGTCGCGTCCTCTTCTCATTGTCGAACTGAGCTCATTCTCAGATGAACTGAACTCATTCTTCCACGGTGGGGAAGTAGTGCAGAGAGAAAACCCAGCCACGCTGAAAGGAGAGGGGGAAAGTCGGTAGGCTGAGATCATGCGAATTCACTTGGGAACAGACCACGCCGGCTACGAGTTCAAAGAAGCCCTGAAAACACACCTGCAGACCCGCGGTTTCGACGTTGTCGACCACGGAGCTCTCGAATACGACGCACTTGATGACTACCCCCAGTTCTGCATTGATGCAGCCCAAGGCGTCGTTGATGACCGCCGCGACGGAAAAGACTCCCTCGGGGTTGTCATCGGCGGCTCCGGTAACGGTGAGCAGATCGCGGCAAACAAAGTTCAGGGCGCTCGCTGTGCTTTGGCCTGGAACGAAGAAATCGCCCGCCTGGCACGCCAGCACAATGACGCCTGGCTCGTGTCGATCGGCGCTCGCCAGCACCCGGAAGACCAGGCAATCGCGATTGTCGACGCGTTCCTTGACGAACCCTTCTCTGAAGACGAACGCCACGTGCGCCGGATCGGCATCATCTCGGACTACGACAGCAAGCGCTGAAACTGTGATGCTCGGGCGGTGAAGCGGCACTAGCGGGTGCTTCAACTGCGCTGGCGACGTGAATCGCACGGTATGAACATGCAAGGCCCGAACCGGTTGAGCCGGTTCGGGCCTTGTTTTTGTCGGGATGACAGGATTTGAACCTGCGACCCTCTGCTCCCAAAGCAGATGCGCTACCAAGCTGCGCCACATCCCGGACTGCTTCATACTAGCCGCTTGCCGCACGAAAGGCACTTCGGGCTGCGCGCATGTCGCGCGGACCGTGTCGATTTTGCAGATCAGGGAACTGTGCTTTAGAGTAGAGAAGCGCTCCACGCGGGGATGTAGCTCAATGGTAGAGCCTCAGTCTTCCAAACTGATAGTGCGGGTTCGATTCCCGTCATCCCCTCGG
>CABTZE010000099.1 GCA_902489215.1 uncultured Brevibacterium sp.
ACCCACACCGTGCAGACCACCGGAAACCGCGTATCCGCCGCCGCCGAACTTACCACCGGCGTGCAGAACCGTAAGCACTACTTCCAGAGTGGGTCGGCCTTCTGAGGGGTGCATGGCCACGGGGATTCCTCGCCCGTGGTCGACCACGCGCACGCCGCCGTCGGCAAGGATGGTCACTTCGATGCTGTCGTTGTAGCCTGCCAGGGCTTCGTCGACCGAGTTGTCGACGATTTCGTAGACCAGGTGGTGAAGACCGCGCTCGGATGTCGATCCGATGTACATGCCGGGCCTTTTGCGTACCGCTTCGAGCCCTTCGAGAACGGTGATATCACCGGCATCGTAATGCGGTTTGTGGTCGTCGGCCATGAAACTCCTCGGATCAGTGCAGATTACCGTCCAAGTCTACAGCGTCCCGGCTTCACATAGGGCCGCACAGTCACGCAATGGCCGTTTCTGCGGATTTTCAGATCTGCAGATGAGGGGCGGTCCGTCCGCAGACCCCACAGTCGCCTATACGGGCCGGCACAGGTTTGAGAACCTGCCGAAAACCGGGCGGAAACAGTCGGGTCCGCACCGGGGCGGCGCCTCGTGCGTGGTCCAGGAGCGGAAGATCACCCGTAGGTATCGCGCGGACCGCGACCCGGCACAGACCGGCGGCCTTTCTTCCAGGACTTCTGCTTAGGGCCGATGATCTCGATGTCGTCGATGACCCGACGGCCCAGTTCACGCTCCAGCCGATCCAGCAGCATGTCGCGCATGAGTCGCAGCTGAGTCGCCCACGTTGTCGACGAAGCCCGCACCGTGAGCTTCGGCGGTTCGCACAGTTCTGGAACACAGTGCTCGGCGACGTTCTCACCAACGAGCTCCGGCCATCTGCCCAGCAGCGAGCCAACGTCCATCGACGACGTCCACCCGCGCGCCTTCGTCAGCGCCGAAAGGTCAGCCGACAGCTTCTTGGGATCGCGCGGATCGTCACCCGCCCCGGAATACTGGGGTTCGCGGATCCCCTGCGGCACCCGACGCAGCGACCCGCTGTAGCGGGCCTGGACTGAGCCCATGCGTCTGACCCGATCGAGTGCCTCGAGAGCGGCGTTCGAGACCGGCATCTTCTGGTTCATCAGCCCTGTCCTCCCGCCTGATCCGCTTCCGAGGTGCCTGCTGTCAGATCGATGATCTCACCTGTCAGGTTCTTAGGGATGTGGCCGGCAACCGCTGTTGTTATGAGGACCTGCTGGGCTTCTTGAATGATGTCGGCAAGTCGGCGAGTGCGACCTTCGTCAAGTTCTGAGAAGACGTCGTCAAGCACCAGGACGGGTGAATCGTCGGGTTCATCCGGATTGGCCTGCAGCACCCGCCAGCTGGCCAGACGCAGGGCGAGTGCGAGCGACCAGCTTTCACCGTGGCTGGCATAGCCCTTTGCCGGAGTGCCGCCGATGTGCAGATCGAGGTCATCACGCTGCGGACCGACGAGCGTCACTCCCCTTTCGATCTCCACGCGGCGTCGCTTGGCCAGTTCTTCAAGGATGAGGTCCTCCATTGCCTGCTGCGCACCCGGCAGGGAACGGTCAATCACCGAATAGTCAACGCGCGATGCGTAGGTGGCCGCCGCTGCTTGCCTTTCGGGGCGAGCGTCTTCAGCAAGGCGAGAAAAATCGTCAGTCAGCGGTGCGGCCAGCCGGTCCAGAAGATCGAGCCGACCCGTGACGAGCGCTGCTGCGGCGCGTGCAAAAGCGTGGTCCCAGATCTCCAAGGTTGCCTCAAGGCCCAAGCTGGCCCGCAGAGGGTCATCCGCCGCTTTGGAACGCTCCTCGTACCGGGCTTTGCGCAGAGATTTCAGCAGCGCGTTGCGCTGTTTCAAAGCACGGTCGAAATCCGCAATCACAGCGGAATAGCGGGGAGTGAGCGCCACCAGCAGCTCATCGAGATACGCGCGGCGCTCAGCGGGTTCGCCCTTGACCAAACCGAGGTCCTCCGGGGCGAACACGACCGCCGGCAGCAGGCCCAGCAGCTCGCGCACCCGCACGGCCTGCTTGTTGATCCGCGCGGTGTTGGCACCTTTGGCCTTGATCGTGACCTCAACCCGCACCTGCCGCTTGCCCCGATGGGCAAGAGCGGACACAACAGCCCGCTCACTGCCGGTGCGCACAAGCGGGAAGTCGTTTGTCACACGGTGGCTGCGCAGGGTCGAAACGTAGCCGAGCGCCTCAACCAGGTTCGTCTTGCCCCAGCCGTTGGGGGCAAGAAAAACCGTCACCCCCGGAGCAAGTTCAAGATCGAGCCGCGAATAGGAGCGGAATTGGTCCAGAATGAGCCGACTGACCCACATGGCCCGCCGTCAGAATCGCAGAATCGGCATGAGGAGGTAGCGGTACGACGTGTCTTCTTCGCCGTCAGCCTCGGTCATGCCCGAGATGACAACCGGCTTCTTCGGTTCGGTCAGAGAGAACCGCACAAACGGAGTGTCGATCTGCGCCAGACCCTCGGCAATGTAGCCGGGGTTGAAGCCAGTCGTGATGTCTCCGCCCTCGATGGTCGCCGGCAGAGCTTCAGTTGCCTGGGCGTCATCGCCTGCACCGGCGCGCAGCACCAGCGAACCGTCGGCGAACTCAAACTTGATGGGGCTGTTGCGCTCAGCAACGAGCGACACGCGGCGCACGGCTTCGCGCAGTGCGCTTGTCTCCATGACAGCGGTGATCGCAACGTCCTTGGGGAACAGCGAACGGACCTTCGGGTAGTCGCCTTCCACCAGCAGAGACGTGGTGACGCGGCCTTCAGACGAGAACGCCAGCATTTCCTTGCCGCCAGATTCGGCCAGGGCGATCTCAATGTCGCCGCTCATGGCCTTAGCCGCTTCCGACATTGTCTTGCCGCGGACCAGGGCAACAGCCTCGACCTGCGGATTGCGCGGGTTCCACGTGAATTCGCGGACTGCCAGGCGGTAGCGGTCAGTGGCCAGGAGGGTCACGCGATCGCCTTCGATCTCAACCCGCATAGCGGTGAGGATCGGCAGGGTTTCGTCCTTCGACGTAGCGATGTTGACCTGGCCTACAGCGGACTGAAAGTCCGAAGCAGAAATGACACCCGTGGTTTCGGGAACCTCCGGAAGTGCGGGGTATTCCTCGACCGGCATGGTCATCAGAGCAAAGCGCGAAGAACCACACGTCACGCTGACCTTGGTCCCGTCGAGTTCGAACACAACGGGCTGCGGTGGAAGAGCGCGAGCAATGTCAGCGAGAAGGCGACCGGACACGAGGATGGTGCCCTCCACCTCGACATCCGCGGCAATGCGAGCGCGAGCCGAGACTTCGTAGTCAAAAACAGCCAGATCAACCGAGCCATCGGCGTTTGCAGTGATGAGAAGACCGGTGAGAACCGGGACAGCGGGGCGCTGCGGGATCGACTTGGTAGTCCACGTTACGGCGTCGGCCAGGACATCGCGGTCCACTTTGAACTTCACGGACTGAGCAGCTTCAGCGTTCACATCTCTCCTGGTCGGTTCTTCCCGGCACGGCCGAGGATTCCAGCCTTCATCGCCTGCGCACTAGTCGCAGCATAAGCAGAAAGCAACATTACACGCCGAGCGAGCTGGGAACAACGGCGGCCAGGAACTGTGACCACAACCCAGCGGCGTTATCGCAGAACTTCGCCTCGCAGCAGTCGAGAACCCTGTCGACAGAGTTGTCATTCGGAGCCGGAAAAGCAATCGGCGGGTTCTCTCTTGAGTCTTTGAGTAAGTACAGACGCAGTAGTAGGCCCTGTGGAACCTGTGGAATTACATCGATGTCATCGAAAGTCTATGCGGCCAAGCGCCACACAGACCCCGTTGACAACTCTGTTCATGAATCGGTGGTCTTCCGTGGACGCCTGCTGGTTACATCGATGTGATTACACAGCCGTCCACGGACACTCTGTCATCCCTCCAGAGGTTCGATAACAGAAAAACCCAGTTGTCCACCGACTTTTCCACAAGTGTGGAATCACATTCTGCGCAGCTTGTCCTACAGTCGGTGCTGCTGTTTGATGCGGTTTGTCAGCTCTGTGACCTGCGTATACAGGGCCCGACGCTCAGCCATCTGCGTTTTGATCTTCTTCACGGCGTGCATGACCGTGGTGTGGTCGCGTCCGCCGAAGGCCTGCCCGATCTTCGGCAGCGACAGATCCGTGAGCTCACGGCACAGGTACATGGCGATCTGTCGGGCAGTCGACAGCGTGCGCGAACGGCTGGTGCCCTTGAGGTCTTCCAGGGTCAGGCTGAAGTACTGGGCGGTCTGACCCATGATGTCGAGCGCCGTGATCTCCGGAGTGTCATCCTGCGTGATGAAGTCTTTGAGCACGGTTTCAGCCAGATCGACGTCGATGACCTGATCGTTGAGGTTCGAAAACGCCGTCACGCGAATGAGCGCACCCTCAAGTTCGCGAATATTCGATGACACGCGCGACGCGATGTACTCCAGAACATCGTCCGGAACGTCGAGGTTCTCCCCCATTGCCTTATTGCGCAGAATCGCAAAGCGGGTCTCGAGGTCCGGCGGCTGCACGTCGGTCAGCAGACCCCACTCGAAGCGCGACCTCAGCCGTTCCTCAAAGCCGCTGAGCAGTTTCGGCGGCTGGTCCGAGGTGATGATGACCTGCTTCTGTTCGTTGTGCAGGGCGTTGAACGTGTGGAAGAACTCGTCGACGGTCGCGTCTTTGCCCTGTAGGAACTGGATGTCGTCAATCATGAGGATGTCGACTTCGCGGTAGCGCTTCTGGAATGCCGGGCGCAGCGAATTCGACGTGGTCGACGAGCCGACCGTGTTGATGAAGTCGTTGACGAACTCCTCCGAGCTGACGTACCGCACCCGAAGGTTGGGGAACAGCCGCATCGAATAGTGCCCGATGGCGTGCAGCAGATGGGTCTTGCCCAGTCCGGATTCGCCGTAGATGAACAGCGGGTTGTAGGCCTTCGCCGGCGCTTCCGCCACGGCCAGGGCCGCCGCGTGGGCAAAGCGGTTCGAGGCCCCGATGACGAACGAGTCAAAGGTGTACTTGGGGTTCAGGTCCGCGGATCCGCTGGCTGCCGCCGTGAAGCCGCTGTCCTCTTCTTTCGAGGCGGAACTCACGGCGGGTGCCGGTGCCGGGGGTGCCGCGTGCTGCGGCACGGATGGGGCGGGGGCAGCTGCTGGGGGCTGGGAGCCGATCGGTGCCCGAGGTGCCGGTGCCGAGGGTGCCGCAGGTGCTGCGGAATCTGTGCTGTCATCTTCGACAGGTTCGTTGTCACCGGGCAGTTCGAGGTTCTCATCCAGAGCAATTGCGAAAGTCACGGACTTGC
The DNA here is from genome assembly GCA_902489215.1 of uncultured Brevibacterium sp. GTDB lineage: Bacteria > Actinomycetota > Actinomycetes > Actinomycetales > Brevibacteriaceae > Brevibacterium. The sequence goes on from CABTZE010000099.1 coordinate 5,312, forward strand.
CCAAAGCACGTGAGAACTCTTCCTGCAGGCGGCCGCGCAAGTCGACTTCGAGGGTTTTGCGCGTCAGGTCATTGCGCACCGACAGGACGATGAGTTCGTCACCGACAAGCGCCGTGGGAACCGCAAGTGCCAGAAAGCCCTTGTGCCGGGCCTGAATTGCGGGATCGGCCATGAGGGCGTTGAGAACCTCTTGCCAGATCTCCTGCAGTCGTGTCTTGTCGCTCATCGACCTTCCCAAGGTTTATCCACACATGTGTAAAGAACTCCGAATCAGTCCCCATAGTTTTCCACAGAATGTGGAGCAAATCGATGTCGGGGTCCAAGATATGCACATTCGTGGACAACTTTGTGGATAACTACACGGGTGTTATTTGTGGACCCATCCGTGAACATCGTGTGAACGACTCCGTTAACTACATAAATGTAAGTTCGAAGTTCTCCACGGGCGGCTGTGCACCGTCCCTGTGATCCGCGACAACACGCGGATCGTGAGGCTCGGACCAATGCCCCACTCGTTTTGACCCAGCCGGGCAGAAGAGGCTAAGCTTGAGCGTCCTGTGTTTGTGGGCCCGTTTGAGTTGTGTGAACTTCCCCTTGGCCTGAAGGCGCAGGAAGCAAGACAGCCCCTGAAGCTTTCAAAGGGAGATCTGCGCCAAACGCCTGATCTTCGGGCACAGACTGACCTAGACGGAGAAACAAGTGAGCAAGCGTACTTTCCAGCCCAACAACCGCAAGCGCGCCAAGACCCACGGCTTCCGCGCTCGTATGCGCACGCGTGCAGGCCGTTCCGTCCTCGCCGCTCGTCGCCGCAAGGGCCGCGCAAACCTTTCAGCCTGACGTGCTTCCGGCACGGAACCGCATCCGGCGCCCCGAAGACTTCAAGCGGATCTTCCGCTCGGGAAGAAAAGCGGGCAGCCAGACGCTGGTCGTCCATGCCGACCTCGATACTGCCCACGCTCCGCGCGTGGGCTTTATCGTCTCCAAAGCCGTAGGCAATGCCGTCACCCGCAACCTCGTCAAAAGGCGACTGCGCGCCATCAGCGCCGAACTCATCGATCAGCTGAAAGGCGATTACGTCATCCGCGCCCACCCGAAGGCGGCGCACTCCGACTACGCAGACCTCAAAGACAGCGTCCAGACGGCACTGCAGCGCATCCATGCTGACGAAAGACTCTGAGAACACCCCGTCGTCCCTGCCCCCCGTGCCACACGACGGCAGCCGAATCCTGCACGGAATCCGGCTGGCACCTCGTATGCCTTTCGTATGGCTCATGCGGATGTACAGAAAGCTGATCTCACCGCTCTACGGCGACAGGTGCAAGTACTACCCGTCCTGCTCGAAATACGCGCTCGACGCCTTTGAAGTCCAGGGTGCAGTCCGCGGCAGCATCGCCACCGTTTGGCGCCTGCTGCGATGCAACCCCTTTTCACCCGGCGGCCTCGACTATGTGCCCGGGTCCTTTATGGAGAAGCAATCCCGCACTATGAAGGCCCGATCCGCGAAGGGTGGCACAATAGACACGGCCGACTGACCGCCAAGGAGAACGAAAACTTCATGGACACAATCCTGAAGCCCATTCAGTGGGTTATCGCGTGGATCCTCCGTCTGTTCCACGAGATCTTCACTGCCATCGGCATGCCCGCTGAAAACGGGTGGACGTGGGCAGTTGCGATCATCGCAATGACGATCCTCATTCGCGCGATCCTCATTCCTCTGTTCGTCTACCAGATCAAGGCGCAGAGGAAAATGCAGCTGCTCCAGCCGGACATGCAGCGGCTGCGTGAAAAGTACAAGGGCAAGCGCGACCAGTACTCGCGTCAGCAGATGGCCGAAGAACAGCAGGCCCTGTTCAAGAAGCACGGCACCAACCCGCTGGCCTCCTGCCTACCGATGCTGGTTCAGATTCCAGTTTTCTTCTCGCTGTTCCGCGTCATCCGAAACGTCCCGGACATTGCTGCCGGAAAGATGGGCGCCATTGGCGGCATGACGCAGCAGCTCGCGCAGCAGATGGACAATGCCACCATCTTCGGCATCTACTTGCGCGACACCTTCATGAGCGACGGCATGGGAGTCAAGGTCCTCACCGCCGTCATGATCATCATTATGGCTGCCACGCAGTTCATTACGCAGAAGCAGATGATGTCGAAGAACATGTCTGCTGACGCCATGAACAACCCGTTCATGCA
>CABTZE010000100.1 GCA_902489215.1 uncultured Brevibacterium sp.
GCCCCCCGCCTGGGGCGGCGAGGCGGGCCTCGACGGTCGGGGATGGCCGACGCCCTGTGGATCGTGTGGGCGGCCTCGGCCGCCTCCGGGCTCCTTCGGCACACCTTCTTCAACGAAGACGGCCGGGTGTTCAGTGCCTCCGCCGTCATGATCACGGCGGGCGTTGCAGCTGTCTGCGCCGCCGCGGGAGCACAGGCAGCCGTCGCCTACCTCCGCCGCACCTGCCCCGCGGTGCCCAACCGGCGCTATCTGCTCACAGTTCCGGTGCTGATCTTCACCGGTGCGCTCTGGGCGGTTCTCATCACCCGATTCTTGGGTCTTCCGCTTGCAGTGGTTTCCATCGCCTTCGCGCTAACCGCACTTGCGATCGCCTGGATGAGTCTGAGCCTGTCCATTCAATGGCTGCAGCTGCCGGCCGGAATGACGCTGTTCGTCGGACTGCTCTTCGCATCCAGTGAACTGACAACCAGCTTTTCACTCACCGTGCTGCTTGCAGCCTGGGGAACATGGGCCGTGGCCTACGCCGGTCACTGGATTCTTGCCCTGCTGCGCCGCAGAGTGCTGGCTTCTCTCATCACCGCCGCGATTGCGCTTGTGATGGCACTGTTCTCACTGCCCTTGGTCACATTCAAGGACACGTGGCTTGATGATCCCAAGCGCGCCGCAACGGGAGCGACGATAGCGATTCTTGCGCTCATGGTGCTCGGCGCCGCGCGTTTCTTCAAGAATCCGCGGCACCGGCTGGGATGTCAGGAAGGCGCCTCCTATCTGGGCGCAATCGCGCTCATGCTGGTGATCGACGGTTTTATCGACACGCGCTTTGTTGTCCTGTGGCACGTACCCGTCATCGTCGCCCTCACATGGGCTCTGCATCTGGCCCGCCGCGGCAGGCAACAACAGGCCCAGTTCCCTGCAACAGATGAGTTCTTCAACCTCTTCGACCTGCGAATCCTCCTTGCGTGGCTGGTCTTGACGGTGGCGGGAATAGCCGCGGCGACAACCGGCCCCGGTTGGCTGACTGTGCTGTTCCTGGCCGACCACGTTGCACTGTTGGTGCTCGGCGCGCTCACATCCCGCCAATGGGCTCTGTGGTGGGGGCTCATTGCGTGCGCCCTCGCTGTTTTCTGGGGCCTGCGCAATCTTGTATGGCTGGCTCTCGTGCTTCTGGCACTTATGCTGATCGGAATTGTCGTGTGGATGCTGCTGCGTCCGAAAAAGGAAAAACCCGTACCGGCAGCACTTGCTGGACCACCTCAGCCAGGCGCCCCACTCCAGCCTCACCCGGGAGGCCAGGCACATCCCGGTTCTGCCCCACAGCAGACTCACAGGCCGGCACAGCACCCTCAACCGCAGTGGCAACAGGGACGCTCCGGGCCGTCCATGCCGCAGCAAACGCCCCACCCGCGGGGACAGCAGCCCTCAACAGCACCCCCGCGACGACCGATGCCGCCCGGGCAGCCGCCTCGTCCGCCTCAGCAGCCGGGGCGCCCTCCCCAGCAGCCGCCTCGGCCCTCTGGTCGCGGCAGACCAGACACCGCTCCGCCGCCCGGGCCGGGCTTCGGGCGCGAAGACGACCATCGAGGTCCCGGCCAGTAGACTTCGGAGGCACACAGGAGGACTATGGCAGACAGTTCTGAAGAGCAGGCCGGAATCTACGTCATAACAACCGATCCAGCCGCGCTGAACAGCTACCTTGTAGTCGGCACCAGCCGGGCACTGCTGGTCGACACCGGATCGGGGCCGCGGCAGGCAGACCGCATCTTCGAGGCTGCACGTACGGTTACCGGCCTGCCGATTTGCGTGCTCAACACGCACGACCACTGGGACCATTTCTTCGGCAACGCCCGCATGCGGGACGCAGGTATAGACGAGTTCTTGGCCAGTGAGCGCTTCGCCCACGATCAAGCCGCAAGCGCATGGCTTCAGATGGCAGAAGTACCAGAGGCAGACGAACCGGGCCTCCCGGCCGACCCCACCGAACTCATCATCGAGCCCACACGAATCGTTGCCCACGGCGACACAGTCGACCTCGGCGGCGCAGTTGTCACAGTTCGCGAATACTCCGGGCACACAGAAAGCGACATCGTCCTGCAGGTGTCAGATGTGCTCATCGTGGGCGACCTCATTGAAGAAGGGGCTCCCCCGCAGTTCGGCGATGACGCACAGCCCAGCGCGTGGGCACAGAGCCTTCGGGACCTTCTCGCGATCGACGGGATCAGCGTCTACTGCCCCGGCCACGGCGAACCTGTCGACAGAGCCTTCGTCCAAGCACAGGCCGACGATGTTGCGGCTGTCGCAGCACAGCTTGCAAATCCCGAAGCTGACGATCCCGAAGTGAGCCTCCGCCAGGCGCAGCCATTCACGTACCTGCCCTGCACCGGTGCGGCAAAGCGGATCAGGTGAGCGGGGGCGCGTAAAAAGTAGCCCAGAAACAGCAAAACCCCCGGGAAATCCCGGGGGTTCGCTGTAGAACAGTCAGTGACCGATGATCACTTGAGCGAGACGGTTGCGCCTGCAGCTTCGAGCTGTTCCTTAGCCTTTTCAGCGTCTTCCTTCGAAGCGCCTTCGAGGATCGGCTTCGGAGCCGAGTCAACGAGGTCCTTGGCTTCCTTGAGGCCCAGCGAAGTCAGAGCGCGGACTTCCTTAATAACCGGAACCTTCTTGTCGCCAGCGGATTCGAGGATAACGTCGAATTCGCTCTTCTCTTCAGCGGCACCGCCGGCGTCGCCGCCGCCAGCAGCCGGAGCAGCTGCAGCAGCAACCGGAGCAGCTGCTTCAACTTCGAATTCTTCTTCGAACTTCTTGACGAAGTCGTTGAGTTCGATGAGGGTCAGTTCCTTGAAAGCTTCGATGAGCTCTTCGGGGGTGAGCTTAGCCATTGTGGCAAAGTCCTTCCATTAATGGGTCTACAGCTTTTGGGCTGTAGGAAAACCGGGTTGTGGTTATGAAGCTCAGGCGGCTTCCGATTCCTGCTTGGCGCGCAGAGCGTCCACGGTGCGAACTGCCTTGATGGCAGGTGCGGTGAACGCGTAGGCGGCCTTGTAGAGGCTGCCCTTCATTGCGCCGGCTGCCTTGGCAAGCAGCACCTCGCGGGATTCGAGTTCCGCCAGCTTCGAAACATCCTCAGCTGTAAGAGCAGCACCGTCGAAGTAACCGCCCTTGATGATCAGCTTGGGATTCGCCTTGGCAAAGTCCCGCAGGGCCTTCGCAGCGTCAACAGGTTCGCCTTCGATGAACGCGATGGCGGTCGGGCCGTTGAGCAGACCGTCGAACGCGTCAATTCCAGCTTCCTTAGCCGCGATGGCCGTCAGCGTGTTCTTTACCACGGCGTAGGTGGTGTTCTCACCCAGCGAACGACGCAGTTCCTGCATTTCGCCCACTGTGAGACCACGGTACTCGGTCAGCACTGCAGCGGAGGAGTTGTCAAAACGGTTTTTGATCTCCTTTACCGCGGCTGCCTTGTCAAGCCTCGCCATGGTATTCCTTTCAATACATCTGTTGGTTTGCCCAAAACAAAAAGCGCTCCGCATGCAGGTGCGGAACGCTCGGCGTTCGACTGACAGCACAGGTTATGCGCTTTCAGCTTTGTTCTCACCTGCGTGGGTCACTCTTGTGAGTCTTCGCCGGATCCTGCTACTTGCGCGGCATTTTCCGAGACCGACGGTCTTGGGCAGATTCAATAGTAGAGCAGGTCTGCGGTCTAGCGCAAATCCGTGCCCCTTACGAGGCGGAGCTCGCCTTCCCGCTGGGAAGACGAGCTCCGCTTCTGCTCACCTGAGCGCTGGATCAGCGCAGGGAGGCAACGTCCAGCGGGATGGCCGGACCGTTGGTCGTGGTGAGCGTCGCCTTGGTGACGTAGCGACCCTTGGAGGACGACGGCTTCAGACGTGCGATCTCTTCGACAGCGGCTTCGAAGTTTTCGCGCAGCTGGTCTTCCGAGAACGAAGCCTTGCCGATGATGAAGTGCAGGTTCGCGTGCTTGTCAACACGGAACTCAATCTTGCCGCCCTTGATGTCCTGGACGGCCTTTGCGACGTCCATGGTGACGGTGCCGGTCTTGGGGTTCGGCATGAGTCCACGGGGACCCAGAACCTTACCCAGACGGCCAACCTTGCCCATCATGTCCGGGGTTGCAACAGCAGCGTCGAAGTCAGTGAAGCCTCCGGCTACCTTTTCCAGCAGGTCATCGGAGCCGACGTAGTCAGCACCTGCTTCGCGGGCAGCTTCAGCACGGTCTCCGGCTGCGAACACCAGGACCGTAGCGGTCTTACCGGTGCCGTGCGGGAGGTTCACGGTGCCGCGCACCATCTGGTCGGCCTTGCGGGGGTCGACGCCCAGACGGAATGCAACTTCGACGGTCGAGTCGAACTTCGAAACGGCGGTTTCCTTGGCCAGGGCTACTGCCTGGTCCGGGGTGTAGTGAGTGTCAGCCGCAATTTTTTCGGCTGCGGCCCTGTAGGCCTTTGAGCGCTTTGCCATCTGCTATCTCCTTGCAGTTGTGGTGCGGGCCGCGCCGGCCCTACCACGCTTGGGTTTGCCTGATCAGGCCTTGATGTCGGTGGTGATGCCCATGGAACGAGCGGTGCCGGCCACGATCTTGGAGGCGGCGTCGATGTCGTTCGCGTTGAGGTCAGGCATCTTGGTTTCAGCGATTTCGCGCACCTGGTCAGCGGTCAGGTGGCCGACCTTGACGGTGTGCGGAGTTGCCGAACCCGACTTCAGTCCAGCTGCCTTCTTGATCAGCTGAGCAGCCGGCGGGGTCTTGGTGATGAAGTCGAACGAGCGGTCTTCGTAAACGGTGATTTCAACCGGAACGATGTTGCCGCGCATGGATTCTGTGGCCGCGTTGTAGGCCTTGCAGAATTCCATGATGTTCACGCCGTGCTGACCAAGGGCAGGACCGACCGGGGGTGCCGGGTTAGCAGCGCCCGCCTGGATCTGCAGCTTGATCAGACCGACAGCCTTTTTCTTGGGTGCCATGTTGGTCCTTAATCTGGTAGGTGTTCCCACGGTCAGAATGGCCGTGGGCTTTGGACACAGCTGTCCGCTCCGATGAGGGCGGACGGAGTCCAAACCACAACATTATTCCACGCCCACCCGGTTTTGTTAAATGCGGGTGGCCGGCGACACATATGACTACCGCGGTTCGGCAGTCATTTCCCACAGATGCAAAAAGCGGGTGCCCGGCGCCGAGCCGTGCACCCGCTTTCAGCGGAAAAGCAAGATCAGATCTTGGAAACCTGGTTGAAGCTGAGCTCCACCGGAACATCACGTTCGAAGATCGACAGAAGAACGGTGAGCTTCTGCTGTTCGGGGCGGATTTCTTGGATGGTTGCCGGCTGGCCTTCGAAGGAGCCTTCCTTGACCATGACGGATTCGCCGATTTCGAATTCGGTTTCAATGGGCGTGCCGTCTGCGGCAGCCTGTTCACCGGCAGCCTTCGCGGCTTCTGCCTGCTGTTCTTCGAAGATCGGGGCAAGCATGCCGGCGACTTCGTCGATGCTCAGCGGGATCGGGTCGTAGGCATTGCCGACAAAGCCGGTGACACCGGGGGTATGGCGAACAACGCCCCACGATTCGTCGGTGAGTTCCATGCGGACAAGCACGTAGCCGGGCACGCGGACGCGGCGGATAGTCTTGCGCTGGCCGTTCTTGATCTCGACGACTTCTTCCATCGGCACCTGGATTTCGAAGATTTCGTCTTCGGCATTGAGCGATACCGCACGGTTTTCCAGGTTGACCTTGACGCGGTTTTCGTAGCCCGCGTAGGAGTGGATGACGTACCAGTCGCCGTCCTTCATGCGAAGGTCGGACTTGAACTCTTCGAACGGGTCGACTTCCGGTGCAGACTGCTGGTCTGCAGCGTCCACGCCGTCGGCAATTTCGCCCGTTGCGGGGTCGAAGTTTTCTGCCTGTTCGGCTTCGACGTTTTCCGGAGTGTTATCAGACACCGATTCTCCTTTGTTTTTGCGGTCGGCGGCGTGGGTCGCGTTCAATGGTTCAGCTGTTGTCGTGTGTTACCAGAGCGGCCACAGCGGTGAGCCCGCAAAGATGAATCCGGCAAGTTTGCCGAACACGAAGTCGAGGACGGTCACAAGCACCATCATGAGCGCCACGAAGCCCAGAACGACGAGCGTGTAGTTGAGCAGCTCCTTGCGACTGGGAGTGACAACCTTCTTCAGCTGGTCGAAGACTTCGCGAATGAACTGAATGATAGCGCCGAAGAAGCCCTGCTTCTTCTGCGCTGTTTCGGAGTTTGCCTGAGATTCAGCCACTCGTCCTCATTCTTCCGTCTGCGTTCCCGACCTTCGGGCTTTCCCGGCCGCGCCGGGTAAGAGCAGGGGTGACAGGACTCGAACCTGCAACCTACGGTTTTGGAGACCGTTGCGCTACCAATTGCGCCACACCCCTAAGCGAGCACCGATTCATCATAGCCGCTGTGCCGCGACTGATGAAATCTGGGCGTCACCGACACAACATACTAGCCGTTCGGTGTGCTCGCGTCGAACTGCACCGGCTTTCGCCTACAGTTCCAGGCCCAAGAGGTTCGGTTCGGGCACCAGTGTGATGCCGAACTTGCTCTGCACACCATCGCGAATGTGCCGTGCCAGTTCGATGATTTCCTGCGCCTGCGCGCCTCCTGTGTTGGTCAGCGCCAGAGTGTGCTTGCTCGACAGAGCAGCCTTGGATCCCTCGAGCCGAAAGCCCTTGGCAAAGCCTGCCTGCTCAATGAGCCAGGCAGCTGATGTTTTGACTGCTGAGGGGTCGTCTTTGCCCGTGCTGGGGTCCACGACCGGATAGCGCGGGGCGCCTTCTGGCAGCGGCACCTGTTCAACGTCGAGGATCGGGTTGGTGAAGAACGATCCGGCAGACCAGGTGTCGTGGTCATCGGCGTCGAGCACCATGCCCTTTGACCTGCGCAGCTCGAGCACGGCTTCGCGCACCGCGGTGGGGCTTGCGGCACCGCCGACTTCTACGCCGAGGGTTTGTGCCAGCTGCGCGTACTTAATGGGCACTCCCCCGTTTCCGTCTGCTTTCGGCAGGTTGAAGGTGACGGAGAGAACCACGTAGCGCGGCTGTCCGTGGTGTTGCGCTGTGCGCTTGAGAACAGATGTGCGGTAACCGAATTCGAGTTCTGCTTTGCGCACAGCCAGGGTGCGACCGAACTCGCGGTCGAACAGGAACACCGATTCAATCGTGGAAGCCACTTCAGCACCGTAAGCGCCGACGTTCTGCACGGGTGTCGCACCCACGGACCCGGGGATTCCGGACAGAGGCTCAAGACCCGTGAGGCCCTGCTCGATGGTCCAGGCGACGAAGCTGTCCCAGTCTTCACCGGCGTGGGCTGTCACTCGACCACCACCGCGGCCGCGCTCCAGCTGGACCCCTTCCGTGCGGATGATCCCCACGGGACCCGCAAAGCCCTCATCGGCCACCACGAGGTTGGA
>CABTZE010000101.1 GCA_902489215.1 uncultured Brevibacterium sp.
CACTGGAACCTAAATCCAGCGCGTCTGCCAATTCCGCCACTCGCGCGGGCGAACCCAGCATACAAGACCCTGACCGTGGTCAGTGGGGCTCGAGGAGGGTTCGCGGGATTGGGGCGAGGTGTCGAGGTGGCTTGCTGCCGAGGTGGGATAGCGGCTCGGGTGACGCCGGTAAGTCAGTCGATGCCGAGTTCGCGGCGCAGGCGCTCCACGTGGCCCTTGGCGCGCACGTTGTACTGGGCGACCTTCACAACGCCCTCTTCATCCAGCACGATCGTGGAGCGGATGACACCCTGGACGATCTTGCCGTAGTTCTTCTTTTCACCGAACGCGCCCCATTCGGTCATGACCTGCTTGTCCGGGTCAGACAGCAGCCGGAAGTTCAGGCCTTCCTTTTCCACAAACTGGGCAAGCTTTTCCGGTTTGTCCGGCGAAACGCCCAGCACCGTGTATCCGGCAGACTTCAGCGATGACAGGCTGTCACGGAAATCGCATGCCTGCGTGGTGCAGCCGGGCGTCATGGCGCGCGGGTAGAAGTAGACGATGACGGGCGTACCGCGCAGGTCAGACAGGGTGACGTCCTCACCCGTGTGATCAGTCAGAGTGAAATCCGGGGCGGTGTCGCCGATCTCCAGGCGGGTCATTGCATTCCCTTCGTTAGGAGCCTTGTTCTGCACCTCATTCTGCCACCTGCCTTGCCACCTGCCGCCTGGTGTCAGCTGGTCACGGTAAGCTCGGAGGAGTAAGCAGACTTCCGAAGAAAAGGAATGCGCGTGAGCAACGTCTACACCTCGGACATCACTGTCGACAACGCTTCGAAGGCACAGCTCGAAGAATCCATCCGCCTGCGCGAACAGCGCCTGGCTGCCAACATCGACACCCTCATCGGCGAAGTCCACCCCAAGGCCATCGCAGCTCGTGCGACCAACCGTGTGAAGGGCGCTGCTGTTGACTCGGACGGTTCGGTCCGCGCTGACACTGCCGCACTCGTCGGTGGTCTTGTTCTCAGCGCTGCAGCGATTGTCGCCCTGGGCATTGTGCGCAGCCAGCGCAAGTACTGATCGGCAAGTATTCGCTGTATGTCTGAAACGTCGCGTACTCGGCCGGCGGCAGAAACCGCCGGCGAGCTTCCCATCCGAATGCTCCACGACCGCCTGCTCGTGGAGCCTGACAAGGAAGCGGGGGAGCGCAGGTCCTCCGCCGGCATTGTCATTCCCGCAACCGCGGCTATGGGCAAGCGGCTGGCGTGGGGCACGGTGGTGGCTACCGGCCCGAATGTGCGCCAGGTCAGCCTGCACGACACAATCCTGTTCGACCCAGAGGACCGTGCCGAGGTTGAACTCGACGGATCCCTGTACACACTTCTGCGTGAACGCGATATTCACGCGATTTCGCAGACCGCCGGTGAGGACAGCACCGGCCTGTACCTGTAGCCGCTAGGGCGGCTGCTGGTTTGGCGTCGGGGCTGCCCTCCCTGATCGCACGAGGTGCCGCTCAGCTCGGTCTTGTGCGGTTGGTCACAAAGGTCGGGTTTGGGTTGATTTCGATTTCCCACCGCCGCAGGAAGTGTGTATAGTAGTTTCTCGTTGCGCACCTCTAGCTCAATTGGTAGAGCAACTGACTCTTAATCAGTGGGTTCCGGGTTCGAGTCCCGGGGGGTGTACGAATCACCAAGACCGCCGTCCAGCATCGCTGGGCGGCGGGTTCTTTCGTTTGAGGCCTATGCGTTCCCGCCTCATCGATCGTTGCGAGGGGCTGTATTTCATGCGCAGGGTTGACTGGTCGACTGCGGCACGACTATTGTGGTCGTATCAACCTCAGCCGTTGACCCTCCACCGATAAGGAGAGTGCCGACGACTGAGGTTTTCGCGTATGCAGTGGAGGCCGCAAATGCACAGGGCGAGAGATCACAGAATGCCGCTTCGTGAAATCACGACAGCTGTGCTTGTCGACGGAGGCTTCTACTGTAAGAGAGCAGACGGCCTGCTCGAAACACTGATACCGTAACGACCTGCCCGCAGCGCTCCTGCAACAAAGGCACTGGCCTACAGGTGCGTAATGCTCAAGAGAACACTAACCCCACAGCACGCAGGTTGCGGGATTGCTTTTGTTTACGGAAACGAGCGGCAGCTAAGTCCCTACTGTGGGGAGGACGGTCCGATGCCAGAGTTTGATGACGTCAATAGGTACTTCCAGTCGATGTATCGCGTCTTTTATTCGCTGTTGGCGATTGCTGACGAAGCACGTGGACGTGCGCCCAGGCGAGTTTATAGGCCGTTCGAAGAAGACCCGGATCTGTTCTTCGACGATGCTTATAGCGCAGTTGTCGATGCTGGCGTGATTATTGAAGATGACGAACTGCTGGCAGAGGCAGTAGCGACCGGGAACGAGTTCCTCGAGGTGCTTGAGGAAGAAGGCACCGAGGAAGACAGATTCAACTTCCGCTATTACTTCGACCCGTTCGTTGAGATGCACCGAAAAGCAGGCAAACTCGTCTGACCATTACCAATAACTGCAAACGTACAAGTTGCGGAGCAGACGGTCGTTGACATTCACCGCGCGACAATGATCGTAGAAGGCCCGAAGCCAGGCGTAAATGAATTCTTTAGGAGACACCAGTCTGGCGGCATGAAGGTAAACTTGTTGACTCGAGATCGTGGGCTGACCGAAGTATCGGAGGGGTGAACAATGTCTTACGTTGCACTGATAGAGGTCGATATGCCAGTCGGCAAATTCTGGGATCAGATCAGAACCAACCAGCGAGTTCAGCCTGTCCGCGAAGAACGCGACTCATGTACCGCGAAGCTGAATACAGGTGAATACTTCACAGTCGTCAAGGACGATTCCAATGAAGCGGCAGTCGTCGTAAACCTTCCGTATGACGGCGAAGACGAGGAACTCTACTTGCGTCGTCTTACCGAAAACACATTGAAGGTATTCGAGATGATCGTCTCAACAACTGACGCGGATGCTGAAGCAAGCATCCCAGAATTCGATGAATTGATCGCTGAGCGGAAGCAACCATCGCGGGCCGCGCTCTGATCGCATAGATAATTTTTTAATCCTCTACAACAGATTTCCATGTGCAGCAGCTCTCACCGAAAGACGGGAGCTGCTGTTATTCCGCTTGGAATTTTTGCACGCCTTGCAGTGCTGGATTGGGCGAGAAGTGACAAGCATCGAGGCCCTGTGGGTTAAGCAGTGGCTTCATTGACGAAAGGATGCAGTTCTTCATGACGACTTCTAAGCAGTGGGTGCTGGCCTCCCGCCCTACAGGCACACCGACCATGGATAACTTCCGCCTCGAAGAGGTTGAGCTTCCCGAGCTCTCCGACGGGCAGATCCTCGTAGAGAACAAGGTCAACACGGTTGATCCCTACATGCGCGGCCGCATGAACGATGTGAAGTCCTACATTCCGCCTTTCGAAATCGACAAGCCGATGACCGGCGGCGCTGTCGGCATCGTCCGCGAATCCCGCTCCGAAAAGTTCAAGGTCGGCGATGCCGTCAGCCACTCGCTGGGTTGGCAGGACGTCGCCGTCGTCGATGAGTCAGCCGCCAAACCCGTCGACCTTGACATGGCACCCGCGCACGCCTACCTCGGCATCCTCGGCCTGACCGGTCTGACGGCCTATGTTGGTCTGACCCGCATTGCCGAAATCAAGGAAGGCGATGTCGTTTTCGTTTCCGGCGCGGCAGGCGCAGTCGGTTCGGCTGTCGGTCAGTTTGCTCGTCAGCTCGGCGCATCGAAGATCATCGGATCGGCCGGCACCGACGAAAAGGTTGAGCGCCTCAAGGAGCTCGGCTTCGATAGCGCCATCAACTACCGTGAGGGCCGCCTTGTCGAACAGCTCAAGGAAGCTGCACCAGAAGGCATCGACCTGTACTTCGACAACGTCGGCGGTGAACACCTCGAAGCAGCCATTGCCCGCATGAATGAGTTCGGCCGCGTCGCCATGTGCGGCGCGATCGCACAATACAACGACACCCAGAAACCTTCGGGGCCGCGCAACCTCGCACTGGCCATCGGCAAGTGCCTTACTCTGCGTGGATTCGTGCTCGGCAAGTATCTAGACGCAGCCCCTGAATTCCAGGAGCGCATGGCTCCGCTTGTCCTCAACGGCGACATCAAATACGACGTGACCACCCGCCACGGCATCGAAGCCATGCCTGAGGCATTCCTCGAGCTGTTCACCGGCGGCAACACCGGCAAGATGGTCGTTGAGATGTGATCACTGGGGTTTGCAAGCCGTGGTGAGCTCCGCCTCGTGAGAATGACGAGGGGGGGAGCTCACCAGGGGGACGCCCCCGAAAAGCCGGTAAGTGCGTCTAGACAAAAGCTGAAGATTTCAGCCCTCAACCTTCGCGCCGCCGGCTAAACTTTTGCCCAGATTCACGCCGCGCGAAGGGCGCCGGCACATTCCGGAGGGCCAACCCATGCAGAATCTGCAGAAGAAACTCACCCGAGCGCTTGCCGTCGGCCTGGTTCTGATCATGGGCTTTGTTCTTGCCGGCTGCGAGGGCGTTGCTGCGGGGAAGCTCAATATTGATTTGAGCTTTGACAAGGAAGGGCGTCTCACAGGCACTTACAAGTTGGTGGTTGACACCGCCCTCGTTGAAGAGGAATTGTCAGCTTCCGGCGCCTCGCTCGACAAGGATGAAGTCAGTAAGCAACTCGACCGGCTGGTCGATGACCTGGAGAGTGACGCCCCAGAAGGGATGACGGTCGAGAAAATCGACACCGAGTCCGAAGCGGGGCTGAACATCACTCTTGACAAGGTGCCGTCCGGCGAATTCGACATCGACGGCCTCGAAGGCCCTGATGCTCTGGTGAACGTCAACAGTGACTTCATCTCGGTAGGTCTGGCGAACCCCGTCCAGCCGGAGGCTCTTCTCAACCACGGACTTCCGGCAGACCCCTCTGAAGTGCTCACAGAAGCGCAGATGACACTCACTCTGCCAGGCAACATTGACCACGACACCGGCGGTGAGGTCAACGGCAACACCGTGACCTACGACCTGCTTAGCTACGACGACTTTGCAATTGCCGTCTCAGCGCCGCTTTCCTCCGGCCCCTTTGCTGCCACCGGCTTCCCATGGATGTTCATGGCCATTTTGATCGGCGGAACCGTTTTGCCGATCATCATTGGGGTAGTGATCGTCGTGATCGTAGTCAAGAGGCAGAAAAAACAGCGGCCAGCACCAGCGTCTCCGGGTGCTTCAATGGCGTATCCGCATTCCGGGCAACAGTCGGCCAACCCGGGCCAGGTGCCCCACGGCGGGCAGAACCCACCGCGGGGATACCCGGGCCAGCAGCCGCCGCAGAACCCACCCCACGATTCAGGACCGCCGCCGCCCAACCCTCCTCAGAGGTAAGCCTCGGCAGTCCGCAGCTGACACATTCGGCTGAACCGCAGGGCGCAGGCGAAGCTAAATGGGGCGCTCCGCTTGATCAGTCGGAAACGACCTGCGTGTGCCCTCCCTTGGTGAAGCTCACCGTGCCCAACGGCTGCAGGTTCCACCCATGAAGGATGTGGCTGAGCGCTCGGCTGGGCGACTGCGCATTCTGCAGACGCTGAAGCCAGGGCCGCCAGGCATCCGCATTGAGCCGAAAATCCGGATAAAGATCGCCGAACCACTGTTTAAAAAGATGGCCGTGCAGGGTTTCCTGCAATTCGCCCTGCTTCCGCGCACTCGTCAGCAGCTCAGCGAGTAAGAAGTACTGGATCGGGCTGAACCCGGCATTGTGCAGTTCTGTGGCCGTGTCCTTCCAGGATTGAGGGACGCGCGTACCGCCTTTGACGACGCTGCCTGCAATGAAATTCATGGCGACCGCCCCTGGGAATGCAGGGCAGTGGTCGAGCATGTAGCGAGACCACAGAGGGCGATCAGCTTCAGGGACTTCGCCCCAACCATCCGTTGGGTCGACGTTGTCAGATGTGCCTGTACCGGTGTTGCCACGGTGAGTAGACATGGGAATGTTCCTTACCGGATCCCGTGCGTCTGCGCGACGGGATCCATCGACTTGCATGAACGTTTGCTCATGCCGGTTCTTCCCCTGGGGCACCCCGCTCGATGGAGAGGGTTGCCGTGCAGCCAGCCAGGTACTGAAAGCTGCAGCTCTTGAACCTGCCGACAACATACTGGAACCGCAGAAACTTCGGGCGGAAGCGGTAACAAATCGTCACGTTTGCATACGCGTCCCAACCTCTCTGTTTGCGGCTAGAATCACGCTCAAACACACGCCGCAAAGTGAAGCAGGGAACCAACCGGAGGCAACCCTATGCAGAACCTGCAGCCGAAACTCACCAGAGCACTGGCCATCAGCCTGGCTCTGATCATGGGACTTGTTCTTGCTGGATGTGGGGGAGTCGCCGCGACGAAAGCGGACGTCGACCTCAGCATCGACAAGAACCTTGCCATCAGCGGTACTTCACGGGCGACTATTGACCTTGTTCGTCTTGAAAAAGAAAAGTCGATTTTCGCAGGTGTAATGAGCCCCAGCGCAATCGAACGCGAGGTTGACAGCCACATTAACGATCTGCGCCAAGACGCACCCGAGGGGATGACGGTAGAGAAAATCAGAACGAGTTCGGAAATAGGGTTCCTGGTCACCTTGGACAAAGTTTTGGCAGACGAACTGGACCCCGAAGGTCGTGACATTGTTCTCGAGAAAGACGGGGGTGCCATCGTGTTGACAATGGCAAGCCCCGCCGCGAGTTACGTACTGTCTGAATTTGCGCTGCCATCGGACCCGGCAGAAACGTTCATCGAAGCCCCGTTGACTCTGACCTTCCCCGGCGACATTATCGAAGCCGATGGAGGCCGAGTCAACGGCAACACCGTGACCTACGACCTCCGCACCTATGGGCAGGACGTCATCGTTGTCAAGGCGGAAGCTCCCAGCTTCCCATGGCTGTTCGTATTCATCATCATCGGCGTGGTGCTGCTGCTGATCATCGGTGCCGTCGTCATCTTCCTGCTCCTCAAAAAGAAGAACGCTGGGCAGCCTGCCGCGCCAGTAGTCAGCGGCCAGTATCCCTATGACGGGCAGACTTCTGCCTATCCGGGATCCGGGCCTTACACGGGCCAGGTGCAGACTCAGGGGTATCCGGGGCACCCGCCTCAGGGTTCGGGATCGGTGCCGACGTACCCTCCGCAGGGCTCGGGTCCGATGCCACCGCAAGGGGCAGGCCCGGTGCCGCCGCAACCTTGGCAGAGTCCGCCTCAGGGCTCGGGGCCAATTCCACCTCATCCTCCGCAACCGCCGCAGGCATAAGCCGCCACACCTGTCGAGGCTGCCAACCTCACCCACAAAAAATTCCCGGGCACCGTATGAACGGTGCTCCGGGAATTTGCTGGGGTGGCTAACGGGACTTGAACCCGCGACCCCCGCGACCACAACGCGGTGCTCTAC
>CABTZE010000102.1 GCA_902489215.1 uncultured Brevibacterium sp.
ATTCAAGAAAGGTGGACCTAAGTTGCCGCAGTGCTGTTATGAGGCTCCCGAGGTGCCGACGGCACTGTGCCTCGCACCTCGACAGGGGTCGGGGGAGGAGAGGGGTCAGGCGACAGGTCCGGTGTACTTTTCGCCGGGTCCCGATCCGGGTGCGTCTGGGAAGGGTGAGGCTTCGCGGAAGGCCAGCTGCAGGCTGCGCAGGCCGTCGCGCAGGGGGCGGGCGTGCTGGTCCCCCAGGTCAACCGCGGACGAGGTGACAAGGCCGGCCAGTGCGTTGATGAGCTTGCGTGCCTCATCGAGGTCCTGCAGGTCCTTGCCCAGGGACTCTTCGGTGTCCTCGGCCAGGCCGCACTTCACGGCGGCAGCGCTCATGAGGTGAATTGCCGCGGATGAAATGACCTCGACTGCCGGTACTTCGGCAATGTCGCGCAACGCCTGCTGCTCCGCGCGCGCGTGATCTTCAGCAGTGTGGTCGTCGGGAAAAGAGTGGCGGTTTTCAGTCATGTCTCCAAGCTTCCCACACTCGAGTGTGAAAAATCCCTGTGCATCGTGTAAGCTGGAGGGCGTGCAAAGTGGAGGTTGACTCCCACCTGGATTGCCACAGGCAATCGGGTCAGCGATAACAGCTGGAAGCAGTGGGCTGCAAAGCTCGGTGTTCAGCTGTTGGGCACTGAGGTGAACATTGTTTCACCGGCAGCGTTTCAAGCTCCCTTTGCGTGTTCAAAGGGAGCTTTTTCTGTTCCCCGCGAACACCGTGATCACCATCTGAGTTAAGGAGCATGCACATCAGCGAGCCGCGCATCAACGATCGGATTCGAGTACCTGAGGTCCGTCTGGTCGGACCCAACGGAGAACAGGTTGGGATCGTCGCCATTCGCAAGGCGCTCGACCTGGCGCGCGAAGCCGATCTTGACCTCGTCGAGGTTGCGCCCAAGGCGAAGCCTCCGGTGGTCAAACTCATGGACTACGGGAAGTTCAAGTACGAAACTGCCCAGAAGGCACGCGAAGCACGGAAGAATCAGGCCAACACTGCCCTGAAGGAAATCCGGTTCCGACTCAAGATCGACGACCACGACTACGAAACCAAGAAGGGCCACGTCGTTCGCTTCCTCAACGGCGGCGACAAGGTCAAGGTCATGATCATGTTCCGCGGACGCGAACAGTCCCGCCCTGAACTGGGTATGCGACTACTCGAGAAGCTGGCCGAGGAGGTTGTCGAATACGGCACCGTCGAATCCTCGCCCCGGCTTGACGGACGAAACATGGTCATGGTGCTCGCACCGACGCGTTCGAAGTCAGACGCCCGCGCGGAATCGCGCCGGGAGACCGCGGGTGCTAAGGGCACGTACACCGAAGTGAAGTCGCGTCGCGACCGCGCAGCTCAGGCTAAGGCCGAGCAGCGCAAGCAGAACTGACATCGGCTCAGGAGCGCTCAGCGCCCCTAAGCCACCACCCTCGGGACAGGTTCTCGAGGGCCGACTGAAGGAGAACGGCACAATGCCGAAGCAGAAGACCCACAGCGGTACTAAGAAGCGCATCCGCGTCACCGGCAGCGGCAAGCTCATGCGCGAAGGTGTCGGCAACCGCCACCTCGCCGAAGTCAAGAGCTCGCGCCGCAAGCGCCGCATCAGCGGAACCGACAAAGTCATGACCGGCGGCGACGCCGCCAAGGCCCGCAAGCTGCTGGGCAAGGCCTGACCAAAGCGCACCGCAGCCTTACCGCTGTGACATTCATCTGAAGGAGTACACGTGGCACGTGTCAAGAGGGCTGTCAATGCCCACAAGAAGCGCCGGGTCATCCTCGACCGGGCGAGCGGCTACCGCGGACAGCGTTCGCGCCTGTACCGCAAGGCCAAAGAACAGGTCATCCACTCGCTGGTATACAACTACCGCGACCGCCGCAAGCGCAAGGGCGACTTCCGTCGCCTCTGGATCCAGCGCATCAACGCTGGTGCTCGCGCCAACGGCATGACCTACAACCGTTTCATCCAGGGCCTCAAGGCTGCTGGTGTTGAGGTTGACCGTCGTATGCTGGCCGAACTGGCCGTCAACGACGCAGCTGTATTCACCAAGCTTGTGGAAGTCGCCAAGAACGCACTTCCGGCTGACGTGAACGCGCCGAAAACGCCGGCTGCCTGAGTGCAGCTGTGAAAACGCGGGGGCTGTTTGGCCCCCGCGTTTTCGTTTTCTGACAGCTCCGGCTGCGCATCCCGAAAACAAGAACTGAGTGAGGTTATGGAAAGCGACATCCACCCCGGCCTGCACGGCCCGGAAGTGACGTCCCCGAAATCCCGCCGACTGCGCGAAGCCGCGAAGCTCGACCGCAAACAGGGCCGCAATAAGTCCGGCAGGTTCCTCGTGGAAGGTCCGCAGGGCATCCGCGAAGCCCTGCGTCACCAGGCCGAAAACCGTCCCAAGGCAGTGACGCTGCACGTTGAGCCCGGCGAAGCGGCACCTCGGGGGACCGGGGCGGTCCTGGATGTGTGGTCGACAGTGGAAGCAGCCGAGCGCAATCCCGACATCCTCGAGGCTGCACGCGCTGCCGGCATCAAGGTCAAACAGACGGCTCCCGAGGCCCTCGCCTCGGTCACCGACACCGTCAACAGCCAGGGAATGATCGCTGTCGTCGAACAGCTCGACGTCGATCTGACATCGGTGGTGACGAAAGAGGCCAAGCTCATCGTCGTGCTCAGTCAGGTGCGCGATCCGGGCAATCTCGGAACCGTCCTGCGCGCAGCCGATGCAGCCGGTGCCGACGGCGTCATCATCACTTCCTCGAGTGTTGACGTGTACAACCCGAAGGCCGTCCGCTCAACGGCCGGTTCGATCTTCCATGTTCCCGTCGTCACCGGCGTAGGGCTGCCGGAAGTCACCGAACTCGCTCGCGCCCGCGGCCTTCAGGTTCTCGCGGCGGATGGCCATCCGCCGGCCCACGACCTCCACGTTCCGTGGGACACCGGCCTGGACCTTGCCCGCCCGACCGCATGGGTGTTCGGCAACGAAGCGTGGGGACTGCCCGAAGCCGACCGCGCCCAGGCCGACGCTGCCGTGGCCATCCCCATCTACGGGAAAGCCGAAAGCCTCAATCTGGCCACCGCCGCCGCAATTGCCGTCTACGAATCCGCCAAGCACGTCCGGATGATCTGACGGTTCGCTAGACTGCAGAACGTTGTCCAACCATCTGAGAAAGAAGGCAGATGTCCGTCATCGACCCGCTTGATGAGGCTGCCGTCACCGCTGCAATGGAGGACGCTCTCGCGGCCTTTGCCGCCGCCGGCGACCTCGACGAACTGAAGACAGTTCGCATTGCGCACATGGGTGATAAAGCCCCGCTGGCCCTCGCCAACCGCGAAATCGGAAAACTCGACAAGTCCCAGAAGGCACAAGCCGGAAAGCTCGTCGGCTCATCGCGCGGACGGATTGCCCAGGCTTTTAAGGCCCGCCAGGAAGAACTCGAAGCCGAACGCGACGCACGTGTGCTGGTTGCCGAGGCCATTGACGTCACCGGCCCTTCCACCCGCCGCCCGGCTGGTGCGCGCCACCCCCTGCAGCTGCTGCAGGAAAAGATTGCCGACCACTTCGTCGGCCACGGCTGGGAAGTCGCAGAAGGCCCCGAAATTGAACATGAATGGCTCAACTTCGATTCGCTCAACTTCGGCCCCGACCACCCGGCACGTCAGATGCAGGACACGTTCTTCGTCGAACCCGCATCGGCGCACCTGGTCATGCGCACCCACACCTCGCCAGTCCAGTCGCGCTCGCTGCTGAGCCGCGGTGTGCCGCTCTACGTGGTCTGTCCCGGCAAGACCTTCCGCACGGACGAACTCGATGCGACCCACACCCCGGTGTTCCACCAGGTTGAGGGCATCGCAATCGACAAGGGCCTGACAATGGCTCACCTCAAGGGCACGCTCGATGCTTTCGCTCGTGCCATGTTCGGTCCGGAAGCCTACACGCGCCTGCGTCCCAGCTTCTTCCCGTTCACCGAACCGAGCGCCGAAATCGACTTCTGGTTCCCACAGAAGAAGGGCGGCCCCGGCTGGATCGAATGGGGCGGCTGCGGCATGGTCCACCCCAACGTCCTGCGCGCATCCGGCATTGACCCGGACGTCTACCAGGGCTTTGCCTTCGGCATGGGCATTGAGCGCACGCTCATGCTGGGCGAGGGAATCAATGACATGCACGACATGGTGGAAGGCGATATCCGCTTCTCGAAGGCTTTCGGAGTGATGAACTGATGCTCGTACCCTTGGAATGGCTGGCCGAGTACGTCGACCTGCCGCAGAACCTCGACGCTCACGAACTCGCTGCCGAACTCGCCGGTATCGGCCTGGAAGAAGAGGACTACTTCGGTCCGGCTGTCACCGGCCCGCTTGTCGTAGGCAAAGTCCTGACCTGCGAACCAGAAAAGCACTCCAACGGCAAGACCATCAACTGGTGCACTGTTGACGTCGGTGCCGATGATCCGCAGGGCATTGTGTGCGGTGCGCACAACTTCGGTGTTGGCGACTATGTTGTCGCAGCGCTGCCCGGTGCTGTTCTGCCCGGTGACTTCGCTATTGCGGCACGCAAAACCTACGGCCACATCTCCGACGGCATGATCTGCTCAGCTCGCGAACTGGGTTTGGGCGAAGATCACGACGGCATCATCGTGCTGGCCGAGTGGGGCTTCGCGGACCTCACTCCTGGCCAGGACGCCACAGAGCTGCTGGGCCTGAATCACGAAGTCCTCGACGTCAACATCACGCCTGACCGCGGATACCAGATGTCGATGCGCGGTATCGGCCGTGAATACGCTCTTCTGAAAGAGCAGAACTACGCCGACCCCGCCGACGCAGTCGCTCCTGTGGTTGCCGGTGAGGGGCACCCGGTCGAACTGACCGACGACGCTCCCATCCACGGCAACGACGGCTGCACCCGCTTCACCGCGCTGCGCGTTCGCGGCATTGACCCGACCGCACAGACGCCGTTCTGGATGTCCAAGCGACTGCTGGAAGCCGGCATGCGCCCCGTTTCGCTCGTCGTAGACATCACCAACTACGTCATGCTCGAACTCGGGCAGCCGCTGCACGCCTACGACCTCGCCCACGTGGGCGACAAGATCGTTGTGCGCCGCGGCCGCAAGGGCGACAAGCTCACGACGCTCGACGACGCCGAACGGACTATTCACCCCGAAGACGTCCTCGTCACGGGTGTCAGCGCCGACGGCACTGAGCTGCTGCTCGGCCTGGCCGGCGTCATGGGCGGAGCGGACTCAGAAGTCAGCGACGCGACCGTCGACGTTCTCATCGAAGGCGCGCACTGGGACCCCGTGTCGATTGCCCGCACCGCCCGCCGGCACCGCCTGCCGAGTGAAGCCGCCAAGCGCTTCGAACGCGGCGTTGACCCGGCCCTTGGCCCTGCTGCCGTTGCCCGCACCGCCCAGCTGCTTACCCAGCTGGCCGGCGGCCATGCAGAGACAGTCGCAACAATCGCAGGCGGCCTTCCGGCACCTCGTGAGGTGATCCTGCCGAAGACCCGCCCGGCAGAAGTCGTGGGCATCGACTACACCGAGGACCAGATGACCGGCGCCCTGCGCGCGGTGGGCTGCGAAGTCGAAGACAGCGGCGCCGACTACACGGTCACGGTGCCGTCGTGGCGCCCGGATCTGACTGACGCGGAAGACCTCATCGAGGAAATCGCGCGAGTCAACGGCTACGACCAGATCCCATCGATCGTCCCGCAGGCACCCGGCGGTGAAGGGCTCACTCGCCGCCAGGCGTCTCGCCGCACAGTGTCTAATCTGCTGGCTGATCTGGGCCTGACGGAAGTGCTGACCTACCCCTTCACAGCGGAGGCTCGTCACGACGCCTTCCGGATCCCGGAAGACGATCCGCGACGGAACAACCTGCGGCTTGCCAACCCGCTCAGTGACGATCAGCCGCTGCTGCGCACCGAGCTGCTGCCGACGCTGGTCGACGCGCAGCTGCGCAACCAGGGACGTGGCTTCAAGGACACTGCACTGTTCGAAATCGGTCTGGTCACCCAGCCTGAAACCGCAAAGCTGCCGGCCAGCGAAACCTTCGCACCGGGCTACCACCCCACGGAAGAAGAGCGCGCGGCGATCTTCGGCGCCGTTCCGCACCAGCCTCTGCACGCGGCCGGCATCGTGTCTGGCAATTGGGAGCTCGAAGGTGTGTGGGGCAAGGGCCGCAAGGCTGAAGCCATGGACGCCATTGAAATCGTCAAGCGGATCGCCGTGGCGCTGGGCCAGAGTGTCACACCTACGGCATCTGACCGCGCTCCGTTCCACCCGGGCCGCTGCGCTGAATTCCGCCTGGCAGACGGTACGCTGTTCGGCCATGCTGGCGAGCTGCACCCCAAGGTTGTCGAAACGCTCGGCCTTCCGGCCCGCACGGTCGCATTCGAAGTCGTCCTCGACTCCGTGCTGGACGCTCCGGCGGAGCGCCGCTGGGCGGGCGCCCTGTCCACCTACCCGGTGTCCAGGCAGGACGTGGCGCTCATCGTGGACGAGAACATCGCGATCGGCGACCTCGTGAGTACCATGCGCGAAGCCATCGGCAGCGACCTCGAGGAGCTCGAGCTGTTCGACGAGTACCGCGGCGAACAGGTCGGCGAAGGCAAGAAGTCCCTTGCGTTCCGCATGACCTTCCGCGCCGCTGACCGCACCATGACGAGCGACGAAGCCTCGGCCCTGCGCGAAGCTGCGACCGCCGCCGTCGAAAAGGCGTACGGCGCTGTGGCCCGCACCGGCGAGGACGCGTGAGCGGGGGAATTATGAGCACCGTCCTCATCACAGGTGGTTCGCGGGGCATCGGCCGATACTTGGCTGATGGCTTCGCGGCCGCCGGATGGAACGTCATCCTCACGGCAACCGACGAAGCCCGCGCGGCCTCAGCAGCCCAGCAGGTTGCGCAGGCTCGCGGCACCCGCGTCATCGGCGTGGAACTCCAGGCGGCAGACCCCGCATCGGTTGAGGCTCTCGCACAGCGCACCGCGGATATCGAACAGCAACTGGGCGAACCCGTCACGACGGTCATCAACAACGCCGGTGTGGTTGAAAGCCCGGAGGGCCCGGTGTGGGATGTTCCGGCAGAGCAGCTCGTGCGCACGCTCGATACGAACATCCGCGGGCCGTTCCTTATGGTCCGCGCCTTCGCCAAGCGTCTGCTGGAAACGGCAGAGACAACGGGCGAACCGTGCCGGATCATCGACCTCAATTCGGGTTCCGGTGCCCAGGGCACCCCCGCCTATGCGGCCTACTCGGCGTCCAAGGCGGCCCTGTTCCGCCTGGCTGATTCCGTGCACGTCTACGGCTATGACA
>CABTZE010000103.1 GCA_902489215.1 uncultured Brevibacterium sp.
ACGGGTGAGCGGCACCCTTTACCGAGCAGACTCCCCTTTTCCCATCCCTGACCAGGAGGCACCGTGGCACTGAGCATGAAGCAGCGCCGCCGCACATCCCTGACGATCCAGTACGCGATCTTCTTCATCGTTGTCATCATTCTGGCCGTCACAATCGACTGGCCGAATATCGTCGACAAATTCTTCAACTTCCGGATCATGGCCCAGCAGTTCCCGGACGTGATCACCACCGCGCTGAAGAACACAATCATCTACACGGCCCTGGGCTTTGTGTTCTCCATGGCGCTGGGCATCCTGCTGGCGCTCATGAAGCTGTCGTCGGTGGGCCCGTACCGCTGGGTCGCAACCGCGTACATCGAATTCTTCCGCGGTGTCCCCGCGCTTCTCGTGTTCCTGGCCTTCGGCTTCGGCATTCCGACCGCGTTCAAGGTCAACCTCGACAACTACCTCACGGTCATGCTGGCGCTGGGAATCGTCGGCTCTGCCTACATCGCCGAAACTCTGCGCGCTGGTCTGCAGGCTGTGCCGAAAGGACAGTACGAGGCGGCGCGTTCGCTGGGCATGAGCCACTCTCGGGCCATGATCTCGGTGGTCATTCCGCAGGCGTTCAAGATCATCCTGCCGCCGCTGACCAACGAAATCATCATCATGACGAAAGACTCGTCGCTGATCTACCTGCTGGGCCTGCTGCCCAGTCAGTTCGAACTGGCGCTGTTCGGCAAGAACGCCATCGCCGCGCCGGAGGCCGGCCTGACGCCGCTCGTGGTAGCAGGTGCCTGCTACCTCGTCATCACACTGCCCCTGGGCTGGCTGGCCCGCAAGTTCGAATCCCGCCAGCAGAAAGCGAATGGAGCCTGACATGACTGCTGAACAGACCGCAGCCGTCACACCGGCTGTCAAAATCACCGACCTGCACAAGTCCTACGGCGACGTCGAAGTCCTCAAGGGCATCAACGTCGAGGTGCTGCCAGGCGAAGTCGTCTGCCTCATCGGCCCGTCCGGTTCTGGAAAGTCGACCCTTCTGCGCTGCATCAATGTGCTCGAACAGTCCAACAGCGGAACCATCGAGGTTGCCGGCTTCACCGCAACGGACCCCGACACCGACCTCAACGTCATGCGCCAGCACGTGGGAATGGTGTTCCAGAGCTTCAACCTGTTCTCCCACAAGACAGTTCTGGAGAACTGCACGATCGCGCAGATCCGGGTTGCCAAGCGCGCCCCTGAAGAAGCACAGAAGATCGCCGTGGAGAACCTCAAGATCGTCGGTCTGGACCACCTCGCAGATCGCTACCCGGACCAGCTGTCCGGCGGTCAGCAGCAGCGTGTGGCGATTGCACGCGCCCTGTGCATGAACCCCGACCTCATGCTGTTCGACGAACCGACCTCGGCACTCGACCCCGAAACCGTCGGCGATGTCCTTCAAGCCATGCGCCGTTTGGCCAGCGAGGGCATGACGATGGTCGTCGTCACCCACGAAATGAACTTCGCCCACGAAGTCGCCGACAAGGTGGTCTTCATGGACGGCGGAGTTGTCGTCGAAATGGGCCCGCCGGCGGAGGTCATCGGCAACCCGCAGCACAAGCGCACGCAAAGCTTCCTCAAGCGCGTTCTCGACCCTGACCACATGGAATAGGCACCACTCCGACGTAGTATCGAACTATGCGCCTTGATCTGAGAATCGACAATGCCAATCTTCTGACGATGGAGCCCGCCGGCGAAGCCGACCCGTACGGCACGCGCGCTCGGTTGGGCTCCATCGGCGTCATCGGGGACAGGATTGTTGCGGTGGGCGACGAAGCCCACGACGTCGCAGCCGATCGCGTTCTCGACGCCGACGGCCGCTTCCTCGCCCCCGGCTTCAACGACGTCCACTGCCACACCGCCTGGTACGGCATGACGCTGCTGGACGTCAGCGTTGAAAAGCTCGGCACGATGGACGCCGTGTACGCAGCGCTCGAAGCAGCCGCAAAGGACAAGGCTCCCGGCGAGTGGGTGACCGCCACCGGCTTTTCGCAGAATGACTACGACGGTCAGTACCCGGACATTCAGGTGCTCGACCGGATTGCGGACGGCCGTCCCATGTTCATCCGCCAGGTGTCCGGCCACGCTGCCATCGCCAACTCGGAAGCGCTCGAGCGCGCAGGTGTTTTCCGCGACGACTTCGAAACACCCGAAGGCGGCAAGGTTGTTCGCGACGAGCACGGTCAGCCCACCGGGCTGATCGAAGAAACGGCGCAGGCCCTCGTGCAGGACCTCATCCGCCCCTACTCGCGATCGCTTATGGTTGATGCGATTGAAGCGGCCACCTCGTCTTATGCCCAGCAGGGCCTGACCAGCTTCGGCGATGCCGGCATCGCCGCGGGCTGGATCGGACACTCGCCAACGGAGCTCGGCGCCTACCAGGAAGCCCGGCAGAACGGCCGCCTGCACGCACGCGGCCAGCTCATGCCGATGGCCGATGCTCTGCGCCCCCTGCACGCTCACGATGACGATCAGAACGGACTGGGGCTCGACCTTGGCGTGGTCAGCGGCTTCGGTGACCCCATGCTCCGCCTCGGCCCGATCAAGATCTTCATGGACGGCGCTATGAGCTCCGAAACCGCCGCCATGTACGAAAACTACGAAGGCTCAGACACGCCCGGTTACTTCCAGGACGACCCCGAGGTGCTGCGCGCCCGGATCCTCGACACGTACCGGGCCGGGTGGTCGCTGGCGGTGCACGCGATCGGCGACAAGGCCGTAGCCAAGGCCATTGAGTTCATCTGCGAAGCCCAGGACACCTACGGCTTCCCCGCCGAGCGCCAGCCGGGCCACACGATTCCCAACCGCATTGAGCACGCAGCCATGGTCAGCGACCCCCAGCTGAAGACCCTGCGCGAATACGGCATTGCGGTCACCCCGCAGGCGGCGTTTGCCGACGCGATCGGCGATGCCCAGAACGCCTCCCTTGGCGAGGCCCGCCGGCCTCTGCTCTATCGCGCCAAGGCGTTCTTCGACGCCGGGGTTCTGCTGCCCGGCTCGTCCGACCGCCCGTGCGCTGACGGCACTCCCCTGCGCGGCATCCAGGCTTTTGTCGACCGCCGCACCCGCTCCGGCGACGTCATGGGATCTGCAGAAGAATGCATCACGCCGCAGCAGGCACTGGCCGCCTACACCTCGATCGCGGCGGAAGCCTCCGGCGACCTTGCCGACAAGGGAACGCTCAGCCGCGGCAAACTGGCTGACTTCGTCTTCCTCGACGAAAACCCGGTTGCGGTCGACCCCACCACAATCAAAGACATCAACGTGGCAGCCACCATGCTCGGCGGCCGCTTCACGCACGGAAACCTCGACTGACCCCGTCCACATATGAAAGGAGCTGCAGTGTCCACAGACGCGCACGCCCAGGAATTCCTCACAGACTTCGCCACCATGAGCAGCTTCGGGCGGACCGCCCGCGGCGGTGTGGACCGGGAGGCAATGACGGAAGCCGACGTTGACCAGCGCAACTGGCTTGGCGGCTGGCTGGAAGAGCGCGGCTTCAGCGTTGAAGTCGACAGGGTCGGCAACCAGTTCGGCCTGTACCGCTTCCACGCGGATGCGCCGTTCGTCCTGTTCGGTTCGCACATGGACTCCCAGCCGACCGCCGGCCGCTTCGACGGCGCCTACGGCGTACTTGCGGCAGCCCACGCGGCCCACCGCGTCGTCGAGGCCCACAAGACTGCCGGAACCACCCCGAAGTACAACATCGGCGTGGTCAACTGGTTCAACGAAGAGGGTTCGCGCTTCGAACCTTCGATGATGGGTTCGGGCGTCTACACCGGCAAACTCGACGCTGACACCGTGCTCAAAACAGAAGACCTCGACGGCACCTCGGTCGAAGATGCGCTGCGCGCCGGCGGCTACCTCGGAACGGGCGAGGGCCCGGAGGCTGCCGCCTACGGTGAGATCCACGTGGAGCAGGGCCGCCTCATGGAGGATGCGGGCAAGCAGATCGGGCTTGTGGAGGCCACGTGGGCTGCCCACAAGTACCACCTGATCGTCCACGGTGAGCAGGCCCACACCGGCTCAACTGTCATTGCCGACCGCCACGATGCCCTGCTGGGTGCATCGCACCTGGTGATTGCGGCACGCGAAATCGCCGATGAGTTCGGCATCCACTCCTCGGTCGGGCAGATGGTCGTCCTGCCGAACTCGCCGGTCGTGGTGCCCAGCGAAGTGCGCATGCACATGGACTTCCGCTCCCCCAGCCAGGAAAAGGTCGAACAGGCCGACGCCAAGCTCAAGGAGCGCATCAAGCAGATCGAAGAGAGCGCCGCGGTCCGCATTGAAGAGGGCACGGCTCATGCGTGGGACAAGCAGGCCTACCACGATTCCGGTGTTGAGCTCAGCCGCCAGGCAGCAGAAGACCTGGGGCTGTCACACATGAACATCATGACCGTCGCCGGCCACGACTCGACGAACATGAAGGACATCGTTCCGACCGTCATGCTCTTCGTCCCCTCCGCTGAAGGTGTGAGCCACAACGAAGAGGAGTT
This sequence comes from uncultured Brevibacterium sp., assembly GCA_902489215.1. Taxonomy (GTDB): domain Bacteria; phylum Actinomycetota; class Actinomycetes; order Actinomycetales; family Brevibacteriaceae; genus Brevibacterium. The sequence continues at coordinate 4,518 of CABTZE010000103.1, forward strand.
CACCACCGACGAGGACATGGTCGCCGGTGTCGAGCACTTCACCGAGGTTGTCCGCCGCATGGCCGACGGAGCCCTCGACTGAGCGTGAACGCTGAAGACTCTGCCGCACAGCTGCGGAAGGCTCTCGCGGAATTCCCCGTCGAGGCCTTCCGCACTGTCGCGGGCGCTGGCGAGGCAACGCTGGAGATCAAAAAGTCCGAGTTCATCGGCGTCATCGCCCCGGCGACAACGGAAGAAGAAGCCCGGCGGATCATCGACGAACAGAAGCAGCTGCACCCGAAAGCCCGCCACTGGTGCACCGCCTACGTGCTGGGCCCGGATGCCCGCACACAGCGATCAAACGACGACGGCGAACCTGCGGGCACCGCGGGGGCGCCGATCCTCGATGTTCTGGGCGGCAGCGGTCTGACGGATGTTGTTGCGGTTGTGACGCGCTATTTCGGCGGGGTTCTGCTGGGTGCGGGAGGGCTTGTCCGCGCATACGGTTCGGCCGCTTCTGAAGCTCTTGCACGAACAACGATCATCACCCGCAATCTCATCGTGCCCGTCAGCGCAAGGCTTGACTATTCAACGGCAGACACCGTGCGAGCACGTGCCGAGCAGCGCGGGTGGAAAATCATTGATGCCGAATACGCCGCGGATGTCACGATGCACGCGGGAGTTCCGGCTGACGACGTCGATGACTACGCGCGGATGCTGGCCGACATCAGCGCCGGTTCCGCACAGCCGATCATCGGCACACCCCGCTACGTGTAGCGGGCGGCGGGGGCTGGGCCTAAACGAAGCCGGCCCAGCATTTCATTCAGTCGAGTGTTGCGATTCGGCCGATCTTGGCCTGAGTGAGCGACACAATGTCGTCTGGCTGCATTTCCACCTGAAGGCCGCGTTTGCCTGCTGATACGAACACCGTCGGGTGGTCTGCAATCGTCTTGTCGGCAATGACGGGGTGCTGACGGCGCTGCCCGAACGGGCTCACTCCCCCGGTTGTGAATCCGGTGCGGCGTTCAGTTTCCGCCACTCCCGCCAGCTGGGCTTTGCGACCGCCGGCGATGGACGCCGCGGCTTTCAGGTCGAGCTGCCCCGATACCGGCACCAGTGCGATCACCGGTTTCCCGTCGACGAGGATCATCAGGGTTTTGAAAACCCTCCCGTATTCGACTCCCAGTTTGTCCGCCGCTTCTGTTCCGTAGCGGCGTGCCGCCGGATCGTGCTCGAATTCGTGCAGGGAGTAGGAAACTCCCTTGACGTTGAGCACTTTGAGTGCGGTTGTCGATGCGGTCTGGGTCTTCACGCGTCTTCCTCCTGCACGGCGGGCGTGCGGGCTCTTATCCGTTTGGTCTGCCGTCCACCATATGAAAAGCCGCCCGCTCGTACCAATTCGCGATGATTCGCTCACTCCCGCTCCCCCTGCCGACAAACGCACGAGGTGGTGCGCACCCGGGTGCGCACCACCTCGTGAGCGGTGTGTATGGGAGGAGTCGGCGTCAGTTCTGCTCTTCTGCTTCGGCTTCTGCGATGGTGCGGCGAATCTCGTCCATGTCGAGGTCTTTGACCTGGCCGATGAGGTCGTCAAGGGCCGAACCGGGCAGGGCGCCGGCCTGGCGGAACACGAGGACACCGTCGCGGAAGGCCATGAGCGTTGGGATCGAGGTGATCCCGGCCTGCGCGGCCAGCTGCTGTTCTTCTTCCGTGTTGATTTTCGCGAAGGTCACGTCGGTGTGCTTTTCCGAGGCTTTGTCGTATACCGGCGCGAACTGGCGGCACGGGCCGCACCAGGATGCCCAGAAGTCAAGAAGCACAATGCCGTCGGTCAGGACGGTCTCTTCGAACTTTTCTGCTGTCAGGTCGATGGTGGCCATGGCAGTCCTCCTTGCTGTACGTGTCTGTCGTGAGTCACTGCCTGCACAACGTGCGCACTAGGCCCATTCATTCCAGGGCTGTTCCGGCCCACGCCAGTAGGCCCGAGCCGGGAAGTTCAGGCCCAGCCGAGTTCGTGCAGGCGATCGTCGTCGATTCCGAAATGGTGGGCGATTTCGTGGATGACGGTGACGTAGATCTGGTCGCGCAGATCGTCGTCGTCCAAAGCAAAGTCGATGAGGTTGTTCTTATACAGGCTGATGGTGTCCGGCGGAACGAAGCCATAAGCCGAGTCGCGCTCTGTGAGCGCTATGCCCTCGTAGAGCCCCAGCAGGTCGGGTTCGTCTTCCGGGGCGTCGTCCTCGATGAAGATGACGACGTTGTCCATGGCTTCGCGCAGCTCATCCGGAAGGTCGCTGAGCGCAAGTTCGACAACCTCGTTGAACTCGTCGTCCGAAATGCTCTTCTCCACGCTTCCCTCCACGGTCCAGTCTAAGTCTGCACCGGGCGTCGGCCCAGGGCCGGGAAGACACGGATAAGCCACAGTGGCAAAGGTCACTCAGCAGATCGCAACTCGGTTTTGCATTCTCTCAGAGCGGCCTATATAGTTATCTCTGTTGCTCACCGCGAAAGCGGTTAGAAACACCAGGCCCCCATCGTCTAGCGGCCTAGGATTCCGCCCTTTCACGGCGGCGACACGGGTTCGAATCCCGTTGGGGGTACTCGAAACTTCAGTTTCGACCTAAAAGAATAAGGCCCTGTGGCGCAGTTGGTCAGCGCGCCGCCCTGTCACGGCGGAGGTCGCGGGTTCAAGTCCCGTCAGGGTCGCGGAGCACAAGGCTCTTCTGCTTCAGAAGAGCCTTTGTTCTATCGGCTGTCAGGCAGCTGATGGCTCTGTAGCTCAGTTGGTAGAGCGTTCGACTGAAAATCGAAAGGTCACCGGATCGAC
>CABTZE010000104.1 GCA_902489215.1 uncultured Brevibacterium sp.
CCTCCCGGCCCGCAGTCCAACCGGCCCGCGGCTGCCGAGGTGCCGGTGGGCCCCTCGGTACCCACCGGCACCTCGGGTGCGACCGGGTCCCCGGCAGCCACCAGAGCCTCCCAGCCGCCAGCCAACTACCGTCGCACTGTTTCAGTCGGCAGCCGAACTTCCATGTCAGCCGACGGCAAGTGCTTTTCACGCGGCTTGATGAACAGTCCATACACGATGTAGCAGACGGGTACGACACCCAAACCGATGACAAGTGACAGCCTCTGCGTGGGATCAAGCGCCATGCCGACGAACACCGCCAGATTGACCAGCACCACGAGAATCGGCACCACCGGGAACAGCGGCACCCGGTAGGGAAGCTTCTTGACGTCCCCACCGGACTTCACAAACTTAGTGCGGAACACGTACTGGGTGAGCGCAATCGTGATCCACGACAGCGCACCGCCGATGCCGGAGACTGACATGAGGAATACGAACAGCGTGTCTTCAGCAACGACACTCGACAGCAGCGACAGCAGGCCGAACACCATGGTGAAGATCAGCCCACCGTAGGGCGAACCGTTCTTGAGCGTGTGGGTGAAGAACTTCGGAGCGTGTCCGTCGTGGCCAAGCGACCACAGGATGCGTGAACACATGTACAGACCGGTGTTGCCCACCGACAGGATGGACACCAGCACGACAAAGTTCATGATGTCCGCGGCAAAGGGAATGCCGATCGCTTCGAACACCGTGACGAACGGACTTTCCGAAAGTCCCGCCTGACGCCACGGAATGAGAGCAATGAGGATGACAACAGCACCCAAGTACAGAAACACCAGACGGAACACGATCGTCCGCACCGCCCTGGGGACCGCCTTGGCGGGGTTTTCCGCCTCGCCAGCGGCAACACCCATGACTTCCGAACCCATGAACGTGTAGATGACCGTCATCATTGCGGCAAGAACCGCACCGATCCCCGTGGGGAAGAAACCGCCGTCAGCGTAGAAGTTCTCCCCCCGCGGCCGGGTCTCGCCGTCCATGCCGACCAAGCCGACAAGCACCAGTCCGCCGATCACAATGAATGCCGCAACCGCCGCCACCTTGACGAACGCCAAACCGGATTCAACTTCAGCGAAACCGCGAACGCTGAACAGGTTGATGACGAACAGCACCACGATGAACACACCGGACCACACCGCCGTTGGGACATCCGGGAACCAGAACTTCATGACAATGCCGGCAGCCAAGAACTCCAGGCCGATGAAGCTTGCCCACGACAGCCAGTAGATCCAGCCGATCGTGAATCCCGTCCCGGGCCCTAAGAGCTTTGTCGCGTGTGCTTGGAAAGATCCGGAGGCCGGCATCACCGACGACGTTTCGCCCAGACACGACATGGTCAGCCACAGGAGGAAACCGCCGACAACATACGCGGCGATCGTCCCACCGGGGCCCGCACGGTTGATGACATCGCCCGTACCGAGGAACAGCCCCGTGCCGATGACCCCGGCGAGCGCAATCATGAACATGTGGCGGCTCTTGATGCTGCGCTTCAGCGCCTGCCGCTTATGTCCGCGCACACCCTTGGGAATCGGGTCTTCCTCACGAACACTGCTGACACGGTTTTTGTCATGACCTGACATCGATGAAGCCTCTCGTTGGTGGACTCTTAACTATTAGCCCACCAACGGAGATAGTCAAGGACACTCAAGCGGCTCCCTCCCGGACCGGGACCGTGCTTTATTCGTCGAGGTCGGCCTCTTCGGAGTAGTCTCCACCGGCATCCCAGTAGCCGATTTCAAGGTCACCCACACCGGCGTTGATGTGCACTGGGATGTCCTCACCGACTTCTGACATGTCAGCCACTCGCTTGGCTTCGATTTCGATTGTGGTGCTGCCCAGGTTGGCTTGCCCGTCATCGACGATGACGTACCCCCGTCCGTTCTCCATGTCTTTCGGATCGGGCAGCAGCAGGCTGGCGGAACCGGCTGCCACACGGAGGTCGACACCTTCAACAGGCTGTGTATTCGATCCCAGCTGCAGATCAGCACTTCCCGCGGTGACGTTGACGGACACCTTCTTCTTCGCATCGAGATGCTCCGCACCGACCTCACCGCCTTGCACTTTGAAGCTCGCGTCGTCGAAGGTCCCTTCAACGTCAGCCTCGCCGCCCTTGATGTCGATCGCCAGCTTTTCGGCTTCACCCTCGACTTCTACCGAACCGCCGCGTATCGAGGCGGCAATGTCTTTGTACTTGCCGTCGACGTCGAGCGCACCCCGGCTGATCTTGAGGTCGATCGCCAGCTTTTCGGCGAGGTCCTTCGGCAGGCCGATGGTCACTTCGGCTCCCCGTTTGTTCTGCGGTTTGATGTCCAGGACCGCAGTCGATCCGCTCTTCTGCACTGTGACCGGGCCTGCGCCTGTGTTGTCGTCTTTGTGCTGACGGTAGCGGGCGTCGAACCAGCCAGTGACCTGCGACTCCGGCGGCATGTCACGGTCTCCGATCTCCGCGGAATCCACGACAATCACCTCGGCGAGGTTTGTATTGATTTCGAGCCGATCAATGCCTTCGGGAATCGCGCCGTTCTGTGTTCTGTGCTCATAGCTGGCTGATGCCACCATCATGACGGCAATAACGCCGAGCGGCACGATCAGGGCGAGCACCGCCGCGATGGCGATCGCGATCTTCCACCCGATGCGCGATGACTTCCGCGCGGGTGTGGGCTGGCCGGGTTGCTGCCCCGGCTGCCCCTGCTGCTGGGCTGGCTGGTTGGAATTACGAGGTGTCGGCATGGGCTGGGTGGTCATGTCAGGCTCCTAAAAACTTCAGGACCGCGAGGATGCGGCGGTTGTCGTCGGCTCCGGCTGACAGGCCGAGCTTGGTGAACACCGACGAAATGTGCTTTTCGACTGCTCCGGCACTTAAGAACAGTGCGGAGGCGATGGCTGAGTTCGACTTGCCTTCGGCCATGAGTGCCAGAACTTCGCGTTCACGGGCCGAAAGCTGGTCAATTCCCGTGTCCCGGCGGGAACGCACCATGATCTGGCTGACGACTTCCGGGTCAAGCACCGTGCCGCCGGAAGCGACCTTGTCGACTGCTTCCAGGAAGTCGCTGACGTCTGCCACGCGGTCTTTCAGCAGGTAGCCGAAACCGCCGGAATTGTCGGCAATGAGATCTGATGCGTAGCGCTCTTCTACGTACTGGGAAAGGACGAGAACTCCAACTTCCGGGTTCTGCGCGCGGATGAGCACAGCCGCCCGAATGCCCTCATCCGTGAACGTCGGCGGCATCCGCACATCGACGATCGCCAGATCAGGTTCGTGGGCGCTGACCGCGCCGAGCAGATCAGTCGCATCACCCGTCGTGTGGACGATGTCGTGGCCGGCATCGGTCAGCAGGCGCACTAGGCCTTCCCGCAGGAGGACAGAGTCTTCGGCAATCAGAATGCGCATGGCACCTCGACTTTCAGTTCGGTGGGCCCACCATCAGGCGACGAGAATTCCCAGCTGCCGCGCACAGCCCGCACCCGGTCCCGCAGCCCCGCAAGACCCGAATTTCCGTGCACCGGGAGGTGAGCTCCACCTCGTCCGTTGTCAGAAACCTCGATCTGCAGTCGGGAAAGGTCGGCGGTCATGCCGACCCGCACAGTCGCGCGGGTGGCGTGCGCGTGCTTGTTGATGTTGGTGAGGGCTTCGGCCACAACGAAATAGGCGACGGACTCGATGTCTCGATCGATGCGCCCGGGCAGATTCACGGTGAGGCCCACCGGGACGACCGACTGGGCTGCAAGGCCGGACAGGGCGGCATCGAGGCCGCGGTCGCCCAGCACGGCCGGCTGCAGGCCGCGCACCAGACGGCGCAGTTCCGCAACCGCCTGCTTGGAATCTTCGTGTGCTTCCGCAATGAAAGTGCGGGCCCCTTCGGGGTCGGTTTCGAGTTTCGCCTTCGCCATGCCGATCTTCATCGACTGGGCCACCAGCATGGGCTGCACGCCGTCGTGAAGGTCGCGCTCGAGGCGGGCGCGCTCAGTTTCTGCGGCACCAACCGCTCCCTGCCGGGCGTCGTCGAGGGCCGTGACCTCTTGTGTCAGAGTGTCAGCTTTCGACGGCGCCAACAGCAGCTTGTCGATCGCACGGTCAAGCATGGCCGAGTACCACAGGATGACCAGGGTGAAGACAGTCAGAACCGCGGCGAGTACAAAACGCAGCGGCCTGTCGACGTTGTCGAAAACGATCTCCTGGCTGATGGTGTCCGACACGGCGATGCCGAAGAACACGAAGGCAAAGGCGAGTGCCAAAAACGACAGCCCGCCGAGGACGGCACCCGTGAAGGACTTGAGGAAATGATGGGCGGTGCCGCGCCAGAAAACGGCCGAAGTCGCCGACCGGCCCAACCACTTAAGCCAGCCGGTGAAACCGGGTTCACGCTGCGGCATCTGCGGTTTGGGGTAGCCCAGGCTGTAAATCGATTCAGCGCGGTGGCGCTCCACGATGTTGATTCCCCATTGAAAGTAGAACCACGCCAGCAGGAAGATGAGGCCGGAACCGGCAGCCGGAAGCGCCGACAGGCCGCTGAAGAACAGGAAGATGGACAGGCAGGAGATCGTCCACCAGACAAAACCGGAGGCCAGCAGGTTCACTGTGCCTATCAGCCCCGGATGTCCGGCTGGTTTGATCCAGCTTCCGTTTCGTGTCTGAGATTTCATGCTTCAATCCTCGCGGGGCGGCAATCAGATTCCCATGGTGAAAGCCCGAGGAACACTGAGGGTTTTCCCTACTTTCCCCTCTACAGTAAACCGCATGAATCAGCATTCCCCGGTGCGCTCCAAAGCTCGCACGCAGATTCTCTTCTTCTTAGCCGCAAGCGCCGGTGTGACCATGTTCGGCATGTACCACGTGCTCGAAGCGCTCGGCTACATTGCACCGCCGCGGCCATTCGGTGACTCTATTGGCACAGTGGCGTTCGGGGTTGACATCGCTCTGGGCGTTCTGGCGCTGGCGCTGCTGCCGTCGGCTATTCACCACGACCCTATGGAGGTCGAATACGGCTACGTCGGTCCGCCATCAGCACTCGTGGCCAGCCTGGTGATCCTGTCGGTGTGGATGGTGTCGGTCCTGGCGGCACCCGCCGGAGCCATTGTGCTGATTTCGCTGTCAGCCAGGCTGTCGCTGTACTGGACAGTGCCGGCGGTCTGCGCGTCACTCATGTCCGCACTCGTCCATCAGCTGACCCACAGCCCCGCAGATCCGAACATTTCGTGGACAATCGTGCTGGGCTCGGTCGTTCTCACTCTGATACTCATCGCCATGGGGTCGGTCCGCGGGCTCGTCCTGCGCCGACAGGCTCAGCGGGCGCAACAGCCGCAGCAGTCGCAACCGCCGCAGCAGCCCCAGTCCGCGAAGTAAAGTAGCCGCCATGACTCACGGCACATCCGAATCCCCGACTCCGCACTCTGCGGGTCGTGCGGGTGACGACCCAATGATCCGAGTGCGCGATGCACACCTTCACAACCTGAAACACGTCGACGTCGACCTGCCCCGGGATACCCTCGTGGCGATCACCGGTGTTTCGGGTTCAGGCAAGTCCAGCCTGGCCTTCGGCACCATCCACGGCGAGGCGCAGCGTCGCTACCTGGAGTCTGTCTCCCCCTTCGCGCGCCGTCTCATCGGCGGCGCGGTCAACCCGCGCGTCGGATCGGTCACGGGTCTTCCACCGACGGTGGCCCTGCAGCAGTCCACCACCCTGGGTGGGGCACGCTCTTCCGTGGGCACGATCTCGAATATCTCGAATAGCATTCGGCTGCTCTTCTCCCGCTCCGGCAGCTACCCGGACGGCATGCGCGAACGGCTGGAATACGGCAGGCTCGACTCTGACGCCTTCTCCCCCAACACCACCGCCGGCATGTGCCCGGAGTGCCAGGGGACCCGCACCGTGCACCGGCCAACGGAAGAGTCGATGGTGCCGGATCCCAGCCTGTCCATCTGGGACGGTGCGATCGCCGCGTGGCCGGGAGCCTGGTTGGGTAAGAACTTCCGGGACATCCTGGGCACCCTCGGCTACCCGCTCAATGTCCCGTGGCGGGATATTCCGCAAGAGGACCGCGACTGGATCCTGTTCACGGACGAACAGCCGGTGGTCACCGTCCACCCGGTGCGGGATGAAAACGCCATGCAGGGGTCGTATAGAGGCAAATGGCGCTCGGTTGCCACCTACCTCACCGACTCCCTGGCGGAAACGGAGTCGGATAAGACCCGCCGCCGGGTGCTCTCCTTCATGCATTCATCGATATGCCCAACCTGCCAGGGCCGCGGTTTCCAGCCGGATACCCTGCTGGTCAGCTACGCCGGTTTCGCCATTGACGAATTCAACGACTTGGCGTTGAAGGACGTGCTGACTGTGCTGGAGGTCCGCCTCGAGCACTTGGCGGGGATCGCGAAGCAGCAGTGGAACGAGCACGACGAGGCCGAAGAGCTGCTGCTGGACCAGGTGCTGCCCACGGTGCGCGCGGCAATCGAGCTGGGGCTGGGGCACCTAAGCCTCTCCCGTCCGGCCCGGAGCTTGTCTGCGGGCGAACACCAGCGCCTGCGGCTGGCCTCCCAGTTGAACTCGAGCCTGTTCGGCACAGCCTATGTGCTGGATGAGCCCTCGGCTGGCCTGCACGTCGTGGAGCGGAAGGCAGTCTCCGAGCTGCTGCAGCGCTTCATCGACGCGGGCAATTCTGTGCTTCTGGTGGAGCACGATATGTCCCTAGTGGCGGGATGCGATTGGATCGTAGATATCGGCCCTCGCGCCGGTGAGCGCGGCGGGCAGCTGATGTTCTCCGGCCCTACGGACCAGTTCCGCGCCAACGCCGAGCAGCTTGGCTCACCCACTGCCGCCGCTCTTAACGCAGACTTTCCCGAGCTGACGGACACCCCGGCTGGCACCGGTGAATCCATCAGCCTCCGAGGTGTTCACGCGCGCGCCTTCGACGGGGCCGACGTGGACTTCCCGCTCGGGGCGCTCACCGCAGTCACGGGAGTATCCGGTTCCGGAAAATCCACCCTGGTCATCGGGGTTCTGGCCGATGTGGCGTCCCGCTCAGCCAAGCAGGTGGTCGGCACCGAAGAAGCCACTGACGAAGATCCTGATGCTGAGTTCACGGCAGAATCCGACGACTCCCGGGATTTCCGAGTGGACAGCGCGGCGGGGGGCGACAAGATCCGCCGGTTGGTTCACATCACCCAGAAGCCGATTGGGCGCACGGTGC